>DASQKG010000221.1:0-17159 GCA_035630655.1 Pyrinomonadaceae bacterium
CTCCGCGCTCAGCCAGCCAATTAAGGATGAGGTAGGAAATTTCGTCTCAATTGCAGTAACAGCACATCAAATTAGCCCGCATACCGAATTTTGGAAGCTAGCCATTGCTATCAGGAGCGACCTCAAGCGGGCCATTGCGAGAAAAGAGCCGGTAGTATCGCTGGCGTTGCTCAATAAGTTTCTTCCCCGAAGGATCAAGCCGGCTGACCTGATCAAGAGAATTGCGAAATTCAACTCTCGCATCATGGCGACTAACCTGGGAGTCATAAGCATCCCGGGACGGTTCGGGCCGATAGCCCTGGATGGGTTTAATCTGGCAATTTCGATGACGGCGTTCCCCGAGAACATCACCGCCATAATCGCTATCTATCATAGTCAGCTAGAGGTGACCTTTTGTTATTCGGAACCGACGCTGTCACGAGAACGCATTACTCGATTGATGGAAGATGTAATAGATATATTGGAAAGAGCAGCAAGCCTACCGACGACAATACCAAGCGTCGCAACTGATCGTAAGACCCGCCCAAAATCCTTGCCTGTGGAAGTTACTGTCAAGGGCTAAACTTGTGCCTCACTGCTAACAGCCTTTCTCCTTGTCGCCAGGGCCCTCCGGATAGGAATATTCGCACCCACCCTAGGACAAAAAACAGCCCTTTCGAAATAGTCCTTCCATTCAAGTAGCAACTGCCTTAAGAGGCGTAGGGTAAGGCTAATAATGTCCTGGTTGGTTCTGGCCAGTCGCATTTACAACTTCAACCCTTGCCTTATTGAGCGCTCAATCGCTCAACCGCTCGTGGCCTCGAACTTGCTATTTGGTGGAGAGTCGCCTGATGGATTTTCAGGAGATGCATACAACACCAAAAAGATGCTCCGAGGTTCTCAAGCATGCCTATATCAAACGCTGAGGAGAAGTTGAGTAGCAACGCTCACCATCTCTACGCGGTAACAAAAACAAAGAATGGGAGAGGACGGATGAGATCGCTACTTTTGCTTATTGTTCTGGTGTTGGTTGCAACACTGAGCGGCCAACGAACATACGGCCAGACCCAACTGACGCACACAGATGCTGGAATTACGCCGAGCCATGTAGTCGGCGAACTTAAAGGGATCGATTCCGCAGCCAAGCAGCTTACGGTTAAGACAGATGCCGGCTCGCTTGTCGCGATCACTCTCGGTGACTCAACCAGCTTTTCACGTTCACTTCCTGGAGAAACCACACTTGCAAAGGCCACCAAGATCACCCTGGCTGATCTGGTCGAGGGCGATCGTGTTTTGGCGATGGGCAAGGTTGCCGACGACCACAAATCTGCCACCGCCCGGACACTGGTTGTGATGACCAAAGGCGATATCGCGAAGAAGCAGGAAGCGGAGCAGCTTGAGTGGCGCCGGCGTGGAATCCTGGGTGTTATCTCGGCGGTAAAGCCCGACACAAAAGAGGTGACCATCTCGACCCGCAACGGAATGGGTTCGCAGCCGATGATTATAGCGATCTCGGATAAGGTTGACGCGCGCCGCTATGCGCCGGACTCGATCAAATTCAGCGATGCCAGGACCAGCGTGTTCGCAGAATTGAAAGTTGGCGATCAAGTTAGAGCCCTGGGCGAAAAGAGTGTCGACGGAACGCATTTCACTCCCGAGAAAGTTGTATCCGGATCTTTCCGCACAGTTGCGGGCACGGTGACTGCGGTTGATACCGCCACCGGCGAAATCAAGGTCAATGACCTGCAAATCAATAAGCCGCTCACGATTGTGATCAAAGCCGATTCGGTGTTGCGCAAATTTCCCGCAGAGATGGCCGCGATGATGCCCGGCGGAGGCCAGGGCTCGAGTGGACCGGGTACCGCTGGTACGCGGGGAGCAGGTGGTCCCAACATTCAGGAGATGCTTGACCGTTTACCAACTATCTCGACGGCGGATCTCAAAGCCGGAGATACGATTATTGTTTCCAGCACCAGAGGTGCAGATCCAACACGCGTTACGGCAATTACTCTGATTAGCGGAGCCGACGTGCTCTTGGCAATGGTAGCTCCCAAGCAGCAGCCACGCGCAGGCCAGACAGCTCCAAATCCTGCCGGGGGTTTGGGCTCCGGCGTTACTTTTGGCATTGGCTTACCGTAGTTCCGCGCCGATGAAGGAACCGACTGGTTAGCCATCCCTTGGCCCATCATCGGAAGACTTGTTTCTCTTTCAAATCATGACAAGCGCGACACGTTCGCTGTTATTGACAACGTAACTCCGAGGCAACTTTATTATGTTTACAAAACTTATCCCACGCTTTCTCAAAACAACTCTGATTATCGCCATTGCAGCTACTGCGCTCTTTGGTCAGCAGAATCGGGCAGCGCTACGCGGTCTCATCACCGATGAGATGGGTGCGGCCATTGTGGGTGCGTCCGTCACGATTGTAGACGCGAACGGCCAGGCAAAAACGACGGTGAGTAATAACGAAGGCATCTATGCCTTCAGCGGCTTGGCGCCGGGCAGATACACCCTACGCGCAACGGCGAAGGGTTTTGCGGCGTCTGGGGATCAGGAAGTGGAGCTGAAGGCCGGACAACGCCCGTCGTTCGACCTAACCCTCAAGGTAACCATTGAAGAACAGCAAGTGACAGTCGCAGTCGAGACACCCGTGAGCACGGATGCCAGTGCGAATGCGAATCAAACCGTAATCTCAGGCAAGGATCTCGATGCGTTGCCGGACGATCCGGAGGAGCTGGCGGCGGCGTTGCAGGCGCTTGCAGGACCCTCGATGGGGCCAAACGGTGGCCAGATCTTCGTTGACGGTTTTTCCGGTGGTTCCTTGCCGTCGAAGAGCTCGATCCGTGAAATCCGCATTAACCAAAATCCTTTCGCGGCAGAGAATGATCAGCCGTCAGGCAGGGTTGATATTTTCACAAAACCGGGCACCGACAAGTTGCGCGGCACTGCGTTCTTAAACTTCAACGACGAAAGTCTCAATTCGCGCAATCCTTTTGCCACCGCCTCCCGAAAGCGCACCCCGTTTCAAATGCGCCAGTTTGGCGGCAGTCTCAGTGGTCCACTCGTCGCTAACAAGGCGTCATATTTTGTGAACTTCGAGCGTCGTGAGGTCAACGATAACGAACTCGTTACGGTAACTGCTCTTGATCCCAACCTTAATCGCGTCACCAGCGGTGCCTCCGTGCTGACACCCAGGCGCTTTATCACCTTCAGCCCGCGCGTTGACTATGCGCTGAACACAAACAACACCCTGATCATCCGTTACACTTATAACGATTCTAATTTGCAGAACAACGGTGTGGGCGGCTTCTCGCTGCCGGAGCGTGGCTTTACAGCACTCGCGAGCTCGCACAATCTTCAGCTCACCGAGACGGCAGTCATCAATCCGACGACACTCAATGAGACGCGTTTTCAATTTACTCGTTCGCGCAACGAGTACCTGGGCGATAGTTCAAAGCCGACGCTCGTCGTCAGTGGATCTTTCTTCGGTGGCAGTTCCCAGGTGGGCCACTTCGAAAACACAGACCAGCGCTGGGAGCTGTCCAATTTCACCGCTATTCAGAAAGGGCAGCACTCCTACAAAATTGGCGGCCGTCTGCGCGGCTTGCAGATTGACAACAACAATCCAGCCAACTTTGGCGGACAGTATGTTTTTACAGGCGGGCTGGTGCCGCAACTGGACGCTAATGGCGACGTGATAAGCACCGATCCGATAGCGGTCGACAGCTTGGAACGATATCGAAGGAACAGGCTCCTATCTGCGCGAGTTCAAAGTCCTACCAATCCCCAGGGTGATCTGACGTTACTCGATCTGCGCGCACGCGGTGGTGGCCCAGCCCAGTTCAGCATTAATACCGGGAATCCGAAAGTGTCGGTCTCCCAGTTTGATGCAAGCGTGTATGGTCAAGACGATTGGCGCGTACGGCCGAACATCACACTCAGCTATGGCCTGCGCTATGAATATCAGACCAATACGCATAGTCCTTTAAACTTTGCGCCGCGTTTGGCTGTAGCGTGGTCACCGGGCGGGGCCAACAGTGCGCGCGCACCCAAGATGGTAATTCGCGCAGGGTTCGGCGTTTTCTACAATCGGTTTGGCGAGGCTCAGACTTTGCTGGCCCGCCGCTTTGATGGCGTCAATCAGCAGCAGTTCCTCTTCAGAGAGAGTCCGCTCTATGTGCCGGATCAGAATGGCAACCTGGCTTACGTGCCGCCGACTGCCGGCGGCCCGCTGGACTCATTTCCCGGCTTGCCACAGTTGACCGGCCCAGGCACCGGACGCCAGATCACTTATCGAGTAGCGTCGGACCTGACGACTCCAACAATTTATGGCGGCGGATTTCAAACCGAGCGGCAATTGCCGTACAGGTTCACGATGTTCGCCGGCATTTTCATGCTTCAGATTCAACATGGAATCCGGATCCGCGATATTAATGCGCCGCTGCCGGGTAGCATCACGCAAGCCAATCCGAGTGGAGTTCGTCCGCACGGCAATGCTGGCGACATTTATCAGATCGAATCCAGCGCTAGATTCAAACAGCGCCAGATATTCATCGGGTTCAACAATCGATTTACCCGGGTGGTGAGCTTCTTTGGCAACTACTATCTTAGCCACAGCAACAATGACGCCGATGGGCAGGGAAGCGGAACCTTTCCGGCGAACAATTACGACCTCCGACCTGAATATGGGCGCAGCGGGTTTGATATTCGTCACCGGTTTACGTTTGGCGGAACGTGGACCCTGCCCTGGGGCGTGACTTTGAATCCTTTTGTTCTTGCTTCCTCTGGCGCTCCCTTCAACATAATTACCGGCGCCGACACAAACGGAGACGGTCAATTTTCAGAACGGCCTTCTTTTGCTCCGGCGGAAGTGGCTTGTAATGGCGCGGCGAGACCGGCAAACGTCGTCTGCACGCAATTCGGGAACTTCAATTTGCAGCCCGCGTTGGGCGAACCGCTCATTCCACGAAACTACGGACAGTCGCCAGGTTATTTCATTGTCAACCTGACAGCGAGCAAGACCTGGACCTTTGGCTCGCTTCATTCAGGGAAATCTGCTGCCAACTCAACGCCAAAAACGCAGCCCGGCGCGGCCAAGTCCGCGTCTGGTGGGGCTGCTCCGGCTAAGCCTGCAACGTCGGGAATTCCCGGACTCGGGCCCGGCGGATTGGGCGGCGGCGGCAACAAGGAAGCCAAGCGTTACAGCATGCAGTTTTCGCTAGGTGTTCAGAATCTTCTTAATCGCACCAACCTGCAGCCGCCTGAGGGTAACCTCTCGTCGCCCGCTTTTGGTGAATCTCTGGGCTTGAATGGATTCGGCGGATTTGGCGTTCCGGGTAGCGCCGGCGCCGGCAATAGGCGCATCACGGGCCGTATCCGTTTGAGCTTCTAAAAATCCGGGGATTATCCCCTTCATCAATTGGAAAGGATTCCTATGCAAAAAAGATCTCTGTTATTAGTCGCCTTGATCGGTATAGTTCTCAGCCACTCGGTTGCCAGCCATGCTCAGAGTGAAGCACTCGCCACTGCTCGAACCATAGCAGCGATAAACGGTTCTGCGCCTGCGTCGATCACGCCGACAACGGCCCCTGTTGACTTAGCGCGTGCGGCATTGGCAGCGCAGGGTGGGGAGAAATTCAAGAATGTCACCAGCATGGTTTTAATCGGCACGGTGGACCTTTTTGCTCCGAACTCGACCCAGTCACTCCCCGGCAAATTTGTGATCGTAATAGCCGGCGACAAGGCACGTCTCGACATTGACGCCCGTCCGGCGGTGAGCTTCAAGAACGTTTACAACGGCCAGCAATCCTACAGCTCGATGCCGGGTGTGAGCATGCCGCCGATGAGCAAGTTTGGTCTGCCAATGCTGGCAAAGCTTGACCAGCCCGGTTATACGGTCACGGCGTTGCCAGACAAGAAGAAACAGCGCGGCTTTCGCATCGCCGATGCGGACGGAAACGCAACCGAATTCTATGTGGACGCAACGACCGGCCGCGTTATGACATTTCTCATTCCTTTTAACGGCTACACGTTCGGCACTGACATAAGCAAGACGAAGGACGTCGAGGGCGTGCTTGTCTCTTACAACTTTACGCAGCGCCTCGAAATGAAGCAGGGAGCATTTTTCGTCGAGTACAGCGTGAAGGATGTAAAGCTAAACCAGCCACTCGGTGACGACGTATTTGTCATCCCGAACTAAGAGTTACCAACTGCTTTCTGAGAGCCCGGCCGCCTTTCCTTGGAGGCGGCCTGTTTTTCTGCGTGTGCGGCGGCCCGTTCGATTCTGGGACTTGTAAGAGGGTCATTGGTTGTCAGCACAGGTTGGAGCGATCACGCTGCCGGCCAGGTCGATCCACACATCAAATTCGTCTCACGTGGTAACGGTCATAACTTGTTTCTATCCGCTACCGAAATGCTAATGAGTTTACGAGAGGCTGATAATAACAGCAACAAAACGACTGAGAAGGTTGAAACAAAAGCCCCTTAATCTATTAGCCATAGCCTGGGAGTTACATTAGTAGGCGCGAACAAAAACGCGAGGGCGGTGGGACTCGAGAGGCATCGCAGTAGGAGCAACGAACAGCATTTGGGCGACGTTAGTATCGGCTTAAAGGAACTGGTTGTAATTGTTTTTGATCGTTCGCTACTTGAGGATGGGGCCACCATTGCGCTTTCCTGTGATGCAAATACTGCCCGTTCAATCCTTCCCAAGAGACTTTACTTACCGTTACCGTAGCACCAATTCTTGGTAGTGCCTCAGTTTCAAACTGAGGCACTCCAAACTTTTGTACCGATTGAGTGGTTGTGATAGATTCCGTCCTGTCTAATTCAGCGGAGACTCTTCGTTCCAAGTTCGATTTCTGGTTTTCTTAACTCACGATCAAGGAGTCCCTTGCTGGTTGCGAAGCGGCGTTCCTTACATTGACTCACAAAACTCGAACCATCTGAATCGAACGCCGGGCTGCGCAAATAATTGAGTCTGACGCCCAGTCGACTGAACGCCTACAACGATCACTTGCCTAAGTCGGTGGCGAAAAACTTTGAGGAGGAAAGATGACAGGAATCGCTGAGCAACCTACGACATTAGCAGATCTTCATGTTTGTGCCGGTCTCAACGCGTGTAAGGGCCAGGGTGTCGGAGGCTCGGGGGACATTGCTGGCTCTGGAACTTGTGCTACTGCGTTCCCGCACACCTGCTCCGGGACAAATGCCTGTGCCGGACAAGGAGGTTGCGGGTGGGGATCTGCAGAAGTGCAATCGACACCCGGGCAGAACTCGTGTAAGGGCCAGGGTGGCTGCGGAAGTCCGATCGGCTCGGGAAACAGTCCGGCGCCGTTCCCGAATTGCACCTGGGAAAACCACGACGGTCCGAATAAGGGCGGTAGCGTTTGGCAATTCGCCAGGAAACTATTTGAGGCGCGGATGACCAAGGAAGGCATTAAGTTTGGCCCATCTCCCAGTTGTACGTAGGCACCGGTATACGTACGTGTTACCTGAGCAAACAGCTCTCACGCGGCCTGAATCGTGAGCGAGTTACTTTAGCGGGTTTTCCAAAACCGCTCCAATCCACCCGACTGCAACGTCGGGTGGCTTTCTTTCGTAAGACGAACAATGTCGAAATTGTTGAGTGACAAGAAAGCTGCTCGGTTGAGCTTTCCCAACCTCGGTTTCGGTGTAGGGCTCCGAAGCCTTCACTTTGACTATATCCTTGCCAATCAACCAGGAGTGGACTGGTTCGAGATCATATCTGAGAATTTCATGAACTCGGGCGGCCGTCCGCGCTACGTTCTCGATCAGATTGCGGAACGTTATCCCATCGCGATGCATGGTGTTTCGCTGTCAATTGGGAGCACGGACCCTCTGGATTTCGAATACTTGAGGACCCTCAAGCGACTGGCAGACAGCATTCACGCAGCCTGGATTTCGGACCACCTTTGCTGGACCGGCGTTAATGGAGTTAATACACACGATTTATTGCCAGTCCCGTTAACCGAGGAAAGTCTGTCCCACATCGTTGACCGCATCCGGACCGTGCAGGATATTCTCGAGCGCCGTCTAATCCTGGAGAACCCGAGCACTTACGTCGCCTTCGCTCATTCGACCTTGAGCGAATGGGAGTTTATCCATCTCATGGCGGAAGAAGCGGACTGCGGCTTGCTGCTCGATGTCAACAATGTCTATGTCTCAAGTGTGAATCACGATTTCGATCCGCGGGAGTATATTGAGGCGCTTCCTCATGACCGCGTGGTTCAGTTTCATCTGGCTGGACACAGAAACTATGGAACGCACTTGATCGACACGCACGACGGCAACGTCTCTGAACCTGTTTGGGATCTCTATCGATTGGCCCACCGCCTTACGGGGGGAGCTTCAACGCTGCTGGAATGGGACGCAAACATTCCCGAGTTTCCCGTTCTCCAGTCAGAGGTGCTTAAGGCGCGAGATTATCTCGACGAAGATTCCGGGGGTATTTCATTGTCACTGCCCGCGCCTGTGTCGATTGACCACGAACTTTTCGCAATTTCAAATCCGGTGCACTTCATGGTTTCGAATACCCAATGAACAGGCCAGCACGCACCCTGCAAAACACACAAGGCTGGATGCAGGCCGTAATCACGAATCCGAGTGGAATTCACGCCGGGATTACTTCCAGTGCGGCGCAGAAACATGTCGAAATTTCGCCCGATCAAATCTCGGATTTGGTTGCCGAATCAGGTTCTCTGGCTGCGAGTGAGCGACTAGCGATTTACGGCAATGCGTATTTCGCTCGAATCCAGGAGTGTCTCCGCGCTGAGTTTCCGGCGTTGTTGCATGCCCTCGGCAAGGACTTGTTTAGCCGTTTCACTTTTGACTACATCCATTCCTATCCATCCAGGAGCTACACATTGGATCGCCTCGGCGAGAATTTTCCGCGCTATCTCGCGGATACGCGACCCGATTCTCAGGTACTTCCAGGCGAACGCGAGAGCTGGCCGGACTTCATTATCGATCTCGCCAGACTTGAGCGCGCCTTTAGCGAAGTCTTTGATGGGCCTGGCTTCGAGGGTCGGACATTACTGCAAGCTGATCAGTCGACCGACAGCCAACTCCTGGAGAGGACGTATTTTCCAGCGGTGTGTTTTAGGTTGTTCGATTTTCGTTATCCGGTTCATCAGTACTTCGACGCCGCGCGACACGGAAGGGACACTGATCTGCTCGCGCCTGCCGGTAACTTTTTCTTGGCCATTACCCGGCGAGACTATGTAGTTAGGTTCTACGAACTATCACCCGATGAACATGCTCTATTGAAGGCGCTTCTCAGTGGCCAAACGCTGGCGCAGGTTATTGAGGGATTAAGAAGTGCAGAGAAGGATCATTTTAGTGCGAAGGCGGTGGCGTGGGTCCGGGCCTGGCTCGACAGAGGGTTTTTCGGCTATGAACACCCGGATCGAGAAATGCGCGCATGACCTCATCGTCGCGCTTGTGATTCTCTTGATAGGCCATCTCCATCCAGTTCAGCTCGAAATGTAAGCTGCCGTAGAGTAACCTTTGCGCCCGCCGTCTCAACAAGTGAATTTCACAAAGTCCTGAGCCTCCATTTCTGGTCGGACAACTCGTGCTGGATCGTTCGCTTGGCATCTGCGCTCAGTATCGAGAACGAACCTACTCGGCGTGACTACAAAAAACTTTGCAAGAATCCTTGCAACAAATGGTAGCTGTGATAAACTCACGCTCTCTCTAGCCAGTGCTTTTTCGTTTCTCATCTGAGTCACCTTACAGAGGACATAGGGAGGACCTTCAATGTCCATATTCAAGATTCAAATCAAAGCGGGGACACCCGCGGTGTTTAACCCGAATCCATTGACCGCGTACCCGAACGACAGCGTTTACTGGTCAAACGACGACACAGTCGCTCATTGGCCTGCGCCCAGCGCTGCAAACCCCACAGGTTGGCTTGACTTCCAGATTGCACCTGACAGCGAGTCGAGCCAGATTTCTCTGGACCCGCCAGCGCCCTACACTTTGAACTACGTTTGTGTTCTACATCCCAGCGAGACGGGACAAATCAAGGTAGTTCCTGTGAAAAGCAAAACGAAGAAAGGTCCGTACGGTGGCAAAACCAAGAAGGGCGCGTACGGTGGCAAAACCAAGAAAGGCGCGTACGGAGGCAAAACCAAGAAAGGCCCGTACGGTAGTTACACGAAGTAAGGCGCGTTGGCTATGAAGACGCTAGAGCGGGCAACAGCGTAGACCCCTGGCCGCAACTGGCAGGAAGACGCTGCGCAACAACCTTACCTGAGGAGGTTTCTATGTTAGAAGAGACGATCGTCAAGGATCAAACGGGCGAAGAAGATCGCAATCAGTCATCCAACGTTAAGCAGGGGTCCGAGGTTACCCGGCGGAGCTTCCTCCAATATGCCATAGCCGCGACGTCGGGATTGGCGATAACTTCGATGCTGCCACCTTTGGCCCTGAAGGCTTGGGCGCAACAGGTCGCAGCTCCTTGTCCCCCGGGCAAGCCGCTGCAGACAATAATGGAAATCACGAGTTCGAGCTCGACAAAAACCCTTCAGGCTGTACTCAAGATCCTGGATGAAAAGAGGACTTTTTTGGCCCCCCCAAACGACGGGGCTGCAGGGGTGTGTGTTCCCAACACCGGGCAGATGCGTTATATCGCCGGCTACGATCCGGCGACCCCTGGCAAGATGTGGCCTACGACTACCGGTGTCCCAAGTCCGGCCCCCACTCTTCGGGCGCGCGTGGGGGACAGAGTTCAAATCACGCTCCTCAACCACGTGAACGTAAAAAATTTTCCGGGCACCTTAGACGTTGCTGAGAATGGGCAGGCTTGCGATCAAAATAAATCCGTGGGCCCCGGCGGAACGAGCGTCAACACGTATCCTGGTGACCCAAGTTTTGAAAAACCACCGAACTGCTTTCACGGCTCGAGTTCAACCAATTTGCATTTTCATGGTAGCCACGTCAGTCCCAGCGGAATTTCCGACAACGTCTTGCTAAATATTCGGCCCTCTCCCCGCGGGACCGACGGCAAACCCACCGTGAATGAGCAGAATGTGAAACCTATCTTCGACCAGATATTCAAGGCATGCGCGAACGGTAAGCAGCCCCTGTTGTGGACCGACTGGCCCCCAGCGTGGCAAGAGTGGCAGAAAAAGCTTCTGATAGCGTATGACAAGACCGCTCCGTGGAAGGGCCAACCAGGGACGTTGCCACACGACCAACAGTTATGGGTGCAAAACGTGAACGAGATGGCCCACAACCAGTTGCCGCAGTATTACATGGGCGCTTTCCCCAATTGCTTCAATATACCGGTATGGAATGGTCAGAAAACCAGCATGGGCCAAGCGCCCGGAACGCACTGGTATCACGGTCACAAGCATGGATCAACCGCACTGAACTTAGCGAATGGCATGGCCGGCGCGCTGATCATTGAAGGTGATTACGACGATAAGCTGAACCCTTTCATTACCAGGCAACGTGTGTTGGTGTTGCAGCAGATTGGGGCAGTACTCCCCCTGCTTCGCAGCGCCACAGGCCAGAAGGCATTCAACACCGATCTGGTTTATGTGAACGGGCAATACACGCCGGTCATGCAGATGAACCCGAACGAGATGCAACTCTGGCGGATTGTGAACGCCTGCCACCAGGCGGCCGTGCCACTGGATCAACCGACGGGACTCAAGTGGGTGCAAACCGCCCAGGACGGTGTGCAGTTCGATCCGAGCAACTACAATCCGGCGCTTACCAATGCGGCGTTTAAGGTTCCCGCGCAGTCGACACCTCCGTTCGGCAGCTTAGCGCCGGGAAACCGGATAGATTTACTGGTACAGGCGCCCAGCACTCCGGGTCCGTACAAAGTAACTTTTGGTGGCAAGCTTCTTTTCACCGTAAACGTGGCACAGGATACTGGAGTTACACCAATCGCGAGTCCGATGCCTTTCCCAACTCAGGCGCAGTTTCCTGCAATGCCCGGGTTTCTCGCGGACATCAGTTTTGGTGACGTCAGGATCCGACGGGAGCTCCGTTTCAAGTCCACGGCGGATCCGACGGTTGCGCCGGCAATGGGACGGGGCACGAATGCTCCGTTCCCGCCTCCGGTACACACGATCGACGGCAAGCAGTTTGACGAGGGAACGATCGATCAAACCATGCACATTGGTGCGACCGAAGAGTGGACCCTGTATAACGACGGCGGCGCGGCCCATCCTTTCCATATCCACATAAATCCATTCCAAGTGGTGGAGATCTTTGATCCGGCTAAGAGTCCGAACCCGGTCAAACTACCTCGACCCTGGGTCTGGTGGGATAACTTCGCAATCCCAAAAGGTGGCTACTTTAAGATGCTGACCCGGTTCGTGGATTTCACCGGCATGTACGTTCTGCATTGCCACATCCTGGGCCACGAAGACCGCGGCATGATGCAACTGGTGCAGGTTATTAGTAACACCACAACCATGGAACACCGGTAAAGCGAAAGCATTTCCTGGTGAAGAATCTTTAAGTCCGAGCTGTCCGGTACTGACTCTTTCCCGTCCGAACGAGGGTGCTTTTGTGATCGCAAAGGTCAGCCAACGAAAACCCTGGGCCGATTGGGCAGAGGAACCAACATTCGACCTCAATGGCGAAAGTCTGCGCGCGGGACTCGCTCTTCTTTGGAGGGCCTACCTCTGCGCTCAGGACACGGGTGTGAACGTGTGGGAATTTGCCCTGCGAACCGGCAGGCTGTATGCGTCAGGAACAACCGCCAGCGATCTTGGCTGGATGCTGACCAAGGGCTTCGCCGAGCACGGCGAGGAAACGTCAGGTTACGACGAGCCCCATCGCTCGTTCAGCCGTAGCGTTGGCTACTTTTTCAACAATCACACCTGTTTGATTCTCACGCCCAGCGGCGCCGCATTGGCAGAACATGTTTTCCGGGAGACAGGCCGATCGCCCCAAGCGACATTGGCTGCACTCGCAGCCGTTGCCGAAACTGCGGCCCTCGCAAACGTGCCGCATCCGGCTTACGAAACAAACGAGGCACCGAGTTCCGCTCTGAAGCCTCGCTGGGATACGACTCGGCGGGAGTTATCACTGGCCGGATCGATTGTTAAGCGCTTTCGGGTACCGGCGCGGAATCAAGAGACAATTCTGAGCGTGTTCGAAGAAGAAGGGTGGGCTGAGCACATTCACGATCCATTGCCCATCACTCAAGAGATCGACGCGCCTACCAGGCTGCACGATGCTATCAATCGGCTCAACAGGTGCCAAATCAACCCTCTCCTTCGCTTCCACGGCGACGGGAAAGGAACAGGCGTTTTCTGGGAGCTTAGCCAGCCGGAGATGTTGGCATAAGCCGCCCAACCCGAGGACTCGCTCGGCGTTTCAGTGGGGCACGGTTTTGGTGATAACGGCTTATGATTATTTCACGTTTTGCTTGTTCGCCAATCGACACCAGATCGACACTTGCATCTTTGCTGGTCATGGAAGATAGTGCCGATTATCGCCTGCGGTTCTGGTGTAATCCCTAAAGCCTGCCCATTACCTTGAATAAGAGGAGAAAACTATGACGAAGAACACAGTCTCGATAACGCTAGATGGAGATTCCTTGGCGCGATTCGCGCGCCTGTTTGGCACTCGCCCGTCAGCTACCGGAGTTCACTGTGGCGATGACGATGGAGACGTAGACGGCGTGTGCGGTACCGTCGCGTCAGGGGCCCACTGCGGCGGAGATGACGACGGCGTCGACGGCTGACAATCTTTACCTCCACGAACCAATCGCAACTAGTGGTCCCACTATTCCAATGGCGATTGGACGAGAATGACAACGCGGACTAACGCGAGAGGACAAGCAGTCGGGTCCCGCGCGCGTGCACCCGTTTCTTCGGATCAGACCCTGATGCGGCCTGCAAGACGTGCGGCGCCTTAAGATTTTCTTGCGGAGAAGTGTTGGGCTAGCTTTCTGCGGGGATCAAACGCATGGTTTCAAGCAGTGCTCGAAGCATGCGCCGCTTAGCACCCGAGGTGACCTTGCTGTATGCCAGGCAGTTGGCCTCAGCCGCTGGCATAAGCGAGGTCAGAGATATCACCGACCTCGATATTCTGAGCGTGCCAGTATATTTAAGTGTGCGACCGCACGCACGCGGGGAGTCGTATACTTTTGGGAAAGGGCTGCACCGCGTCGATGCCGAAGTCGGGGCTTACATGGAGGCTCTCGAGTTTTTTTTCGCCGAACCGGGGACGGGGCGTGTTTCAACCCGCTGGGGATCTGTGAGGGACGTCGCCGGCCATGAGCATGCAGACGATGCAATTCTTGATTTCGTTCCGCTTCTTCAGCGCGAGATCGACCCCGATGGTTCGTTGTTGCTCGCCTCTGTTCGCGACCTGGAGAGTGGAGGCGAGTGTGCTATTCCTGCAGAACTCATCTTTTATCCAGCACCGGACGTTGGGCAGTCGCTCTTTGGTTCGTCGACCAATGGCCTGGCATCAGGCAACTCGGTGCTCGAGGCAACTATTCAGGCTCTGTTGGAGCTGATCGAGCGCGACATCTGGTCGTTTGAATTCGTCCGCAGCGCTTCGAAGTTAGTCGAGACGGCGAGTCTGCCGGACGACGTGCTCGAAATAGTCGAGCGCGCAGAGCGGAACGACCTGCAGCTAAAAGTTCGCTTTATTCCTAACGACTATGGAATGCCGTTCTTCGCCGCTTTCCTGTTCGATTTGAACAATCCGAGCCGCAAGACATTCAACGGGGGTTGGGCATGCGATCTAGACCGGGACAGGGCGCTCGTGCGGGCTGTTACCGAGGCAGCGCAAAGCCGCGTGGCTTTCATTCACGGCGGCCGGAAGGTACCAGGGTCGCGAGCTGCAGGCTTCACAGTGGAGGCGCAACAGCGGGAAGCGAAACTCGTGCGGCGACACATGTTGGGCGTGAGCGATCCGCGACAGCAAGCATCGCTGATTGACATTCCTGACCTCGCCGTTGCAGGCACCTTGCAGCAGAAACTTGAAGCGGTGATCGGCCGATTGCGGAGCGTTGTGCAAGAACCAATATATCGTGCCGTGTTTACGGCGCCCGAATCGCCGCTGCAAGTGATTCGCCTGGTTGTGCCTTTGTTAGAGAATCTTAAGGAGACCCGAGTCCGAGTGGGACGTCGGCTAAAAAGAGCGATAGATGCCGCTGGGGTTCAAGCAGCGTGAAATTGGGAAATTCATTGAGAGAGAGTTCGCAAGACGAATACGTGGCAGGGTTAGGTGCTATGGAGATTCGGCAAACCGTCGAAATCCGTGTTCGAGGGACAGTTCAGGGTGTTGGCTTCCGGCCAACGGTCTGGCGACTGGCATGCGATGAGGGACTCGTGGGCGAAGTTTTTAATGACGGGTTTGGAGTATTGATCCGAACCACCGGAAATTCGGGTGCCATCTCGCAGTTTCTTTCTCGGTTGCACACCGAGGCGCCTCCGCTTTCGGCGATTGAAAATGTCGAGACGCAGGTTTTGAACCTGCTCGACTTTGAGGACTTCCGCATTGCCGAAAGTGTAAGTGGCGAGAACTGCACACGCGTCACTCCCGATGCTGCGATTTGCGGGGCCTGCCAAGCAGAAGTGCTGGATCCGGAGGAACGGCGTTATGGTTATCCCTTCGCCAACTGCACGCACTGTGGACCGCGCTTTTCCATCGTGAAAGAAGTCCCCTATGATCGCGCTAACACGACGATGGCGGACTTTCCGATGTGCACCTCCTGCAACCGGGAATATCTGCAGCCTGCCGACCGCCGCTTTCACGCGCAACCGATCGCCTGCCCGACCTGTGGGCCATCAATCTGGCTTGAAGGAATTCAGACGAACGCGACATCGGCCCACCCTCCGACGACTACGCCGCTGGGTTCCGCTATCGAGTTGCTAAGGAACGGCCAGGTGGTAGCCATTCGCGGGCTGGGCGGGTTTCACTTGGCTTGTGATGCCACCAATCCAGAAGCCGTGCAGCGGTTGCGCCAACGCAAGCATCGGTACGGCAAACCGTTTGCGCTAATGGCCAGGGACGTTGACACGATTCGCAGGTACTGCAACTTGACTCGGGCCGAGGCGGACTTGTTACAGAGTCCCGAAGCTCCCATCGTATTGCTCTCAGCTGACGGGGCAGAGAAGTTGCCGGAGGGGATCGCACCGGGTCTGAATACTGTTGGCTTTATGCTGCCCTATACGCCCCTGCACTTATTGATCACACGGCAGATGGATCGGCCACTTGTCATGACCAGCGGCAATATCTCCGACGAACCACAGGTCACGAGCCTCGACAGCGCACGAACCGGACTACGGGGGATCGCCGATGCCATGTTGATGCACGATCGTGAAATCGCCAACCGGATCGATGATTCGGTCGTGCGGATCGTGGCTGGTAGACCATCTGTGATTCGACGTGCACGCGGTTATGCCCCAAGTGCTGTGCCGTTGCCGCCGGGCTTCGCGGGCGCGCCCGACCTGCTCGCTTTTGGCGGCGAGTTGAAGGCCACTTTCTGCGTCGTCAAGGACGGGGCCGCGATTCTTTCTCAGCACCAGGGTGATCTGGAAGACGTTTCGACGTTCGAGGATTACCAAAAGAATCTGCAACTCTATTCGAGGATTTACGATCATCGTCCGCGCTTGTTGGTTGCGGATATGCACCCGGAATACCTTTCCACCAAACTCGCCAAACAACGCGCGGCGGTCGACAACCTGCCTCTTCTCGAAGTTCAGCATCATCATGGGCACATAGCCAGCTGTATGGCGGAAAACGGAGTCGCGCTGGATGCACCGCCCGTGCTTGGTATCGCGATTGATGGACTAGGCTTTGGGGATGACGGAACGATCTGGGGCGGCGAGTTTCTGCTGGCTGATTATTTTGGATATCGTCGGATTGCCACCTTCAAGCCCGTAGCCATGGTGGGCGGCGTCCAGGCCATCCGCGAACCCTGGCGCAACACCTATGCGCATCTGGTATCTGGGATGAGCTGGGCAAAGTTTGTAGAAGAGTTTTCCGCACTGGAACTTCATCGTTACTTGATCACGAAGCCGCTGCCGACGATTGATCGCATGTTGGAAAAAGGATTGAACGTGCCGTTGGCGAGTTCGTGCGGCAGACTTTTCGATGCGGTGGCGGCGGCTGTCGGGCTGTGCGCCGACCGGGCGATCTTCGAAGGTCAAGGCGCGATGGAGTTGGAAGCA
>DASQKG010000222.1:0-11683 GCA_035630655.1 Pyrinomonadaceae bacterium
CCTTGTTTTTGAACAACGACGTTATCGTCACTCCACGCTGGCTTTCTGGTCTGGTGTCAACAATAGAGCAGATCCCTAATTGCGGCGCCGTCGGGGCCAAGCTTGTTCGTCCGGATGGAAGGCTTCAAGAAGCCGGGTCAATTATTTGGCAGGATGGGTCGGCGACGGGTTACGGACGTGATGACGATCCACTTAAACCAGAATACTGTTATCGCCGAGAAGTGGATTATTGCTCAGCGGCATGTGTACTTGTCCGGGCAGAACTTTTCCGTAAAGTCAACGGATTCGATGAGCGTTATCTTCCGGCTTACTATGAAGATTCTGATCTATGTTTGAGCATCCGTGAGCTTGGCTATAAAGTAATTTATCAGCCCCAGGTGACAGTCTACCACTATGAATATGGTAGCCGCTCGTTTGAACGTGCTAAAGCTCTAATGGAGGCGAATCAACAGAAACTTGTACAGAAATGGGCCGGCGTGGTGTCACAGCAATATGCTTACGGGAACATCTTAAAAGCGCGTGATCGCCGGAGCGGAAGACGCATACTCGTGATAGACGATCAAATTCCAGCTTCTTATCTCGGTTCGGGGTTCCCGCGTGCTCACAAGCTAATAGAGTTTCTCTGTAAGTCAGAGTTTATCGTCACATTCATTCCCGTAGGGAATTCGACGGCTCACGAGCCGACCACGCAAGAGTTACAGCAGTCGGGAGTGGAGGTCTTCTACGGCAATAGTTTTGTTCCAGAAGCGCTGCTCCGAAATAGAGCCGGGCATTACGATGCGGTCATTATCAGCCGGCCGCATAATGGCGCAAAGTACTTAAGCTTGCTACGCAAGTGTTTCCCGAATGCGCGCGTCATTTATGATGCGGAGGCTTTATTTTGCCTGAGGGAATTTCTTAAAGCAGAGGTGGAAGGACGCAGTCTTAGTGACAGGCAAAAGAGGAGGATGCTCCGCAACGAGTTGGACATTATGAACCAAGCGGACGTGGTCATAACCGTCTCTGAAGCGGAACGAGAGATTATTCTGCGGGGGACATCTCACGATAATGTCGTTGTATGGGGGCATCCGCATGCCTTGCATGAGCCCACCACTTTTTTCTCAGGGAGACGGGATTTGCTTTTTGTGGGGGGCTTTATTAGTGGACATCCACCCAATACAGACGCGGTGCGTTACTTTGTAAAAAATCTGTTCCCGAAAATTTTACAGAAACTTCCTGAATGTCGCCTCTTCGTTGTTGGGTCTCAACCTCCTGAATCTATTAGAAACCTGGCATCGGAGCGCGTTATCATCACTGGTTTCGTGGAGAGCTTGGAAGAATATTATGAGAAGTGCCGCGTCTTTGTGGCTCCCATTCGATTTATGGCAGGAGTTAGCCTGAAGTTGGTAGAGGCAATGAGCTATGGGATTCCAACAGTCGCATCCTCCATTGCTGCATCTGGGCTGAATCTACGGGATGGGGAGGAAACGCTGATTGGGAAGGAGGACGAAGACTTCATTAACAAAGTTGTTCAGCTCTATGAGAATGAGACGCTTTGGTACGCGATCCAGCGAACTGCTCAGAATTATATCCGCCAGCGCTGCTCTCCCGAGGCAATGAAAAGCGAGCTGGCGGCCATTCTTGGTTTGGGCAAACAAGTAGGTCAACCTAAGTTGGAGACTAATCTTGAACGAAACGAGAATAATCCTCCATTGGTCATCGCGCGGTAGAACACGTGACTATTTCTGAGGAACAAGCTGGGCAGAACGCTTGTGGGGCTTATCATTCAGTGAAATATATTCGGGAGAAAATAGGTCGGAGTGATCATATTCCGATGGGATACGCAAAATATTGTTTTGTTGCAAAAACGTGGTCCCTAATAAAAGGAAATTTCAAAACGGTTGTACGTTCATAATTCCGTGCGCTTCGCCCGGAAGAGTTTTCCCGAGGTAAAGATCATTGCGCTCAGAGAAAATAAGGGGTTCACCGGAGAGAATGCGGCTGGGTTAGAGATTGCTCAAGGAGCATACATAGCGTTGGTCAACAACGACGCCCGAGTCGATCAGGTGTGGCTTGAAGACTGCTTCTGACGATGCTTCAAGACCGCACGATCGGTATCTGCGCGCCAAAGCTCATTTTCGAGTATATCCAGACCATAAACAGTGCCGGCGATGGCCCCACGACTGTAGGGGTCGGATTTAATCGCGGGCTGAGCGGAAAGGCGGTGGACTTCAACGTGGCTGAACCCGTGTTTGGCGCCTGCGGGGCGGCCGCCTTATATCGCTGGCGTGTTTGAGTATTGAGCCGCTCCGACCGCTTCTGCACCCGTGGCGTTGGTATGACCAAAAATCGTACTGCTGTCTGTCGCGAACTCGATTGGTCAAGCGTTTTCACAGACATTATTTTGGGCGTTGACTTCTTTTGTATTTAAGTGAGCTAAGGAAAATTCAAACACTCAATTGCGATGCCTTATGCCCATTTAGCTTCTTGTTATAGGAAGGCATTGGCGAAGGCAAAATAAAACTGATAAAAGAATCAAAAAGCTAGATTAGCTACAGCTGTTTGTCACCCTCGGGCTGAATCTAGAGTCTCACCTTCGAGAAGAGGTACCGTGTGATGTTGCTTCGATTGGCGTCGCAACGAAATACAATACAGCGCGCGACGGATGGTCAATGGGACACGTGAGGCAGCCTAACATAGTCCCTGGTGGTCGGAAAGACGTTTTTTCGTATCCGGATTTTGGTAAGGATGTGATCGAAAAGTTGAATGGGATAGGGCTAAGGACAAAGGTCTTCTACTGAACCCGGAAATGGATTTGGACGTTGCCGTGGGTTTTGATCCCACAAGACAGGAGGAAAGGTGGAAGTGACTCCAAAAAAAGCATTTCCGTTATTGGAGCCGACCGGCGAGCGGTATCTTCCCTGGTTGGAAGAAGCATCGATCGGTTATGAGCACATCCATCGTTATGCCTATGCGACGCAATTTGTGCAGAACAAGAGAGTATTAGACCTTGCTTGCGGAGAAGGGTACGGGAGTTATTTGTTGGCCAAGACCGCAAAATCCGTAGTGGGGATCGATATCGACAATAATTCAATCAAGCACGCTCGAAATAAATACATCAAACAAAACCTTGAATTTAGAGTCGGATCCATCACAGAAGTTCCTATTGGCGGTGAAACTATCTTTGACGTGGCTGTCTGCTTTGAGGCGTTAGAGCACATTGAGGATCATCTAAAGCTTCTAAGTGAGGTGAAGAGGCTCCTTACTCCCGAAGGAGTTTTTATTGTTTCGACGCCGAACAAAACAGTATACACGGATGAATCTCAATTCAATAACCCGTTTCACGTTCACGAGCTCTATTTCGATGAGTTCAGAGAACTGTTTGAGAAGTATTTTAAGAACGTCAAATTTCTCGGTCAGCGTATCTACTGTAACTCCAATATATGGCCGGTCTTTGCCGGGGAAGATACCAAAGTTGTCGAGTACGTCGTTGACAAAAATCCGGAAGAGTTCGTTTTTGCCGGCAATGACAAAAAGATACCCCGTTACTTCATCGCTATAGCCTCGGACGCGGCGCGCGACATTGAAGATAGCAGCAGCGCGTTAGTCGATGTGTCTAATGCCTTGCTCAACCAGAAAGATAGCCAGATAGGTCAATTGTCTGCCGAGAAAGATAGCCAGATAGCAGCCCACGTGAGGGAACAAGAACGACTCGCCGGACAAATAGCCGGCTACGTGAGGCAGCAAGAACGACTCGCCGGACAAATAGGTCAATTGTCTGCCGAGGTGCAGGGTCAGGGAAGGATGCGGGCAGAAGGTGATCGTCTTGCCGCTAGGCTTCAGGAAGAAAAAGAAAAACTAGAGAGCGACTTGCAAAAGCAGCAATCCCAAGTGCATGAAATTCAGCAATCTTTGATGAGGGAGCGAGAGGCGGGGCGAAAGGAGCTGGATGAGAGACGAAAGGAGCTGAACGAAAAGGACGACCGTATTACCAGCTTGAGGGTGCTAACCCAACAACGCGAAGCCATTCTGAACCATATTTACAGTTCCCACGGCTGGAAAGCGTTGACGGTATATTACCAGCTACGCAACAAAGTTTTGCCTGAAGGCACAAAGAGAAGGGAGATGGCCAAGTCTTTCTGGAAATTCCTAGGGAAAAGTTCTTCTGCGCTTTCTGCCGAGAATAACGGGGCGGTTCAAAGCGCTAGGACGTTAAGTGTCGAGCCGGTAGTAATAAAACCAGTCATAGAAAGTGACGATGTCCCCAAAGAAGAAGTGACAGTTTCAGTTGTGATTCCGACAAAGAATGGCGGTGAAAATTTTCGACGGGTTCTCGCAACGATTGCAAACCAAAAAGGATTCCGAAGGGTAGAAACGATTGTCGTCGACTCCGGTAGTACGGACAAAACAGTCGAACTCGCAGAACAATTTGGAGCGAAAATCATAAAGATTCTGCCGGAGGAATTTTCTCATTCATATGCTAGGAATCTTGGCGCCAGCTATGCCTCAGGGGAATACCTGCTGTTCACGGTGCAAGATGCCCTTCCTCCATCGGATTCATGGCTTTATGAACTCTTCAGCGTGATCAAAAGCAACGACGTTGTAGCCGTGTCGTGTGCGGAATTCCCTTGGGAGAGCGCTGATCTGTTTTACAGAGCCATTTCATGGAATCACTACAGATTCCTCGAGGTTGACAGAGAAGACAGGATAATGCGGTATGCAGGCAGCGAAGACCACCTGACGCTCAGAAAAAACGGCCAACTATCCGATCTCGCGTGTCTTATATCGAAAGACGTTTTTGCTAAATATAAATACCAGACCGATTATGGTGAGGACTTGGATCTTGGTGTGCGGCTTATAAAAGATGGATACGAAATTGCCTTTCTGGGTTCAACGAGAATAATCCATTCTCACAATAGGTCAGCCTATTATTATCTTAAGAGAGGATATGTGGAGACCGTGTTTTTGCCACGAATCTTCTCGGATTACCCGACGGTAGGAGACAGCCTTGAGCGAGTTATCCCTGATGTGCTCGTTACTCATCAAGTTATAAAGTCAATGGTCGAAGAAACCTGGGATCTCCAATTCCCGTGTAAGACGGCTGAGTTTTCGAAAAGTATCAGAAAGAGATTCCGAGCCGCATCCAGGGCTCCGTCTCTGGTTTCGACGCAAACGGTTGATGGCAATCTCTTTGACATTGAATTCCAGGATTTCCTTGGCCGTTTAGTTGAGGAGTATCCCGTGGCTAGCAGCGATGGGCGACCCGGTGATGGAGATCTGAGCGAGGCAGTGCGGAACTTTACCAAGATGATCTTGGCATATATGGAAAGCTCGTATGAGCTCGTGGATGACCATATCGCAGGAGATTTTAAATTGTCTTTTTATAAAATGTTTGCGTACCAATGTGGCGCAAAGTTGGCGCATTGCTCGCTTAGGAACGACGACAGGGATAAGCGGAAGCTGGAACAGATTCATGATGAGTTGATCAGGGGTGTATGAGGATGAAGATCGTTTACCTCGTCCACCAATTCTACCCTGAATGTTATACCGGAACGGAGAAGTTCGTCTTGAATCTATCAGGTATGGTGCAAAAGGCGGGGAACCGGGTAAAAGTTATCACCTACAGTTTCTATGAGGACTCTTTTTATGACCAGAGGCGTGGGAAAATACTATGCAAAGACTTTCTTTATAAGGGGATACCCGTATTGGCCATCAAACACAAACAGCTTCCCGATGACCTCCCTCACGCAATAGGAAACACGGCCCTGGCTGAGATAGCCGACGATCTGATCAATGTGGAACAAGCGGACGTTGTTCATATAGGACATACTATGCGCGTGGGTGCTTTAGCCCAGGCGTTAAAGCCCCTAGGTATACCTTACATCTTAACCCTCACCGATTTTTTCTTGGCCTGCCCGAAAGTGAACCTCGTCCCATCCCGGCAGCCTCTCTGTAATGGCCCCGAACAGGGCGAAGCTTGCGGCAAACTCTGTCCTGAATTGCAATCCGACTACATCCACCAACGGCTCGCGTCTGCAAAAAACATTTTATTCAACGCACGGATGCTGGTTGCTCCGTCGGCGTTTGTGGCAGGCGTATTTATGCGGGAGTTCCCCGGACTGGCGGTGAAAGTCGTCCATCACGGTCTTAGTTTTGAGAGGCTGAAGAGGAATCAGAGGACCTATGCAAAGGGTGATCGTCTAGTCTTTTGTTACGCCGGCTCCTTTAATTCTTATAAGGGTACACACGTACTTGTGGAGGCTTTCAAGAGATTAAACCCCAGTAACGCTGTGCTCAAAATCTATGGCTCTGGTCCGGACGAGTCCTATGTGAAAAGCTTAACATCGATGGCAGCGACAAACAGTAACATTGAATTCTGCGGCGTATTTCCGGAAAGTCAGACAGGCGAAGTTCTCAGTAATGTTGATGTTGTCGTTGTGCCTTCACTCTGCTACGAAAATTATCCCATGACTTTACACGAAGCTCTAGCGTGTAACATTCCCGTTATCGCCACAAAGTTGGGCGGCATGGCCGAAAAAATTAAAGATGGTTTTAATGGCTTTCTCTTTGAGATGGGAGACTCGCGCCAACTCCAAACCGTGCTTGAAGCTATTGTAAATGATCCTGCGGTACTAAATCCGCTGAAGCGCAATATTAGTAGCATGATGATTCAGGGGGTTGAACAGGAAGCTTATACCTATGCGCGTGCCTATCGAAGTCTCTGGAATGATCGCGGTTCATATCGGGAAGCGGTTGCGAACTGAGCCATTTACCTCGTTCCGTTCCGACATCCGAGGGAATTAGTGGCGAGCCTGACTGGGAATCGCTATGTCAGGGGGTCTAAGACTCCGGTGGTGACAAGCTTGGTGAGGCTTGCAATGAACGTCAATTACCTGGAGTTAGTCCCTCCGGGCGATCTCATTAGGGAGCACTCAGGGGGCATTGATAGAGAACGGTTTATCTCCATGGGAGATGAAATCGTTCAACATAGCTTGATAAGGGGCGCAAAACTCTTGCCGTGGTATCGCTTCTTGGACGTAGGATGCGGATGCGGCAAACTGGCAAGGCCGTTGATCACGTTTCTGAACAGCGAAGGGGGTTACGACGGCATTGACATTACCAGCAAGGTGATCGACTGGTGCAAAAAGAGCTATCGGAATCACCCGAATTTTCGATTCTATTTTGCGGATCTGCGCAGCGAAAGATACAATCCACAAGGCGCATTTAGCGCGTCGAACTATGAGTTTCCATTTCCGAATAATGCGTTTGATGTCGTCTTCGTCGGCTCTGTTTTCACTCACATGGTTTCGGAAGACATAGACAACTACATCGCAGAGATAGCGCGCGTCATGAAGCCCAATGGGGTATGCTTAGCCACCTGTTTTGTATTGGACGCAGTATCGCGGGAGAATGTCGCGGCTGGCCTAACCTCTCCGAAATTTGCGTACGAGTTCGAATCACAGACCTGTCGTGTTGACAATCCGGATGTTCCCGAAGCAGCAATCGCATACGACGAGAGATTTCTGCGGTACCTCTATGGTAAGCACGGTCTCATCGTTGAGAGAATTGTGCATGGTGAATGGGGTCGAAAAGGACTCGTGCCGCATTGGCAAGATGAAGTTTGGTCTCGCAAGTTACGCTGACCTTGCGTTGGGAACTGCAATCTTTGGAGCACTAACTTAAAAGCGCGGTGCTGTCAGAGTTTGAATCTTTGACAGCCTAATCAAAACAATCTTATGAAGGACTCTGAATCATTCATGCCGATCGAATTATCGAATAATCGAGATAAAGAACGGATGGCGAAGAAACTGGTGCGCAAATCAGAGCACGAGCTATGGGCTGAGCCGCGATTTCATGACACCTATGAACTCGTTTGTTTCCCGCTAAGCGACACAGGGGTTTTTCGTTATTTTACGTTTTTCAAAAGAAAGGATTCGATTTTGAAAGTGAAAGAAGCTGAAAATGAAGCTTGTAAGGGGTTAGAATGAAAGTTCTGGTTACGGGCGGATGTGGTTTTATTGGCGTTCACGCGTGCGAGTTTTTTTGCCGGCAAGGTTGGGCAGTTATCGCCTACGACAACATGACGAAGTTCGAACTGGACCGGACGGGTTATCGTGCGGACGCCGCGCGGGATTACAATTGGAATTGGCTCGGCGAGCTGGGCGTGGAAAGGGTGATTGGCGACATCCGTGACCTGGAGCAGATTCTGGATTGTTCCTCAGGGTGCGACTTTATCGTTCATACCGCTGCACAGCCAGCGGTTACTATTAGCATCGAGGAGCCGTTGGTTGATTTAAAGACTAACGTTTTGGGAACGGTGCATGTCCTCGAGGCGGCCAGAAAGCATTCGATCCCGGTTGTGAGCTGCGCCACGATTCATGTCTATGGAAATTGGATTAACAGTTCTCTTCGGGAAACCGATACACGGTATGTCCGAAATCCTCCGTCGGTGGATGAGAACGCCCCCACAATGCGGGGCCGCTTGACGCCGCTTCATGCATCCAAAGCGTCGGCAGAAAATTACGTTAAAGTCTATGCGGACACCTATAATCTGAGAGCTGCCAGTTTTCGGCTCAGCGGGCTTTATGGACCGCGACAATTCGGTGGGGAAGACCATGGATGGGTCGCAAATTTTAGCATAAGAAATCTCTTGCGCCGACCGTTGATGATTTATGGCTCGGGCAAACAGGTTCGCGATATTGTTTATGCAACAGATGTTGCTAGGGCCTTCTTTGCCTTCTATCGCCAAGGCGAGGCCGGCAGTTACAACATCGGCGGCGGTCCGATGCACGCTATTTCATTGCTCGAATGTATTCGGCTGATCGAACGCAATACGGGAATCACCTCCGATGTAAAGTTCGGCGCGGCCCGGTTGGGCGATTTGAATTATTTTGTCTGTGACACGAAAAAGGCGCAGGACGGATTAGGATGGCAGGCCGAAGTGCCGCCCCAGGAGGGGGTCTCTCTTCTGATCCAATGGATCCGAGACAACCTTGCGCTTTTTCACGCTTAATGTTTGCACGGCAGTGATCGCGTACTTTTGGGAGAAACCGTATGAAGGCTTTGATCCTTGCTGGGGGCAGCGGCAAAAGGCTGAGCGGAAGTTTCAATAATCACAATAAATGCATGCTGCAACTCTTCGGTAAGCCCTTAGTACAGTATAGTTTGGAAAATGCCGTACGTGTAGGGGTCTCCGCAATCGTGATGGTGGTGGGCTACCGAGCCGAGGAGATTATCAACGGCTTTGGTAATCGCTTCCAAAACGTACGAATCAAATACGTTATTCAGCACGAAGCGAAAGGATTGGTGCATGCCATCGAATGTGCTCGGGACGCGATTGGGGATTCGGATTTCATGTTGTTCTTGGCCGACGAAATCTTACGTAGTCCACGCCATCAAGAGATGATCGACCAGTTCTATTCTGAGAACCTTTTTGTTAGCTGTGGCGTAGTCCATGAGCCCGATACCAACGAGATCCGCAAGACCTACGCGATAATCCAGGATGATAAAGAACAACGGATTTACCGACTGATCGAGAAGCCACGTAATCCCCCCAACAATATACGCGGGACTGGTAACTGCCTTTTCCGCGCCGGAATTTTTGAATATTTGGACCTAACGCCGATCAATCAGAACCGTGGCGAAAAGGAGCTCCCCGATTTGATTCAGTGTGCCATTGACGATGGTCATGTGGTTAAATCGTTCAGGATTGGTAGCGATTACATCAACATCAACACCCCGTCGGACATTGAAAAAGCGGAAAGCACTTACCAAACGGTTTTAGTCTGGGCCGAGGACCACGTTGCTGAATAGTGTTCGAGTGACGGCGGCTATGGCCCATCGATATATTGCGATAATCCCTGCCTATAATGAAGAGGCGTCGATTGAACAGGTCGTTCGGCTGAGCCAACGACACGCGGACGTCTGTGTCGTCGACGACGCCAGCACCGATCGAACGGGTCAGATCGTTCCTGGGATTTCTGGGGTGCATTATATCCGGCACGCGCGGAACACGCACATTCCAGGAGCCATCCTTGACGGAATGCGCTATGCATTGGAACAAGGTTATGACTTTTGCATCACCCTCGACGCTGGAATGAGCCATGATCCAGAGTCCATGCCCCGTTTTCAGGAGCATTCCCATGCTGACCTGGTGATCGGTTATCGTGAAAAAAAGGTGAACGTTCCCTTTTACCGCAAAGTACTCAGTTGGGGTGGCAATGTTCTCGTCAATTTCGCCCTGAACATAAAGAAACGGCCGTGGAAGTGGCGCCACTTAAAAGATGTTACGTCCGGTTATCGCATGTACTCGCGCAACGCGTTCAAGTTTCTCCTGGAAAGTAATATGCAGAGCCGATCCTTTGATTTTCACCTCGAAGCCCTCGCTAACATCCACGCCGAGGGGCTTAACATCACCGAAGTTCCGATCGTTTACCGGCACTCAAATTCTTCTTTACGATGGCGTGTCGTTGGGCACGCCTTGAGAACTTACGCTCGCATCTTGTTTGGCAAAAATCTTCCAGGGGCGTAACGCGGAATCCGCACCGTCACCGCCGCCATGACCGAGGCCCCGCCAGCATCCGCCGACTGCACCCCGCACCGGCTCCGGTGGTGGATCGCGGCCGCGTTCGCAGGCGCATTCCTGCTCATTGTCGGTGCGCGTTGGATGGTCGTGGGTCGTTTCGGCAACGACCTGCCGTTTCACGACCAGTGGAACTCCGAGGCCGTCGACGTGCTCCGCCCGCACTGGTCGGGTGGCTCGATCTGGCCGGGGCTCTGGAGGGCCAGCAACGAGCACCGCCCGGTGTGGACCCGGTTGCTGGCAGTCGGACTCGCTGATCTCGACGGTCAGTGGAACGCGCGCACCCAGTTGGCGCTGAACGCGGTGCTTGCCGCGCTGGCGGCGCTGACCGTGCCCGCGCTCTTCCGGCGCAGCTTGCCGCGCTGGGGACTGGCGCTCGTGCTAGTGGTCGCCACGATCGGCGCGGCGCTTCCGCTCGCGTGGGAGACTGCGCAGTGGGGTTTCCTGTCGCAGTTTCAATTGCTGGTGCTGTTCGGGCTCGCCCACCTCGCCCTCACGTGGGCTGCCGATCGCTGTGACTGGCGTTGGGGACTGGGCACGCTCGCCGGAATAGCGGCGCTGGGCACAATGGGATCGGGCTTCGCGTCCGCCCTCGCCAGCGTGGCGCTGGCCAGCTGGCGTTTGCTGCGCGAACGCGATGCGTCCGCGTCGGTGCAGCGGTTTCTCCTGCTGACGCTCGGCGTGAATCTCGCGCTGGCGCTGGTCGGCTTCGCCCTCGTCGCACCGGCCCCGCACCACGCGGCGATGCGCGCGCATTCGCTGTTTACATTTCTCCGCGGCTTCGGGCGGGTCTTCGCCTGGCCCGAGACGAATCCACTCTTCGGCATCGCCTTCGTTCTGCCGTTTGTCGCGGTTCTCGCCGCCGGAAGCCGCCGCCGGCTGGAGAAATCCGACGCGATGTTCGGAGCTGTCCTGGCGTGGTATGGCGCGCAGGCCATCGCGCTCGCGCTGGCCCGCGGCGGAGAGCCCTGGTCGTTTCCGCCCCGTTATTACGATCTGCTCGCCCTCGGCCTCGTCCTCGGACTCGTCTGCCTGCTGCGCCTGTTCGCTGCCTTGCGGGGCCCGCGCACCATGCTCGCCGGTGGTTTGGTCCTGGCCGGCTGGTTGGTCGTCGTCGGTCAC
>DASQKG010000223.1:0-20173 GCA_035630655.1 Pyrinomonadaceae bacterium
TTGGATTCCTAGTTGAATCTATAAACATTCGGCTCCTCCGGAGCCAAGGTCTGACCTATTTGCGGCCTAGCCGCGCTATGAATCCTCCCTGTACTCTGTGTCTCTGTGGTGAACCATTCCACAGTAAGAGCGACCACAGAGACACAGAGAATCAAAACGCTTACTAAAAGTTCTCCAGTTCAGGTAAACTACTTTGGCCCTAATCCTCCCCCGACCCGAATTTCGAGGTCAATCTTAATCAGCTGAAAAGGTGGTAAGTTAATGCACGATAAAGACTCCCAAGGCGCGACTATGCCTTCCCAGAGGCCGCGCAGTCCCCGAGTTCCCGTCGAGTTTGCGCTCGAGGTTGTAGGGACAACATCGGCCGGTAGTTCCTTCAACGTTCAGGCACACGCAATCAAGATCAGCCGCGGCGGCGCCACAATCATCCTGGATCCCGAGGTAGACATCGGAGCCATCGTCAAATTGATTCCACCTTTCGGGCGAGAGCTTGAAGCGGAAGTCAACGGAGCGTGGATCGATAAGATTGATGGCCGTAGGCGGATTGGTGTTAAGCTACTCGAAGCCGATGGCTGGTTTGCAGAATAGTTTTGGCGAAATAATTTGAACCCATTGACGTACCTCACATGAATGCCAAACGTTGGATTGTGCGAGAGCATGACACTGAGCGTGTTGCCTCGCTTGCCCGCGTTTTAGGCGTTTCGCACACTGTCGCAGCACTTCTCATTTCGCGCGGCTGCGAGGATGAAATTTCGGCGAAGAGTTTTCTTCAACCTTCCTACGATCAACTTCACGACCCATATTTAATGCTAGGTGTGGGTGAGGCAGTCGATCGATTGCTGCGTGCAATCGAGAACGGCGAACCGATCCTTGTCTATGGCGACTACGATGTGGATGGCACGACCGGGACAGCGCTGTTGCTCCGAGCTCTGAATCTTCTGGGCGCCCGCACGGGATTTCATGTTCCGCACCGTTTCACCGAAGGCTACGGTATCCAAAAGGCTGCTTTGGAAAAGGCAGTTGCAGAAGGCTACAAACTGGCCATCAGCGTAGACTGTGGCATTCGTGCGCACGAACCACTTTACTGGGCCAGAGACAACGGGCTCGACGTAATCATCACTGATCATCACCTGCCGGATGAAGGCGAGGGTGTGCCGCCCGCTTTCGCCGTTTTGAATCCGAACCAACGAGGTTGCAATTACCCGGACAAGAATCTGGCGGGCGTCGGCGTCGCGTTCAAACTCGTGGAAGCGTTGTTTCGCAGGCGGGGAAAGGAATCGCAAATCGGCGCCTTCCTGAAGGTGGTGGCAATTGGCACAGTCGCCGATGTGGCGAAACTTACGGGCGAGAACCGCACCATCGTGGCGCTTGGTTTGAAGGACCTACCAAAGGCTACGAATCCAGGGTTACGCGCATTGATGGAGGTTGCCGGCTGCGGCGAAGGGATGACTGCATATGACATCGGCTTTCGTCTTGGCCCGAGAATCAATGCCGCAGGGCGAATGGATGCAGCCCGCGCCGTGGTCGAACTGTTTGGTACAACCGATAAGAATGAGGCGACACGACTTGCCAGGCACCTCGACGATCGCAATCACGAACGCAAGCAAGTCCAGCAACAGATAGTCGAATTGGCGATTAGTGAACTAGAGGGCTCGGGCGACGATTCCGCGTTTGTCGCGGTGATTGCCGGCGAAGGTTGGCACCGCGGCGTGATTGGAATCGCCGCCTCGAAAATCTCGGAACGCATCAACCGTCCTTGCGTGGTGTTGTCGATAGATGGTGACGTGGCCCATGGTTCGGGGCGCAGTATCGAGCCGTATCACTTGCTAAACGGATTAACGTCGTGCGCCGACCTGTTCGACAAATTCGGCGGCCACTCTCACGCAGCCGGACTCACGATTAAACCCGACCGAATTCCCGAACTTCGACGCCGCTTAAACGAGCATGCTGCGTCGTGCCTGACAGCGGACGATCTGCAACCGTGTGTTTTCATTGACGCAGAATTGCCGACTGAAGAGATCAGCTTCGAACTGATCCGAGAGCTGCAATCATTGGAACCCTTTGGCGCCGGCAATCAGCGTCCAACATTCCTGGCTCGCAACTTGTGCATCCTTACTGAACCGCGTTTAATTGGAACACGTCACCTGAAGATGTGTGTCGCTGGACCAAAACGCAGGCCGCTGGAGACAATTTGGTGGAATGGCGCCGAAGAGACGAATGCTTTGAAACAAGGCTTTGACATGGCTTACACAATTGAAACCAGCAATTGGTCAGGCGAGACGTTTTTACAATTGGTGGTTCAGCACGTGCGAGCAGCGGCAAACAACTGGCGATGGACTACTGACAACTAACTAGCCAATGCAGGAAATCACCAGAAAACGGGCCATCGCTATCGGTTTGCGCACTCGCGCGCCACTCGTGGCTCGTGCGGGCGCGTTGTTCATTCTGGTGGCCGCTATCGTCTTCGTGGCGATTTCTTACTACAAGCTCCGCAACAACAAACCATTTCGACTTAGATCAGAAGGCGCGGAGCTTTCGAAAGAAATCACCGGCATCACCGAGGGTTACGAACAACGCGTGATGAAGGGCGATCGATTGCACCTCCTTTTGAAGGCCACACGCGACGTCGCGTTTTCTGATGGGCACCATGAACTTGAACAAGTGAGTTTGGCTGTATATCCGGCCGTGGGCGATAAGCCGGATCAAATCACTGCCAACAAAGCAATCTCGGATAAGGACAACTCGGTGATCACGTTTGTAGGCAACGTGAATCTCGAAACTAAAGATGCTTTGAAAGTAACCACCGAGTCGATTGCATACGACCGCAACAGTGAAGTCGCGCATACGGATGCGGGGATTACGTTCAGTCGTGAAAACGTTTCAGGCCGCTCAAACGGCGCCATCGTCGAATCGAAAAGCAAAAAACTCGAGTTGAAGAAGGATGTCGAGATAACGGTTGCTCCGGACGCGCTGAAGGATCCGAAGGCCTCAGCAGGCCGATCGCGACCGGTCACCATCAAATCTGCTCGGGCGCTTTTTGAGCAGGAGTCAATGAAGCTTTCCTTCTCTGGCGGAGTTACTGCCGAGCAGGATCGCGACGTGATGAGCGGCGAAAACCTTTACGCCACTTTGAACGATAAGCGACGTCTGCAAAAGCTCGAGGTTCGCGGCAACGCTTATTTGCGGTCGATGGAAGTGGGGCGCTCGGCGGAAGTCCACGCCACTGATATGGACTTCGCTCTCGATAACGATCAGCGATTGGAGCGTGCCGTCGCAATGAGGAATGCGGGAGGCAAAACGCTTGATGCTGAATCGGAAATGCAACTGTCGGGCGCGACCTTGATCGAGGTTTTGTTTCAAGCCCAAAACGATCGCAGTCTTCTTAAAGAGATGCGCACCGAAGGACGTTCGGTTATCGATCTTTCGGCTCCGAAGTCGAAGGCTAACGATCCACGTGCCGCAAGTAAACGGCTGACAGCTGACGCTGTGAAACTCAGTTGGCGCATAACGGGCCGCGACCTGGACAAAGCTGAAGCAGTGGGCAATGCCGAGTTGATAGTCGACCCGTCATTAAAGAATGCCAGCGCTGATAAGAAGACGCTGACAGCGCCGCGCATCGATTGCGAGTTCTTCGAAGCTGGTAACCTGGCGCGCACCTTCACCGCCGGCACTGGCGCCAAAGCAGTAATCGACCCTGTTCAGAAGGTTGCAAATCGTGGAACGCGCGTGATTACGTCCCAGAAAATGACCGCACTGTTTGTAAAGGAAACACAGGATATCGAGCGCTTCGATGCGCAAGGCGACGCCAAATTCAATGAGAACGATCGCAACGGCGTGGCGGCAAATATCGCATTTGTGGCCGCGGATAACATGGTTCATTTGCGGGGAGGCGAACCCACAGTCTGGGATTCGCGCGCACGAACGAAAGCGGTTGAGCTGGATTCCGATCTGACAGCCCACGTTTCGTATGGTCGCGGAAAAACAGCGACGACTTATTACAGTCAGGAACAGACCAACGGCGCGACGCCGTTTTCAAAAGTTAAAAGTCCGGTTTATATCGTCAGCGAAAAGGGCGAGTTTCATCACGACAACGGCGTGGCAATCTATACCGGTAACGCCCGCGCCTGGCAGGACGATAATTTTGTTCGCGGTGATAAGCTCACGATCTACTTAAACGACAAAAAGATGGACGCGAGCGGGCGCGTGCAAAGCGAAGTCTACAATGCGCGGCGCAAATCGGCGGGCGGCTCAGTCCCTGTTTTCGCTTCGGCAGATTTCATGTCTTACTCGGATCCCAATCGCACGATCCACTACGAAGGCAACGTCGATATTCGGCAGGGAACGGATCGAATGACGTCTGGTGTCGCTGACGTTTACCTCCATCGCGAATCAAACGAGGTTGAAAAAACGATTGCCGAGCGCAAAGTGGTCCTGACGCAGCCGAACAGAAAGGGCATTGGCGATTGGCTGCAATATACGACCGTAGATGAGGTCGCCGTGATCAAGGGGAATCCCGCTCGAGTGGAAGATGTCGAGAAGGGAAGCACGGAAAGTGGTCGTTTGACCGTCAATATGCGCGACGGTAGAGTGACCGCGGATGACGCGCGGGGACCACAGTCGCCGGGTAGGGTAAGGTCAACGCACAAAGTGAAAAAGCCCTAACAGGCTTCTGACCTTTTGGGCTAAGAGTAATAACGATCCACGAAAAACACGAAATGACTCGAAGTGGCGGCCTGTTTCGTGCCGGTTTGTGTGATTCGTGGATAGTTCTTTCAGCAGCCTTATAATTAACACGTGGTCATTCATACTGGAGGAGTGGAGATCGCAGATGAGCGCAACGACAAACAAGTCGTTGCGGTAGACGCGTCTGCAACGAAACTTCGCCCGTCTGCCTCGGCGCTCTCGGCAGTGCAATTGCGAAAAAGCTATGGTAAACGCCGCGTCGTCGACGACGTTAGTCTTCATGTAGAGCGCGGCGAGGTGGTTGGATTACTTGGCGCAAACGGCGCCGGCAAGACGACAACGTTCTATATGATCGTTGGCCTCGAGCGCCCTGAGTCCGGAGTTGTCAGCCTTGGTGACCGGGACGTTACAAAGTTGCCAATGTACCTGCGCGCGCGGCTGGGACTCGGGTATTTACCGCAAGAGCCGTCGATCTTTAGAAAGATGACTGCCGCGCAAAATATTCTTGCGGTGCTCGAAACTATGGGCCTGCGTAGGCGCGAAAGACTGACTCGCCTGGAAGAGTTGTTGGAGGAGTTTGGTATTGCCCACGTGCGTAATACCCGCGGCGAGGCGCTCTCCGGCGGTGAACGACGAAGAACGGAAATCGCTCGCGCGCTTGCAACCGAACCGCAATACATTCTGCTCGACGAACCCTTCGCTGGCATCGATCCGAAAGCCGTCGACGATATTCAAAATGTAATTTTGTATTTGCGCCGACGCGGCATCGGCATTTTGGTTACTGATCACAATGTCAGGGAAACCCTGGGAGTGACCGACAGGGCCTATATCATGGCCGACGGCAGAATTTTCCGCGCTGGTGGTCCGCACGAATTGACGGAAGATCCGGAAGTCAGGCGGCTATATCTCGGCGACAAGTTCCGAATGTGAGCCTCAGGCGCACAAATATGCTCTAATCGAGTATAATCCCCCCGTGCGTTAGTCGCTCAAACAATAAACAGAGTAATCGTTTTGCTTTAAGGAATGTCTCTTAAACTAACTACCAGCCTCTCTCAACGACTCGTTCTAACGCCGCAGTTGCGGCAGCGGATCGAGATGTTGCAAATGACAACTCTGGAGTTGACTGATCTCATTCAGGCGCAGTTACTCGAGAATCCCGTGCTCGAAGAGGTTGCCACTCAGGAAGAAGTTGGCGAGCTGGCCGAGAAGATTCTCGACCATCTTACAAGTGCCGATCCCGGGGCCGCGCCTGATCAACCTCAATTGGAAATAAATGAGCCTGAGCTCGGCACCGCCTCTTCAAATGGTTCGGGTGACGTGGACGTATTAACGCCCGACTATACGGAAGGGCAGGGAGATGCTTCAGATCTCGGCGCCTCAGAATTCGGTGAAGAGGGCGGTGGTGAAGAGGGCGGTGGTGACGAGATTGCCGGTGACGACACTCCGCGCGACGCCTTTGAAGAGATCGACTTCGGGCGCGAGTTTCAGGATTATCTCGACCCTGGCTACAAGACGCAGGAGATCGAATACAAAGAAGACGCGCCAACCTTCGAACAGTTTCTCACCCGGCCTCCCTCTCTTGCAGACCATCTCGAGTGGCAACTTCACATGAGTCAGATCGATGACGAAGTGTGTGATGCGGCCGTTGGTGTAATTGGAAACCTGGACGCTGATGGCCGGCTGAGCGCCACAAACGTTGAGATGGCGGCGATGGGAGGTTGGACCGAGGAGAAGGTCGAAGAAGCACGACAGGTCCTGATGCGTCTGGATCCGGTTGGATGCGGTGCGCGTGACGTCAAGGAGTGCCTGCTGGTCCAGCTGGAGGTGCAGGGTGAAAGCGATCGACTCGCCTCAAAACTGATTAGCGAGCATTTGCCGGACCTCCAGCAACACAAGCTGCCACACCTGGCAAAACAGATCGGAAGCGACGTTGATACATTGCTCCAGGAGCTTCAGTTTATCCGCACGCTCGATCCTTATCCGGGCCGGCGCTATTCCTCGGAAGAACCGATCCTGATTTCGCCTGAAATTTATATCGAGAAGCTCGACGAAGGCGACGAGGATTACGTCATCTATTTTTCAGACGACGGGAGCCCGCGTCTTCGCGTCAGTCAGCAATACCAATCAATGCTTGGAAAGACTGACGTCAGCAACGAAACCAAAAGTTTTATTCGTGAAAAAATGAGGTCCGCAGTTGACCTCCTACGAAACATCGAGCACAGGCGGCAGACGATCTACAAAGTGGTCGAGTCGATTGTTGCACGTCAAAAGGATTTTCTAGATCACGGCGTTCAATACATCAAGCCGATGATGCTGAAGGACATCGCCGAAGACATCGGGATGCACCTGTCGACTGTCTCGCGCGTGGTTAATCGTAAGTATGCGCACACACCGCAAGGGGTGATTGAGCTGCGACGGTTTTTCACCGAGGGAATGTTGAATGAAGACGGCGAGGAGATCTCGACGCGGATCATTAAGCTAAAGATCAAGAAACTGATTGAGGAAGAAGATTCGCACAGCCCGATTACAGACGATCAGGTTGTCAAGATTCTGGCCAAGGATGGAATCAAGTTATCCCGCCGGACGGTGGCAAAGTATCGCGACCAGATGAGCATCCCCGGCTCGCGTGAGCGTCGGGCCATCGTGTAGAGTGTTTGGAATAGTTTGCCCCCTACGCAGTTCTTCGGGTAAGTGTTTAAGGCAATTGGTGCGTTCAGAGTTCAAGCTTTGGCTTGCCTCGCGATGCGGGTCAGTACCACCCGACAACCCAAAGGGTTGAACTTTAAACTTCCGGTCCTTCTTTAAGGCAATTATCTTGAATTGAGCGAGGAGGGTTTTCCCTAATGAAGTTTGAATATACAGGTCGTCACGTAGAAGTTTCTCCAGGCATCCGCAAGCACGTTCAGGATCATTTCAAGAAGCTGGACCATATTTTTAACGGCACCGAAGCTTCAACCCACGTCATTATTGCAGTCGAGAAGAACCGGCACATTGGCGAATTGGTGGTCCACTGGCGCGACCATACGTTGACCGCCAAGGAAGTTAACGCCGACATGTATATGGCGTTGACTCGGGCGATGGAAAAAGTTGAAAAGCAGTCAATAAAACTGAAGAAAAAGATTATCGATCGAAAGCAGGGCGCCCGTCGGACGGGTGCCGTCGCCCCGACCCCCGACGGACAACTAGAAGCCACTCCACGTCCCGCTCGAATCATTCCCGCACGTCGTTATTCAATCAAGCCGATGACCGCGGAGGAAGCAGCACTTAGATTGTCTTCCGAAGCCGATCAATTTGTTGTGTTTCGGGACGCTGATACCGAACGGATTGGCGTGCTTTACAAGAGAAAAGACGGCAACTTCGGCCTGATTGAGCCTTAATCAACCCAGGTAGGACAGACATTCCTATCTGGCGAACGTTGATACAAGGTTGTTTGGTCAGCGCCTAATTAAACCCCGATCGAAGTTTCCAGTGAGAGTCCGACAGACAGGAATGTCTGTCCTACTTGGCCAGACAGGAGTGTCTGTTCTATTCAACGGAGAAAGATATGTTAAAGAAAAAGTTTTCGATTGTTCTGTTGGCTTTTGTGTTTGCCGGGAGTTTTGCAAGCGGCGCCGTTACCAAATATGACACTGATGCCGCACATTCCAACATTGGCTTTTCAATGCCTATCATGGGTGGCCTGTCCCATGTGAGGGGTAAGTTCACTGATTTTACTGTGGCGATTGTTTACGATGACGGTGATGTGACGAAGTCTTCAGTCAATGCCACGATCAAAGCAACCAGCGTCGACACGGGAATCGAACGGCGCGACGCACACCTGCGGAACGCGGATTTTTTCGACGTCGAAAAATTTCCCGAGATTACGTTCGCCTCCAGTCGCATTGAAAAGAAGGGGAAACAACTAGTGGCGCACGGCACCTTCACAATGCGTGGAGTGGCAAAAGAAATCGCGTTGCCGTTTACCATCAACGGAGTGTCGAAAGATCCGAAAACCGGCAAAACTCAGCTCGGACTCACGGCCCGCACGACGGTCAACCGGCGCGACTATGGGGTTAATTTCAGCAATCCTAACAATCCGAATTTTCTCGGTGATCAGGTTGAGATTGAGTTGAATATCATTACCCGGGCCGCAAGTCCACAGCCATAGTCCGCGGAGCGGTATCAGAACCGATAGCGGCTGTGCGATAACACCGGGTCTCAGCGCCAAAGGCGCGACATGTACTAGCCTGGGGCCAACGCCCCAGGTGGAAGCGCATGAAGGCTGAAAGCGCTGAGGGCGCGACATAACGATCGCCGATAACACTGTAATTGTGCTTCCTACCAGATCATTTCGCGCCTTCAGCGCTAAGAAGATTTCAAGTGGTTCCACCTGGGGCGTTGCCCCAGGCATTTACATGTCGCGCCTTTGGGCGCTGAGATCTATTGAAGGGCACATTGTCGAAGAAGAAATCGAAAGACGAGAGCACGCCTGAGATCGTAGTCATCACCGGATTGAGCGGTTCCGGAATGTCCGCAGCCACAAATGCGTTTGAAGATCTCGGTTACTTCTGCGTCGACAATCTCCCCATTACGATGTTGCCGACATTTGCGCGGCTGGTGAATGGCGGAGGCGCGGAAAAGGGCATCGAGCGGGCGGCGCTGGTGATCGATATTAGAGAGGGTTCTTTCCTTGCTGATTTTGGAAAGCAGCTGGCAGCCCTTCGCGATGCAGGGATAACCGTTTACGTTCTGTTTCTCGAGGCTTCCGACGGCGTCTTACAACACCGCTTCAGCGAAACGCGTCGCCCACATCCGGCGGATCAGGGCCAGGGTCTGTTGCAGGCAATACGAGCCGAGCGTAAGGCTATGCGGCGCGTTCGCGCCGAAGCCGATCAAATCATTGACACCTCAGATCACACTGTTCATACACTGCGCAATCACCTTTTGGAGCGGTTCAGCCCCGATCGCAAGGGTGGGCCAATGCGCGTTCAGGTGCTGAGTTTCGGACATAAATTTGGCAACCCTGGCGATTTGGAATTGCTGTTTGACGTCAGACACTTACCGAATCCTCACTTCATTCCGGAACTAAAGCCCCTCTCCGGCCACGACAAGCGAGTGGTCAAATACTTGAGATCGCAGCCTGAGGTGGAGGAAACTCTTAAACGTTTCAGTGATCTCCTCGACTACCTTCTACCTCTGTACAAACGAGAGGGAAAGTCGTATGTGACGGTAGGAATTGGCTGTACGGGCGGGCGTCACCGTTCAGTTATGGTGGCCAATGCTCTGGGGCGAAAACTTCAAAGCACCGGGTTTGATACGCACGTGGTCCACCGTGATGTGAGGAAGTCAAACCGGCACCGTTGAATGGCAATGTCTTCTTGTTATAGAGGACGAGCCGCGAATCACACGGAATGACACTAAACATGTTTCGTTTAGTTCGAGTGGTTTCTCGATCGTTCTTACTCTTCGTTAATCGCGCACCGCCGCACTTCAACTATGGAGCATTAGATGAGCAGTAACCCATCCCAAACTCCGAACAAAGAGACTACACCCAGGATAGCCGGGGTGATCGTAACGCACGGCCATCTGGCGGGCGAATTGTTGTCGGCGGCAGAGATGATCGTTGGCCCAATCTCATTCATTACCGCAGTCTCGATCGGCTGGCACGACGACGTAGACGCAGCGCGCGACGAAGTGCAGCGCGCGATTACGCGCGTTTCCCAGGATGCGGGTGTGCTGCTTCTGACGGACATGTTTGGCGGCACACCAACCAACATTGCTTCGATGTTTCTCGAGGATGGCAACATTGACGTCGTCACAGGGGTAAACCTGCCGATGGTAATTAAACTGGCAAGCCAATCAGGCGAAGATTCGCTGACTGAAACCGCACGCAGGGTATGCGATTTGGGCCGGCAGGGAATCTATCGTGCGGGCGACCTGCTGGCGCCGCCGGAAAAAGGCGAGTCAAGTTGATGGTAGAGCGCACGCTAACAGTCAGGGCGCGTCTCGGGTTGCACGCCAGGGCAGCTGCAAAACTTGTGCGCGTGGCCAGTGGTTTCGATAGCAAGGTTGAATTGAAACGCGTCGATAGCGGCGTAAGCGCTGATGCAAAGTCGATTTTAAGCGTGTTGATGCTCGCCGCCAGCAGAGGTACAAGCCTGCAGGCGAGCGTCGACGGGTCTGACGAAGAAGCGGCCATGGCAGCCATCGATGAACTCTTCGCACAAGGTTTTGGCGAAATGGAGCCCGAGTCGGCCAAGTGATAGAACAACCTAAAGAGATTCGTTTTAAGGGTCTGGGTGTTTCCGAAGGCATCGTTATCGGGCAGGTGCTTCGAATGCACGACGGCCTTCAGCACGTCTATCACTGGAAGATAGGCATCCACGATGTCGACGCCGAGCGAAAGCGGTTTCGGGCGGCAGTTGACCTGGCACGCCGTCAGGTCATGGCAATTAAGAAGCAAGCTGAGCAGCGGCTCGGCAAAGATCACGCGTACATCTTTGACGCTCATTTGCTGCTGCTCGAAGATAAGAAGCTAACTGAGGATGTCGAACAGCAAATAGCTGCACACCACGCGAATGCTGAGTGGGCGGTTAAGGTGGTTGGCGATCGACTCCTCTCGCTCTACTCGGAGATTAAAGACGAATACCTTCGTGAGCGCGGCTCCGACATCGAAGATGTGATGCAGCGCTTGGTGGTAGCGCTCACCGGCGCTGAGCCTCAGCCCCGAAGCCTATCGGAAGACGCGGTCGTAGTCTCACAGGACCTTCTTCCTTCAGCCGTCGCCGAACTAGACCTTGAACACGCGCGTGCGCTGGCCACCGATACTGGTGGCTGGACATCGCACACGGCGATTCTCGCCAGGGGAATCGGGATTCCTGCAGTCGTTGGCCTGCGCGATTTTTATCGTCGCACAAGGACGGGCGACCAGATCATCGTTGATTCAAACCGTGACGAAGTAATACTGCACCCCTCAAGCGCTACGCTCGAACGTTACCAAACCGAAACGGCAAATCGCATCCGAGGCCGAGTTGTAACTGAAACCGGAGTCGCTGGCCCACTGCGAACAGAGGACGGGGTCGAAGTCATACTTAGGGCGAATATCGAGCTTCCTTCCGAGTTCGAAGGTGTAGAGAAATATGGCGCTCGCGGCGTTGGGCTTTATCGTTCGGAATTCTTGTTGGCGCGCCGCGGTGTCATCGTTTCGGAAGATGAGCAACGGATAGCTTACGAAGACGTTGCCCGAGTTGCCGGCGACGATGGCGTCAGCATTCGCCTCTTTGATCTCGGTGGCGAAAACCTTCGTGAGCCGTCGCAGGAAGCGGAGAAGAATCCGGCACTTGGCCTCCGCGCAATACGGTTTGGACTGGTTAATGAATCCGTGATGCGGACTCAGGTGCGAGCAATTCTCCTGGCCGGCAAGTCGGGCCGGTTACGAATTGTTTTGCCCATGGTCGCGGACGTTAGCGACGTCAGAAGAGCGCAAAAGATAATCAATGAAGAGCTGGCAAACCTCAACAACGAAGGCAAGGATGTTAAGCCGGTAAGTGTCGGGGCGATGATTGAAGTGCCGTCGGCGGTTTGGACCGCTGACAGCATTGCGAAGGCCGTCGATTTCTTTGAGCTGGGCACAAACGACCTGGTGCAATATACATTGGCTGTCGATCGTGGAAATGATGAGGTTGCGGACTGGTTTCGGACGCTTCATCCTGCCGTACTCCGGAGCATCGATCAGGGTCTCAAGGCGGCCCGCAACGCAGATATCCCTGCTTTAGTCTGTGGAGAAATGGCGTCCACTCCCGCTTATGTTGTGCTCTTGCTGGGATTGGGCGCGACTGAGCTCAGCATGACGCCCTCGGCGATTCCTCGTGTCCGTCGGACAGTCGCCGGCATTGATTCGCGAGTCGCCCGCGAAATCGCTCTGGAGTGCCTCAAAGCGGAGACTGCGGACGACGTTGAGGAAGTAGTGCGCGAGCGGCTCAGCCGACTGTGGTATCATCTGTTTCCGCCGGCGAGCCTGCCGGCCCCCAGGCAAGTCAGATAGTCTCCCCAAACCTTCCAAAAGCAGCCAAATTCCTGGGTATTTTGACCGCCAAACTTCCTCCTAAGTTCTGAGAAATCAACCTCTTTGAGCGTTTATTACTAATCAGGTACAGCCTTGGCCGGCAAACGCTGCTATAAGCGGCCGCCAAGCTTGCGAAGATTTCCAAAAAGCCCTGAACTGCCATGAAAAACCTAATCATTGCGACCGCTATTCTAATCATTGCGTCGGCCACCTTTACATCCGCCCAAGTGAAGTCAGTGGTTGCGGCGAATAAACCAATAGCTTCGAAACCAAGCTCGGGGAACCAAGCCTCCCATAGTGGGACTCGGGCCCGAGTTCTAGGAAGTGAGCCAAACGTGACGGCATCCAAGAACACCGATGCCGTTCCAGTTCAGCCTCTGCCAAAGCCGGATCTTAAGAACCATGCGGAAACGGCGCGTCTGCGCAGAACAAGCGACGTAGCGGAGCAGCCGCAGGCGAAGCCATCAAACGCAGCAGCGACGATCGAGCCGAGGACTTCCGCAGGCGGGAACATTGCCACACCGGCCACCTCCAACTTATTTGCTAACTACGCGCCGGTTTCACTTGCTTCGACTCAGATCTATCGTGTCGGCGCGAATGACGTACTAGACATTCAGATCGCCGGCAAGCCGAGCAGGGAATCAACGCTCTTCACCCTGGACTCGGGCGGGCTTTTGGAATATCCGCTGGCGGGTGAGCCTATCGCGGTGGCAGGACTGACGACGCCGGAAATTTCAGTTCTTCTACGACAACGAATAAGAGTCTTCGAAAACCCTGCGGTAGTCGTAACAGTGAGAGACTTCGCCAGCCACGCTGTGACTGTGACGGGCTTCGTCGCGTCACCAGGGCGAAAGATTCTTCGTCGAGAGGCCGTGCCGCTCTACGCCATGCTTGCCGAAGCACTCGTACTTCCGGAAGCTGGGCGCGCAACCATTACACGCGCGGGACGGGCCCCAATCGTCGCGGATCTAAAGGATGCAAATCACGCGGCCACGCTCGTGACGGCAGGCGACATCATCAAGGTATCCGGAGTTCCCCCTGGTCCAATTGAGTTCTTTTTCGTGGGAGGAGCAATCAGTTCTCCCGGACAAAAGCCGTATCACGCTGGGTTAACGGTGACGCAAGCCCTGCTTGCTTCTGGTGGCATCACGACGAAAGCCGATGCCAGGATTCGGATTTCACGTTTAGGCCCGAACGGTCGCTTGATCTCGGAGGATCACAATCTGAGAAAAATTCAAACAGGAAAATCTCCCGATCCTGTGTTGGAAAAAGGCGATCGGATCGAAGTGATACCAATCAACTGATCGACTCAAATCGCAATCTTCTCAAGGGCGGCTTTTCGAAGCCGCCCTTTTTTTGTAAAGCAAACTGTTAGTTTGTTGTTGGTAACGGCTTTGCAGAAAACGTTATTCGCCGACGAATTAAAGCTAGCCCGCTATCGCGGACTTGGGGCACCGTATCCACGGCCAGAAGTCTACTTGCACTTCTTCCGGCTTTTTGCGCAAAGCTGTCTGGAACTCAAGTGGCTTCATGTTCGAAGAAAATTCTATCAACGGTCCGCAAACTAACAGTTTGCGTTACTCAGAACCTATAATGTCGCACTCGAAAACGCGAATGCAGACGCCATCTCCCAGACTGGTCCACGCGCTTATTGCCAAATCCATCGCCGAGACTCTTCTGGTTGGCGGGCTTGCGGTATTCGCGTTTCTCACCTTAGTCCCACCTTTTTTTCATGGTTGGGGTGAAGTCATCCCCACGGGAATCCAGGGTTGGGCCGTGAACAGTGCTGCGCCATGGGACCGCGTGGAAGTCTATCTGTACGTCGACGATGAATTCGTCGCCAGACAAGTGGCAAATAGATCTCGTCCAGACGTACAAGCTGCCGGCTGGGCCAGGGACGAATGGCACGGGTATGTGTTTGACATTCCGCCGTCTTCATTGCGGCGGCATGGAACTTACTTCCATATGTATCAAGCTCGCCTCTATGCCTTGCATAACAGTGGCGACGGAGCAAGAAAGTCTCTTCAGATGCTGGGTGATCCTATTTTCTTCTATGTGGATGACGCCGGAAGAATGTTTAGACCGCCTTCGAAGTAAATGAAATGTTAAAACGCGATGCCCTTGAAAATGACGTGTCATCTCGGATGGTCAGAGGTTTGGCTATCTGGGAGATTGTTTCTGTGATCGCTTCCTGCCTGATTGCGGAGTGGGTTGTCTTTGCGTTTGTAGGAAGAAGTAAAGCTGTGATTGCCATTCCGGTAATGCTGGCGTTATGGCTAATGATTATTTCGCATCGGGAGCGCGGCGAGACTCTTGGAAATATCGGTTTTCGGACCGACAATTTTGCACGTGCTGTGTGGGTGCTGTTGTTGCCGACAATCGGGGCAGTCGTTCTGATATTGCTTGTGGCCGCTTACTTTTCCGGTTACTCGATTGCTATTGCGCCTTGGCGGCATCGTTTTTTTGCGTTGCCGCTTTGGGCGCTGTTTCAGCAATACGCGCTTAACGGTTTCATAAATCGCCGGGCGCAGATAGCGTTTGGCAATGGACTCCCGAGCATCCTGGTCGCAGGTTTGGCGTTTTGTTTGGTTCATCTGCCCAACCCAATTCTGGGAGTTCTAACCTTGGCGGGGGGCCTCATTTGGGCAGCCGCCTACCAAAGGCAGCCTAATCTTTTTGCGTTGGCACTCTCGCATTCGTTGGTCTCGATAACCATCGCCTTAGCAGTTCCTACCCAGTGGCTCGCCAACTTGCGCGTAGGCTTCAAATACTTCGGATAAATTGCGGTTTTAGGCCTGTTTTGAGCAATAGGTACGTGCGTTGTACCTGTTGATCAGGGTTTGGTATACTGCCTCGGCCTAGCAAGAGAACAGGTCGGGCGGTCGCTGCTGGAACCTCTGGGTTTCACGATCCAGAACGAGTTCCAGGAGAGGAAAGTCCGAACACTACAGGGCAGCGAGCCCGCTAACGGCGGGGCGTCCGATTAATCGGACGACGACAAGTGCAACAGAAAATAAACCAGCCTCGCGGTTTTTGAGATTTCGTTTGAGATCTCAAATCTCAAACGCGAGGTGATGGGTGAAATGGTGCGGCCCGCAGGGCTTAATGTAAGAGCGCACCGGCGCATGTGGTGACACGTGCGGCCAGGCAAACTCCTCGCAGTGCAAGATCAAATAGGGAGGCGTCAAAAGGGCTGCCCGCCCGAATTCCGATTTATCGGGATACGACCTCCGGGTAGATCGCTTGATCCAACTGGCAACGGTTGGGCTAGATGAATGATCGCCATCCCGCTGCGAAATCATCGGGATACAGAATTCGGCTTATAGACCTGTTCTCTCCGCTTGGCTTTATTGCATTCTACGCTTCACCCGAGTAGACCCACGTTCTGAAAGAGAGGCCCCACAGAAATGGCTAACCGCAAAGGAGTTTTTATTGGCGCGTATGTGCCTAACCATCTGAAAGAGTCTTTGCGCCGGCGCGCTGCTGCCGAACATCGAACTCTGTCGCAGGAAATCACACGCATTCTTGAGGAAGCCGTGCACGGAAAGGGTTTGCCTGCGGGAAGTGTCGACCGACGCAACCGGGAATCGATTCCGCGACGCCGATCGACTGATCCGACACCTCGCCGTCGGAATGTCGATGTCTCATACACCCCAATCTCGGGCAAACCGGGCGACGATAAGAATTAATAAAGCCGGAACGCAAAAGCGACTTTGAAATACCTTGTAATTGCTGCGCTGCTGATCCTACTGCTTCTGCTGGTCTATTCGCGGCTCCGTCCATACATCCAAATACTGAAGAAGATCCTGGGCACCGTACAAACGATCGTTTCACCACCGAGCACTAGCGGTACGAGCGGGACTTCGAGGGCGAGAGTGGAAAGCAAGTTAGTGCGATGTGTCGGTTGCGGAACCTGGATACCTTCGGATAGGGCGATCGGCGCCGGTACGGGAACCTCGGTTTACTGCTCGCGTGAGTGCCTCGAGAAACCGCCAAAGGAAAGACAGATGGCAGGTTGACTTATGGTAGGACAGGCATTCCTGCCTGTCTGTGTCTTGCGAGGTTTATGTAAAACTAAAAGGAGTGTCTTGCTACTCCGACAGACAGGAATGTCTGTCCCACTTTTACGCCTTCTTCGCTGCCTCTTCGGGCAAGAGATTGCCTGCCTCATGAATAGCCTTGTCAGTGTCCGTTACATAGAGAATTACCGCGCCTGCAATAAAGAAGATGATTAACGAGAGCATCGCCTGCCGGTAGGAATTGGTGGCAGCGGCAACTGCGCCAAAGACGAGTGGCCCCAGCCACGATGTCCCTCGCTCTGAAACTTCGTAGATCCCGAAAAACGAAGCCTCTCTCCCCGGTGGGATCATTCGAGAGAACAGCGAGCGCGAAAGCGCTTGCGAGCCTCCCAATATGATCGCAATAACGGCAGCCATCGCCCATGCTTGCGTTGTCGTTTGCAGAAAACCATAGCCGTAAATCACCACACCCGCCCACAAGACCAAGGAAATCAAAATCGCTTTCTTGGTTCCGATGGCGTAGGCAATTCTCTCAAACAGCAGTGCTCCGAAGATGGCCACAAACTGGACCATCAGGAAGATGCCTACCAAAAACGACTGGTCGGTCTCCAGGCCTCTTGATTTGAAAAGCTCCTGGGCCAGGAAGACCGATGCCATACTGATCACTGTCTGAATTCCGTCGTTGTAGAAGAGATAGCCAACAAGGTATTTCAGGGTGTGGCGTAGCCGGGCGAGTTCGCGAAACGTCCGGCCAAGTTCGGAAAACCCAATCGTCAGGTAGTTCTTGCCCGGGGGTAGAGACTTCTCCGCCGCCCGGGTCTTTAGTAGTGAAAACGAAATCAGCGCAAAACCGCCCCACCAAACGCCGGCTGAGAGTAGCGAAAGACGAACAGCCATCAACGGATCCAGACCCAAACGCGGCGCGCTCTTGATCAGTAGAAAGTTAAGTAAGAGCAGCAGCCCGCCGCCCAGATAACCGTACGCGAAGCCACGGCTCGACACCTTGTCGCGCTGATCTTCCGTAGTGATCTCATTGAGAAAACCGTTGTAGGCCACAACCGCTGCGCCAAAGGCCAGATTGGCGATGATGAACAAGAGGCCGCCGAGCCAATAGAGTTCGCCCGTCACAAAGAACAACAGGCAGGTGCCTGCGACGCCGACATAACAGAACAACGCCATCAATTTCTTTTTCAGATTAGAGTAGTCAGCTATCGAACCGAGTATCGGGAGCAGGAAGATTTGCAGAAATACGGCGATGGAAATGCAGGTGGGAAAGAACGATTTTGCGGTGATAGCTCCCAATGGGCCAAGCTCGAAGACGACCCCATTTTCTCCGACCGCACGCTGCGCCATCTCGGTTAAATACGGGCCATAAAGCGCGCCGACGATAGTTGTTGAAAAAGCGGAGTTGGCCCAGTCGTACATCTTCCAGCCAAACACTTCGCGCGGATTGTTTTTGTCGTGACGGTGTGTGAAATGGGGATGTTTTTCAGAGGTCATTGTGTCGGCGACGAGAGAGTTCATTAAGTTTAAGTACCGGCGTTACAGAACCGAGCGCGGTAGCGCCGGATGCTGGAAGCTAGCTTGAATAACGTGCATTCTTATGGCGCAGCGCACTCCGATCCTATGGACTTCAGCCTCCAGGATCCGGCGCTACCGCGCTCGGTTCTGTAAAGCACCCTGAGCTTCGGGCCGGTAGTTCAGAGTTCAAACTTCAGCTTGTTCTTGCCAACGAAACCACAGCCTGAAGGCTGAACTCTGAACTACCGGCTTCCATCGCATCGTTATTTTTTAGTCTGCCGCTTTCCGGATTAACGTCTCAACGATCGCCGGCGTTATGTCTGCGAGGCTCTCGATGCTACTGGCGATTTGATTCTGGTGCGCGCCCCAGACGATGGTTGGAACCGGATTCAACGTGTGGTTGCGCGTCGAAAGGTCTTCGATGTTGCCGTGGTCGCTGGTGAGTATAACGGAAGTCCTCGCAAGATCAATTTGATTTAGCATTCTCCGAATCATCCGAGCAAGCGACTGCAATGTCGCCTTTGCCGCCTCCATATCCTGAGAGTGCCCGAGCTTGTCTGTGATGAAATACTCGTAAAGCGTAAATTGATTTTCGGCGACAATCCCGGCCAACACATCGGCGGCCTCTTCAGGCGTTCGCAGGTTCACTTCTTCGCCACGTTCAATCAGCAGTCGATTTGTAAAGTCCTGGTAAACGGCTCGCCCTTCCTTGAGATCCTGGACCTTGCGAAACGATAACCCCGCCGCCTCAACCGCTGCGGTTGTGGCCGAGACCCATCTCGGGCGCTCATCGAAGAAACGCTGCGTATACGTATTGGCAAAAGTAATCGGTTGGATGCCCGCACGCTTCAACTGCAGAAAGATCGAGTGTTCGCGAATGATCTCCAGCATAGCAGCGTTGGGAAAGCCCTGCTTGTGGTAGCCCAGCAGCTTCGGGGCATTGATGCCGGTGAGGATTGTGGTTTGACCCGACGCGCTTTGCGGCCGGCCCTCAACGCCCAGCGAAGCATCCGTTGGCACCACGATGCCGCCGTGGATCGTCGTAAGTTCTTCGTCAGGGAATTGCGCAAGCGGCTCGGCATCGTCCAACCCATCAAACGGATTGAGTGGCCCCCGCGCGCCAATTCCCAGACCATCGATGAAGTACAGTAGCACTGACATTGCCACCGATGAATATCATCAGCAATGCCTACGCGCAAGCATCACTCCGGTAGAGGAAGTGCTTTTTGGCAAGCCGCAGGTTCGTCGTGCGCAAAAAGGAAAGGTTAAGGGAGAGGACTATATACTGCTTATGGTCAGACAGGTGGTGGGAGATACCTGATGATATTCTTCATCCGTAAGGAGCAAACGTCGGCCTTGCCGCTTTCAGCACGGGACATGTCAGACTCGGAGCGTAAATATTATGAGCGACAAGCAGAAGCAGATTGATCCACTGCCGGAAGAGTTCGCCAGTTTTGAAGAAGCGGCGGAATTCTGGGATACTCATAACACAACAGATTATTTAGAGAGCTTTGAGACCGTGGCCGTGGAGCCAGAATTAATGCGTCGCCGCTATGAAGTGGAGATTGACGAGGAGCTAATGCAAGCTCTCACCGAGCGGGCTCAGAAACGCGGCATTCCTGTGAGTCAGCTTGTGAGCGAGATGCTGAAAGAGAGAATTCGTCCGGCGGCGTAGTTCTGTCAACACGGCGACGCATATCAAAGTATGAAGGATGTTGAATCAGACGAAGAGGATGATCTGCGACCAGAGTATGATTTTTCTCAAATGAAGGGTGGCGTGCGTGGCAAATATGTCGAGCGTTACCGCGAGGGAACCAACCTGGTGCTGCTTGATCCGGATGTGGCGGCTGCATTTCCGGATGCGAAAGCCGTAAATGATGCACTACGCTTATTGCTCCAGGAAAAG
>DASQKG010000224.1:0-3503 GCA_035630655.1 Pyrinomonadaceae bacterium
ACTGAAGAACAATCACTTCGCTTGTGCCGTTTTCATTCAAAAGGCACACTACCAGGCGCAAAACCAACTTTCGTTTCGAGTAGATTTATTTATGAGGCAACGAATCACCGTAGGAGTAGATTTTGTTGTGAGGCAATAGGAGGTAAGAGGATCTCTGGTTTCTTGCATTTGGTCCTTTAAGTGAGCACTTGCCTCATATGCTGCCAATCTCTTTAAGGCGCGTCGGATTGCCGCAATGATTCGACAGAGGAACAGGGACACCGGCTATTTATCGGCGATGCGATATTGTTCTTTCTCCTTCTCGCGTTGGAGATAGGGAATTCCTTTCTGCATCCACTCCGGCGCGGGGGCGCCCTTCAGGAAGTGATCGAAAAACTGTTGTAGTCTTCGGGTGTAGTCCTTTTGATTAATTCGCTTGCGGAGGCCATGCTTCTCGCCGTTGTAGCTAAACATGTACACCTCTTTGTTGAGCCGTCGCAGCGCCAGGTAATATTCAATCCCCTGATACCAGGGCACCGCGTCGTCTTCGTCGTTGTGGATCATCATTAGCGGCGTCTGCACGCGGTCGGCGCGAAAGACCGGCGAGTTTTCCAAAAAGCGCATTGGATACTGCCAGAGGCTGCCGCCGATACGCGATTGCGTCTGTTCATACTGAAACTGCCGCGGCAGTCCTGTGCCCCAACGAATGCCGCTATAGGCGCTGGTCATATTTGAAACCAGCGCGCCTGGCGCCGCCGCACGGAAACGATTGGTCTGCGTAACCATGTAAGCTATTTGATATCCACCCCAACTGTGCCCCTGGATCCCAATTGCGTTTTCGTCAACGAAGCCTTTATCAGCCACGGCCTGAATTGCCGGCAGCACGCAGTTCAAAGCGCTCTGTCCCGGGTAACCAATCGAGTACACGATGTCCGGCATGAAAATCAGGTAGCCGTTACTGACGTAAAAAGTCGGATTAACGGAAGTCCCCGGGCCAGGATTGCGAAAGGAGTGCAGACCCTGTGAGAGTCGTTCGTAGATGTACACGATCATCGGGTACTTCTTGCGCGGATCAAAATTCTCCGGTTTTAGAAGCAGCCCTTTTAGCTTAACTCCGTCGGCGTTTTTGAAAGGCACTAACTCCGCCGTGCCCCAGTTGTACTGAGCGCGTTGCGCGTCACCGTTGCTGACTTTCTTCAAGTCGTTGAAATTTGGACCAGTGACCCAAAGGTCGGCAAACTCGTCGAAACGCGACGCTGAAAACACCATTGCGTCAGTATCTTTTGCTTTGACGGGATTATTGAAATCTTTGGCGCCCATCACAAGTTTTTCAGGCAATCCGCCGTCGACTTTGTCACGATAAAAACCGGAGTCGCGTGTCTCTTCGTTTTCGGCGTGAAGCAGCATCGGTTTTGATGGATCGATCCAACGCTCTTTCGGATCAAGCCGCACGTAACGAAATGCGGTCTTTTCTTTTCTACCGACACTATCCGTTAAATTCTTCGCGCCCCTGCCATCAGGCGAAACTTGCCAGATGTCGTAGCGGTCGTACAGCAAAACTCGCGCGTCGTCCCTGGTCCAGCCCGCATTGCCATAGGAACCGGGTATCGACGGCGAGTCATGGTCTTCGTTTGAGAATTTCGGCCCGAGTCCGCGGGTTAGATTCACGATCTTGCCATCGGAAACCGAATAAGAATTCCAGTCTTTGCCATCAAAGTAGATCGCGTACTTTGCATTTGGCGAAAGCGAAACCCCGAACCGCTGGTTGGATACGATCAACTTGCGCACGCCGTTCTGGGTGTTAACCAGATAATAATCCGTAATCCCGGGAGCAAAATCCGCCATCACGCGAAACTGCCGATTATCCGATCCAATCGCATAACGCCCGTCGTTGGAAGGCGTGATTGTCTCCATGGTTTCGTCGGCAAGCTGGACAAACTTTTGGTCTTTGACGTGATAAACGGCGCGATAAGACTTGTTACGCTCCTGCTCAGCGCGGACCTTTTGAATGGGCTGGACGTAATCGTCTTTCCAGTGCCACAAATCAACCAGCACTTTTTCGTCTGCCGAGTTCTCCTCTTCCGGGTTCTTTTCCGGCTCGGGTGGGGGCGCCACGCCCAGGAACAAGCGGCTGCCGTCCAGTGAAAAACTTAAATTCGCCTTTTCGCTGACGACGAAATCTTTACGAAATCCTGGTGATGCAGGCGAGACTATCTCGGCGGTTTGAATCTTGTTGCGATCCCAGTGATATAAATTGAAGCGTGGCTGCCTCGCGCCCGCATTGTCCTTGTCACTGATAAAAGCCAATTGCGTTTGGTCTTCATCCCAGGTCAGTTTCTGATATTTTCCCTTGCCATTGAGCAAAACCACCGGTCCAGAGGCGGGGCTCTGCGTGGGCAGCGTAAAGACACCATTCCTTTCTTCGTCTTTAGCAGAAACTGCAAAGACAAGTGTCCTGGCATCCTTGCTTAAAGTGTAATCAAGCACGTCTCTGAATTTGCGCTCGGTGGTGTTCGTCATATTTCGCAAAACGAGATCGGCGCCATACTCTTTCTTCTTTGGAGATCGGGTTGGTGGCTTCCCTGCGGTCGCGCCCCCAGGGGCGCTGGATGGCGCCGGCGTCGGCGAAGTCCTCATCTCGGGAGAGGGCGAACCAACAGGCTCGGGCGATGGTATTGGTTGGCCTTCAGTCGGCACTATTGAAGGCTCCTTAACAGCCGGGCCACCGCCTTTGTCGTCGGCCTTCATCTCTTCGGGCGTAGGCTCCAGCAGATAGGCGATGAATCCCGAACCGTCCTCAGGAACCTGGAAGCTTTTCACCTTCTCGATGCGTTTCACCGTGCCGTCAGAAACATTAATGATCCCGAGCGCATTTTTCGGCATCTCTTCGGGTTTCTTTTTCTCCTTCTTTGCTTTGTTCAGTTCGGCCTTCGTCGGCTCGATGCTGAAAACGACAAACCGACTGTCGGCAGTGAAAAGAGGACGAACCAGTCGGGCCTGGGCTGCCAGCAGTTCGCCAAGGTTTACGCTGGGATCATCGGGCGGCGGAACGGGAGGACGATAACCGCGCGGTGCGCGCCACTCGACACCGCTCGCAACATTGCGGACTACAACTTCGCCGTCGCCATCCTGCGGCAGGAACGCGTATGCAATGAATGTCCCGTCGCGTGAAATTTGCGGTGCTTGAATTGAACGCCAGGAATCGTAATCTTGATGGGTTAGAGGTCGCTTCGTTATAACTACTTGCTGTTGAGCAGAGGAAACATGCCCAGCGGAAGCGTAAGGAGCACAAGTGAGCATCGTCGCCAACAAGGCGAGGGCGCAAACAAAAGAAACAGTTTGTTGCACTAAAAAATTCCGGCGCGACATTTTTACCAGGCGTTTCACGATTCACCTCACAGTTGTTGGTTGCTTTGCTATTACACGGATATAACTGGCTTGGCCCGAGAAGTCAGAGAACAGTCTGCGTACCGCGGCTCTGCCGCCGCACGGTGCGGAAAGGCTCTGCCTTTCCGGAAACGGCT
>DASQKG010000225.1:0-9454 GCA_035630655.1 Pyrinomonadaceae bacterium
CAAGCTATCACTGCCACCGCGCACAAGATCGCTCTGACCTTTTATTCTCTGCTCAAAAATCGCACAACTTATGTTGAAATCGGTCAACAGGCGTACGAGCAGAAGTTCAAAGAACGACGCTTCAAAGTTATGCAAAAACAAGCACTTGCCATGGGCTACCAATTGATACCCGCGGCGTGAGTTTCTAGTGAGCGCGGTAGCGCGGAATCTTTGAGGCTGCTCAAGGCCAAAGTAAATAAGCTTTTTTATGGTTGCTACCTCAAGCATCCCGCGCTACCGCGCTGGGTTCTGTAATTGATCAGCGAAGCTGGTTCAGTACCGAAGTCACACGAAACCTGACGAAGAAGAGTTAGTGTTGCTTAGTGTAATTAGTGGATCGTTTACTAACCGTTCTGAAAATAATATCACTGCTAACAGAGTCCCTTTGCGATAGGCTCTTCAGTCTCGTAAGATTTCAACTTGTATGTCACATGAGTTTGCTGCGGGCGACGATCTTGTTTATCAACTTGAAAGCGGTCTGGGTTTGCTTCGTATTCTCGCCATTGATGGAGAGGGCGCAGACACTATCTGGCACTTGCTCGCATATGATGAGTTCTTTCCTGACGTTGAATCCGCTGAGAAAGCTCTCCTGCATCCGGATCAATTGTCAGTGAGAAAAGCGCACATGGCACTAACCGATCGTGCGTTTGAACGAACTCCCGCGGCTCGGTTGGGCAATCGCGAACTTACCGAGGAAGAGCTCGCGGGATATCGCGATTGGCTTCAATCAGACGAGCGCAAAGTCTCCGATCGCTCGGCATTGTTACTTCTGGGAATTCGTTAGCAAGCGAGAGGCGTACAGAGTACAACCTTCAGGTTGCGGATTTGCCACCATGTCAGTGAAGGCTCGGCAGGGCCTCTTCCCAACGACGCAAGCTAAAGCTTGTAATCTATACGCCTGCATGCTGCCGAGTACGAGTATTGTTATGGGAATAATGATGTCCAACCTACTACGACCAAAAGCGCCGTTTCGGGCCGCACTTCTTCGCTTTGTACTCGTGGCGCTGGTTTCGCTAATGCTCGTCTCCTGGACGCTAGCTACCCGTCGCGAACGTCTCATCGAATCGTGGAAGCCGATCAATTACGACGTGGCAATCGTTCTCAATGATCGACTCTCAGCCATCACTTCGGCGAAAGCAGAAGTTACAATTCAATTACTGAAAGACAACGTCTCACTGATCGATCTGGATTTCGGCCAACTCTCAGTTGACTCGGTCACAGTTGATGCGCAGGACGCACGCTTCGAACACGCCAATGGCCGTCTGAATGTCACCATCCCAACCCCCAAACCACGGGACGCGCGACTGGTCGTGACAGTCACATATCACGGTGCGCCCAAAGATGGATTGATTCTGTCGTCTGACAAATCAGGAAACCCATCGGCGGTCGGTGACAACTGGCCCGATCGGGTGCATCACTGGATTCCCACTCTGGACCATCCTTCAGCCAAAGCGACCATTCGGTTTACCGTGACGGCGCCCGAACGAAATCTGGTGGTCGCGAACGGCGCATTCGATAAGGTCGAGACCACGGCCGGCGGCACACGAACCTGGTCCTACACGGAACGCGCCCCCATTCCACCCTACTGCATGATTATCGCCGTTGGTCAGTTTGCGCTGATCAAACCAGACGGACCGACGGTTACTCCGTTGTCTTATTACGTCCCACAGTCTGATAAAGACGTGGCGCTGCACGGGTTTTCGCCGGCAAATCCTTCGTTGAAATTGTTTAGTGAGACCATTGCCCCCTACCCTTACGAGAAGCTGGCGCTGATCGTAGGGGCCACTCGATTTGGAGGGATGGAGAATTCGAGCGCGATTGTTTTTGGAGGCAATCTATTTGACTCTCGCTCTAATTCGGATCCTGTTAGCAAGGTCTTCAACCTACGGCCTGGGACCGTCAGTCTTATTGCGCACGAGATCGCACACCAGTGGTTCGGCGATTCGGTTACCGAATCAACCTGGGCTGACCTTTGGTTGAGCGAGGGGTTCGCAACCTATTTTGCTGGACTCTTTATTCAACGCCACGAAGGTGAAGAAGCTTTTCGCCGATACATGAACAGCCAGGCTGAAGTTTATTTGAACTATGCCAAGCGAAGGCGTATTCCGCTTTTTGATACTGAAACTGAAAGCCTCATGGGTCTTCTCAACGGTAACAGCTATCAAAAGGGTTCATGGATTCTGCATATGTTGCGAGGTCGTTTGGGCGATGAAGCTTTCTTCAAGGGACTGCGCGCTTATTATCGCGCGCACGAGCATGCGACAGCCTCAACTGAAGATCTGCGCGCGGCCCTGGAGCAAGCTTCCGGCTCAAACTTGAAAGAATTTTTCGCGCGCTGGGTCTATGCGGCCGGGCATCCGCATTACGAAGTGTCCTGGCAATGGCAGCGCGCGAAAAACCAACGAGGCGTGTTGACAATCAACTTGAAGCAAACGCAGCCAGACGCGCCGTTTCTCGATCCGCTTCAGGTGGAGATCGTTATTGCAAAAGGCGCTCAAAAAACCATAATCAAGCCCGTGGGTCGTGAGACAACAATCCGCCTCCCAGTCACAAATCGACCCACTAAGATCACTATCGACCCTGATGAATTTGTCTTGAAGGAATTGGTGCTTAAGTAACTTTCTCGGTGACGTGGTGCTCGAGTACAAGCGTAAAGAGTAAAAGCTTCAGCTTGCGTGGTAGCGAAGAAGCACGTAACTCTTGAGCAGGCGTGGTTGCGAAGATGCAACCTGAAGGTTGTACTCTAAACACTTGTTATTAAGCGTTGAGAGGGGCGCCGTGAGTGGGCGCCCCTTCCCTTTCTATGTGGAGCCCGTTGCGAACATCACGGTCATTGCGATTCGCTGCGATCGTCGCCTAAGGGCCGGAGATAATTCTTCATCGCAAACTTCCCGATCTTCTTGCCGACAACATTTGAGAGCAGGCACGTCCGGCGAAAGTGAATGCCACCGAACACACGTGCATCCGCCACCTCGCTGACGGCGTCTCTGAAGCTACTCAGGGAGCGCACAACGCCAGGCAGCGTCGTGCTGGTCGTGCTAAAGCCTGCGTGTTGTCCGAAGAAATCCGTCAACACCTCGGCAGCCGCAGAGGCCGTGCCGCTGTGGCCGGAGAGGTATTCAGGGTGGGCCGGGGTGGCGAGTAGCGGCGTCCATGTAGGGTCAGGCACGGTGTCCGGATTGCCGTCGTCATACCGGGTGGTGCCGTCGTTCTCGCGAATAGCGTGGATGGGCCGCCAGAAGTTGAAACGATACTTCGTTTCGAAAACCACGACATAGGCATCCGACAGAGCCATGTTCATCAGGGCGAACAGACGTGCGTTCTCGGCGAGGCCCGTCTGACGCTCGGCCGCCATCGCCCGTGCGATGCGGTTAAAACTGATTGCGGTGCTCTCGGCCCAGAAGCGGGCGATCTCGGTCTGGTCAGGCGTGCGCAGAAGACTTGTCGTTCCGCCATAGAACTTGACCTCGTTAACGTCAGCCGCGTAATCGGCGGTCGTCAGTTCGGGTGGGCCGGCAACGTTAAACTGCGTGGCGCTCTCCAGAACGAAAGGCGTCATACCGCCCCACTGCGGAACGGCAGGCGCCCCCGGCGAGGTCGGCCGCCAAATGCCGAGGCCCGCCGGCGGAAGCGTGTACGAAATCGGGGCTGAGCCATCGGCGCTGCGAAGTGAGACCATCTCCTCAGCGACGAACTCCCCCACCGCGATGCCATTGGTCTTTGAATCGCCCTCAGGAATCTGCGCGAGCGATGCGGCGTACTGCGCATCGAGAGCCGGCTTGGCTGCCGGAAACAGCCTGACAAGTACGCCGTAGCTGGCCGCGACGACAGCCGCTTCTTGAGAAGCCGGGAGTGTCACCGGTGGGCTAACGGCGTAGACGGTGTAGCGAGGTTCAATTCAGGGGTTAGCCTCAGAGGACGCAACGCAGGCACTTATACAAACTGACCCGGGCATGGTGATGGGCACGGTGCGATACATGTCGCCTGAACAGGCCCGCGCACAACCCACGGACTGACATCTGGTCTTTGGGCGTTGTGCTCTATGAGATGGTCGCCGGCCGGGTTCCCTTTGAAGGAGAGACGCCCAGTCATGTGCTGGTTTCTTTAATGGAACACGAACCGCCGGCGCTGGCCCAATACGCGGATGTGCCCTTCGAACTCGATCGGATAGTGACGAAAGCGCTGCGCAAGAACAAGGACGAGCGATACCAGACAGCAAACGTTCTGGCGCTTGACTTGAAGAACCTGAAGCAGGAATTGGAGGTTGAGGATCGACTGACGCGCTCTCTCGAGGCGGGAGTAATCGGTAAGCAACCAACGAATCAAAACGACAAGCAGACGGCCAATGAAACTCTTCAGGCATTGCCAGTCAGCACCGCCGAAGTGCGATCAGCCCGTGCGACTTCGAGCGCCGAGTATTTGGTCGGCGAAATTCAGAAACACAGGAGAACCGCGGCTTTTGCACTTGCTTCCCTCTTGATAGCCGTGACAGCCGTCTCTTTGTGGATGATGAACAAGTCGGCCCCCGCCGCGCCCAACCCTGCGCTCAAGTCGATCGCCGTCTTGCCCTTAAGTCGCTGAGCGGAAACGCAGACGACGAATATCTGGGACTTGGAATCACTGACACGATCATTACTCGCGTTAGCCGGATCCACCAGCTAACTGTGCGCCCAACCAGCGCGGTCCTTAAGTATGGAGATCGCGACACCGATGCGCTGACAGCCGCCCGGGAGTTGCACGCCGACGCCGTGATCGACGGGACAGTTCAGCGTGTTGGTGACCGTTTACGCTTAAATCTGAACCTGTTTCGAGTGGAGGACGGCCAATCACTTTGGAGCGAGAGTTTCAATATCAGTTTTAACGACATGTTTACTGTGCAGGACCAGGTATCACATCGCGTTGCGGAACGGTTGCAGCTGAAGCTGATACCACAGGAGGTGAAGGCGCGTCCATCGAGCCCAGAGGCGTTCGACGATTATTTGCGCGGCAAGTATTACCTTTATCGAGGAGGCAGGTCGGGAAACGATACGGCCATTGAGATGCTGGAACGGGCCGTGACGAAGGACCCGAATTTCGCCCAGGCCTATGCGGCGTTAGCCCAGGCCTATCGGGTGAGGTTTTTTTCTTTTGCGCCTCATGAAAAGCAGTGGCAAGAAAAGGCCTTCGTGGCGGTCGAGAAGGCGCTCGCGCTGGATCCGGAGCTCGCGGACGCATACGTTGCGCGAGCCACCCTGCTGTGGACGCGCGCTAATAACTTCCCGCACGAACAATCGGCCCGGGAATGTCAACGCGCACTTGCGCTGAACCCCAACCTTGATGAAGCCCATCGCCAGCTTACCGTCATCTACAACCACGTCGGCCTGCTCGACAAGGCGATCGAGGAATCGAAAAAAGCGTTTGACCCAAGCTCTTCAGCCTTGGGCGGAGGCGCGCTCCTTTACCAGGGGAATTACCAGCAAGCTCTTAATTCCGGGAAGGAACTCAGCACGCCTTTCAATCACTACCAGAAGGCGTTTGCCTTGACCCACCTCGGGCGACGAGATGAGGCTTCAGCCATCATCGAAGATTCCTTAAAGAAGTTTCCGGAGGATCAGGGCGGGGCGTTATACAGCATGCGGGCAATGCTGTTCGCGCTTGCGGGCGATGAGCGCCGAGCAGGGGAAAATATTAACACCGCATTGGAGCAGGGGAAGGATTTCGGACATTTTCATCATGCCACCTACACAATTGCTGCCGCCTACGCAATTATGAACAAACGCGAGCAGGCATTGAAATGGGTTCAATTCACTGCGGACAACGGCTTTCCCTGCTATCCATTATTCGAGCACGATCCTGACTTGAACAACCTCCGGCAAGACCCGCGCTTTGTTGCCTTCATGTCGAGATTAAAGGCGCAATGGGAGGAATACAAAACCACTTTTGCTTAAGACTTCGTTGACCTCATAACAGAATGCGACCAGGGTTTCCGCCAACAGGCAGAGAAGCCAATGACTAACTTCAGAAAAACTGCACTACTGTTCTCCATTTCTCTGCTGCTGTTTGCGAACGCGCCGGCGCAAAGTCCAATGTCGGGGCGAATGGAAGGACTCGTGCGAGACCAACACGACGCTGCGATCCCAGGCGCCGAAGTGAAAGTGCTCAACCAAGCTACCGGTGATGTGCGAATCTTTGGCGATCAGCACGACAACCGCGCCAACCGCGGCGTGTCAGACTTCGACCGAACGCATCGTTTCGTGCTCAGTGGTATTTATGACTTTGGTGCGCCGGCGTTTGCTCTGAGATCTAAGCTTGGCGGGGTGTTGCTTTCCAACTGGCACGTTGCTGCCATCATTACGGCAATGTCCGGTCTGCCAATCGACATTGTAGATTCGAATGCGGGGTCGTTTTATCTTGGGCTAAACAATGGATTGTCGCGGCCAAGCTACGCACCCGGCGCTAATCGATCCGAGGCAACCAGCAACATCCCTACAGGTTACTTCTTCAACCCATTTGCATTTGCGCGTCCTATTGTGTTGGCCGGTCAAGTGATTCCAAGTTCGAACGGAGCAGCCATTGCGGGAGCGACCGGAACTGATTTCGGCGACGTCGGGCGCAACGTTCTGAGAGGGCCGGGACAACGTAACGTGGATCTCTCGGTGGTCAAGCGCTTGTGGTTTGGTGAGTCACGGAACATCGAATTACGCGCGGACTTTTTCAACCTCCTGAATCGTGTCAACTTTGCCAATCCAATCAGCGACTTGAACGCCGTGCAATCTTCTGGAGGGAGCCTTGATCAAAACACTGGACAGATAATCAACCCTGGTAACTTCGGGCGCATCATTTCGACCAGCAATAACCCGCGCATTATTCAAGTTGCGGTGAAAGTCAATTTCTGAATTGGTCGTGAACCTCAATTATTGCTCAAAGGGAAAATCAATTCAGTCGTCTTCGTTTGCTAAACACCTTTCTCCTTAGATGCGTTTGAGTATCTTAGCCCGTCGTATCTTGGGCTCAGAAACGGAGTATTGCCGGCGGTATTGGGTGATTACTGAACCGCGATGGATGCCTTGTTACTACTCGCGCCACGAACGGTTATGCTCACCAAATACTCTCCGGGAGATTGGATTGACTCGGGTATTTTGACTACAACTTGCGTGAACTGGGACAACCCTGGGACCCTGGTAACATTCTCCACCGTCATAGAATGAATGCGCTGTTGGCTATCCTCGGCCTGCGCGGAAACGATAGCCAGGTTTTCACCAGGCATCAGCTCAAAGCCGGAAGCGAAAAACGTTACACGGGTTCTCCGGTCCAGGCTGAAGTTAAAAAGATTCGTGAGCGGGAAGGGTTCCCGCAACATCGTTACGGAATCTAAAGCAACTGCTCTTGAAGTGCCTTCCTCAGTTAGAAGGACCGGGTGGGCCACATCGTTATCGAGAATCGTCAGCACCGCCTGGGCCGGGCTACCGATAAAGGCGCCTGTGGCCGGGTTTCTTAAGACCAGTTGAAGACTTTCACTGTTCTCCACGAAGACATCGTCGCTTATCGGTATCGTGAAAGCCTTGATCGTTTCGCCCGGGCCAAATTGCAGTATCGCTGAAGCAAGACTGTAATCTCCTTGAGTCGCACTTCCCGGCGACGCGGCAACTTCGATTGCGGCTGAGCCGGAGGTGTTACCGGCGCGTGTCACAGTAATCGTTGCAGTTCCCTCACCTTCGTTGACTGCATAACTCGTCGCATTGAACTGGACGCTTGCGCCCGAAAGAGACGAAACAAACTGTCCACGTATCTCTCCAGCGGTAAACGCGCCGGTGTGGACATTCACGTATAGCAATCCGTTTTTCAGGTCCTGTACCTGCGACGGCGTTAGGTTGATTTGAAAGTCGCTAAACTGACCTATCGGCAGGGGGAAAATTACTGGGCCGCTAACGCCTTGCGCCGCCGGCCCATGAATGTGCGCATCAGTTTGGGCGGTCGAGAGGCCCGCAAAGTTGACTGATACGCGGGCTGTCTTTTCATCCGGGCTTAGTTGCAAGACTGCTTTCCCGGAACCGCTAGAGTTGTTGGAAGGCACTTCCTGCGCTCCATCGAGCGTGGCAAAGAATAGCGTGCTGGGTTTTGATTTGATCTCGTAGACAGCGCCTTTCAGTAACGAGACGACGAACAGGTTGCCGTTCGGTCCGGTTTGGATATCGGTGGTGATGCCGAAGTCACGCCCAATCAACAAGCTTTCACTTTCCTCAATATCAAACTTATCGTCATTGTCAGCCACAAGGTCAGCCAAACGCTGGTCAGTAAACGCGAAGTGTTGGCGGTCGGCCGCCATCCGGAAACGAAACAAGTAACCATTCGCAAGAGTTGTTCGCGAACCGCCGACAAACATGTCGCCTTCGAATTGCGGCCCAATCCCTCTGCCTTTTACGAACCCGATCGGCGAAGGCGCCACCGCATACTTCCAACTAAACTCCGGCTCGGTGTACTGCGCGCCCGGCAGCATATACAGACGCGACAACGCAGCCTGAGGTGTATCGGCGATGTTTGAAGGCGCCCAACGCAATTGCTGAAGGTTGCCGGCAGCGTAGGTTGACTCAATAGATTTGTATTCAGCGATTCTGTTGACTGGTCCCATAATCTGCACCCAGCCACCGTTGAATCCAGCCTTCACTTTGTTGATTTCGTCAAACGCATCGTCACCGTTTTCTTGTGTCCAGAGGTTGCCGCTCAGATGATCGAAGGTCATCCCAAAGCCGTTTCGCACGCCATACGCAAACACCTTTTTGATATTGGCGGCCGCCTGGCCCGTCAAACCGCTATTAACGCTGAAGAATGGATTGTCTGTGGGGGTCGTGCCGTCGTCGTTTAGTCGGAGCACGACGCCGGTAAGATGCTGGTCATCAGGTTCCGGACCGCCAAACTGATCGTCCGGCACTGGACCACCGCTGGTGAGGTTCTGCAAAAGTCCACGCCGGCCGTTATCGCCGAAGAGTATATACAGCTTGCCGTCACCGCCAAAGCGCAACACGCCACCATTATGATTGCCGCGCGATGGTTGCCCAGGATCCTGTTGCAGCGCGCGCAACCGAATCAGGTTGCGATCAAAGGTCAGAGCGGAACCGTTCCAGTTGTAACGGTCCACCCTCTGGCCCAGGACCGCGGTCGCGTCCACGTTGGTGGTGTCGGCGCCAGTGTTGCTCTCGCTCCAGAAAAGATAAACAAAACCATTTGAGGCAAACTGCGGGTGCAGAGCTATGCCCAGCAGTCCACGTTCCGAGGCCGAGTTAACTGCCAGGTCCAGCACCGTGCTTTGCAAAGTTCCGTTAACAACTCGCTGCACTTTGCCAGTGGCCTTCTCCAGTACGAAGAAATCGTTTGAGCCAAGAAACGCAATGCTGGTTGGTTGGTCTAAGTTGCTTACAACGGTTGTAACTTCGAGATT
>DASQKG010000226.1:0-4574 GCA_035630655.1 Pyrinomonadaceae bacterium
GCTGCTGAACGATCACCGGAGGCTGTTGTACCGGCTGTTCCGATAGGTTTGCATTGACCGTGTCGGTGTTTTGATTATTCATCAGGAACAGGACCACAATCGTGATCAGCGCAATCGCGACGACTACTATTATTCCGACTGTAGCTCCTGAAACTCCCCCTCGATCGTTGCGAACGGCCTCGGTTGTCGTCACTTCGCGCCTTGCGGTTGGCGTCTCAACAACCACTCGGCTTTTACGGGCCTGTTCATCATCGTATGCCATGGATCGGTCCTCCTAATAGTTAAAGCGAAAAGACTTTAGAACGTCGGAGATTCGTGGGAAGCTCCGTCCACGTCTTGTGCAAGAGCCATTCCCGACCCGAGTCACTGATACTTATGAGGGAAAGCGCACGTTTAGCCTTGTTTCTTTATCAATTTTGAAAGAGGTCAACTTGGCACAGCGTACGCTTTTCAGACTTGCTCTGACGCTCTGTTGTTGAGAACAAGACACAGGGGAGAGCAGGAGCAGGAGGCAGGAGGCAAAAGGGAAACGCCCGCTATTAACGGTTGGCACTTCGCGAATCGGCCTACTATCGGATCGGAAGACAGTCATGCTACTTTCTGCGTTCTGACTTCTGACTTCTGACTTCTGACCTCTGACTTCTGCTGTCTCATGACTACGGCAATCATTCATCATCCCTTGTTTAAGGAACACGACACTGGGCCAGGTCATCCCGAGTCGCCTTCGCGCTACACCGTGGTGATGGAAGCGCTGCGAAACGATCAGGAGTTGTGGTCGAAGTTAACCGAGGTTCAGGCGCGTGAAGCGCCGCGCGGCGACGTGCAAGCCTGCCACACTCCTCAGCTCTATAAACAGATCGAAAAAGTGGTCAGTGAAGGCACGGGATATCTCGATTCAGATACCGTTGTCTCAATGCGATCGATGGACGCCGCTTTGCGCGGCGCGGGCGCAGCTTGCCAGGCTATTGATTTGATTATGAGCGGCGAGGCTTCAAATGCGTTTGTGCCGGTACGTCCACCCGGTCATCATGCAACCTCCGAACGAGCAATGGGGTTCTGTCTTTTCAACAACGTCGCCGTGGCTGCTCGTTACGCGCAGAACCACTACCAGGAGATTGACCGAGTTGCAATTGTGGATTGGGACGTCCACCACGGGAACGGAACACAGGGAGTTTTCTATGACGATCCATCGGTCTACTTCTTCTCCATGCATCAGTATCCCTGGTATCCCGGCACCGGCACTCGGGGTGAAACCGGAATCGGGCGGGGCGCAGGTTACACGCTCAATGTGCCGTTGCGTGCGCTGACACCAGCAACCGACCAAAAGAGGATGTTTGACTCAGCGCTGGACGACATCGGAACGAAATTCAAACCTGACCTCATAATCATTTCTGCAGGCTTCGATTCTCACAAGGGCGATCCCCTGGGGCAGTTGCTGCTCGAGGACAGCGACTTTATTTCAATGACCCGCACGATCAAGCAGTGGGCTGACGCTACTTGTAAAGGCCGGATCGTTTCATGCCTCGAAGGTGGCTATAACCTGCAAACCCTTGGACAAACGGTGCGGGCGCACGTCGCTGAGCTCCTAAATCATAATCCAGCCTGAAGGGCTGACAGAAAGTAGCCGGTGGTCGGAGCGAAGCGCAGACCACCGGAAAGCAGCCAGCATCTGGTTCGCACCCCGGAGGGGCGCCAGAGTCTTTCTTTCAACCCTTCAGGTTGCTGATTCCTTTAGCTTATCTACCGGTGGTCTGCGCTAGGCTCGACCACCGGCTACTATCTGTCAGCCCTCCGGGCTGAATCCTTCACGAAGGTCTTAAGTAATTTGTTTGAACCCAACGCTCGCAGTGGAGTAAACTCCAGCTCAATTAAACCGTTCGGACGCGAGCACCGTAGGCGAGGGAGCGTTAGCGCTCTTTCTAACCCCTTCCGATAAAGAGCCAATAGAAACGGGAACTCGAACTTCCGCTCGATCCGAAGAGCAAAAGAGAGTGGGTCCTCAACCGCCTCAGGGAGACTTAGCGCCATGCCAGACATCGAGATCACGTGTGCAGAATGTGGAAACGCTTTTCCCTTCACAGAACGCGAGCAGGAATATTACCAGGAACGAAATCTAACCCATCCGAAACGCTGCAAGCCTTGCCGAGATGCGCGCCGATCCAACTTTGGTGGATCGCGACAGGGGGGTGGTGGCGAACGGCAAAGATTTGATATTACCTGCGATCAGTGTGGCAAGACTGACAGTGTGCCGTTCAAGCCTTCATCCGGACGGCCCGTGCTATGCGGTGAGTGTTTTGCTGCCAGTCGATCAGCTCAGCCCAGAACCTGAGTTACTGTTCAGCTACAGCCCGGATCAAAAAGTTTTCAAAAGGGAGTGCTTTGGGCCGCGCCCTCTCTGAACGCCAGTGCGCTTGCTTCACGAGTTTTATGACTTACGAAACAATCCAACTTGAGATGCACGACGCCGTGGCGGTGATAACCCTCAATCGTCCGGAGTCGTTGAATGCCTTGAACACGCAAGTAGGTCAGGAGTTTAAGGCGGCCGTGGGTGAACTTCGAGAGAGGGGCGCGCGGGCCGTTGTTCTTACTGGAGCGGGTAGGGCGTTTTGTGCCGGAGGCGATCTGCGCGAGATGCGGCGAATGGCGGAAGAGGAAGGGGAGGTCACGGCTTTTTTCGATGAACCACTGCGCATGCTGAACGAGTGCATTCTGTTGATTCGCCAGACGCCACTGCCATTCATCGCCGCTGTTAATGGCGCGGCTTCGGGAGGCGGATGTAACCTCGCGCTTGCCTGCGATCTGGTTCTGGCAGGTCATGGGGCGAAGTTTAATCAGGCATTCATAAAGATTGGACTGGCGCCGGATTGCGGCGGGACCTTTATTCTTCCGCGGCTTGTCGGCTGGAAACTTGCGACTGAAATGATGATGACGGGAGACGTGGTTACGGCAAGCAGGGCGTTGGAATTGGGAATGATCAACGCAGTGTTTCCCGATGAGCAGTTGATGGCCCAGGCAATGGCCATGGCTGAGCGTTTGGCCCAGGCCCCAACAATAGCGCTGGCGAAGATTAAGGAGTTGATGGAAGCGAGTGCGACGAATAATTATTCCCAACAACTTGAGTTGGAAAGGACGACACAGATAGAGGCAGGTAAAACGAAAGATTTCAGAGAAGGCGTCGCGGCTTTCATCGAGAAGAGACCCCCAAAGTTTGCTGGCGGATAGGTCCCTTGGGAGTTTCAAAGTTACGAGCCGCTGGTATTTACTGGCGGCTCTTTTAGTGGAAAGAAAGGGGTTGGGTGTGGGGTGTCGGGTCGCCGGCGATGGTTACAGGAACCGTTGCCACCTCTCAGGTAGGGAAGGAGGGCTTGCCCCCGCTCTTCGTCGCGAATCCAAGCACAAAGGAATTAAGGAGTGTGATCCCAGGGATGATGGACTCTGGTAATCCAGGAAGAGCGGGGGCAAGCCCTCCTTCCCTACCTGAGAGGATTACAACGGTTCTCATTGCTCCTGGCATCCTGATCGCCCAACACCCGACACCCAACACCTGACACCCGACACCTGGCACACCCGTTTCTATGGATTCACTAACCTATCTCCAACTACTGCGCAGCAATCGTTCATTCAGGCGATTGTGGTTCGGACAGGTGATTTCCGAGCTGGGCAATTGGTTCAACTTCATTGCCGGGCTGGGATTGGTGCGCGTTGTCTCCAACGGCGATCCGGAAGTTACTACGATCATTCTCCTGGCCCGGCTAGTGCCGTTCACACTCGTTGCTCCTCTGGCCGGCGCCTTCGTGGACCGCTGGTCCAGACGCATGGTCATGATCGTCAGCGACATCGCCCGTGTCGCTGTGGCGCTCGGTTTTTTGTTAGTCCAGCGCCCCGAGGACGTATGGATCGCATATCTGTGCACCGCACTCCTTTCCTTTTTCGGCGCCTTCTTTGAAGCCGCAAAGAACGCAGCCGTGCCAAACATCACCGGCGACCAGGATCTGCTGGCGGGAACTGCGTTGATGTACTCGTCGCGCTTCCTTTTGATGTCGTTTGGAGCTGCGCTTGGTGGATGGACAGCGGCCACGGTCGGATATCGAGCGGCGTTTCTCGTCAATGCCGCTTCGTTCCTGGTGTCTGCTTACTCAGTTTGGCTTATTTCAGAAAAGGAGACAAAGCATATAAGCCGAAGCGCCGGCACACGCGAAACAATCAGACCGAGCTACTGGTCAGACATACGCGAAGGCTGGTCGTACATTGTTCGGCACGCTCCGGTTGCGGCCATCCTGGGCATCAACATTCTCTGGGCCACAGGCGGTGGAGCCAGCAACCTGATCGTCGATCGTCTTGGTGGAATTGTGTTCGCGGGAGAATGGGGAATTAGCGCTGATACGGCCGTGGCAACGTTTTTCTTTGTCGCGGGCGTCGGTCTTTTTATCGGCATGATGGTCGCTCGCCGCGTCGGATCCTATTTTCAGGATGCCGGTAAGACTCCGAGCTTTATCGGGTGGAGCTTGTTGATTCAGGGAGTGCTATTCGCATTGATTGGTTTTATGCCGAAGCTGTGGCTCGCCTGCCTGTTG
>DASQKG010000227.1:0-15175 GCA_035630655.1 Pyrinomonadaceae bacterium
TGGAACAGGCGATGTAGCTCTATCGGAACCACGCCGCATCTCGGTCAAGGGCGCAGATATTTCCGGAATTGATCTCGTGCTTAAGCCGCTCAGCTCAATCAGTGGACGCTTGACTCTGGAAAAGTCGGCAGCGGCGGAATGTAAGAACAAGCGCCAGCCATTGTTTTCTGAGACTCTGATCGTCGCTCGTCGAATCGAAAAAGATGCACCGAAGGATCAGCCGCGATTATTTAGTTTCTTTTCTTCTCAGGGCGCACCCACCAAAGCCGGAGAGATTCAGCTTAGAAATATGGCGCCGGGTAAATACAACCTTGGTGTCCGTTTCTTTGCGAGATATTGGTACCTGCGTTCGATTGCACGCGATGCACCGGCAGCGCCAAGCTCTGGTGCGGGGCGACCGGGAGCCATCAAGCGACAATCAGACCTCGCCCGCGACGGTCTTGATCTGAAATTTGGCGAACGCCAAAGGGATGTGACGTTTACCCTGGCTGAAGGGGCAGCCTCCCTTCGTGGGACGATAAAGTTAGGAGCTGGCGAAGCGATTCTTCCTAAACTCTACGTTCATTTAGTGCCGGCTGAGAAAGAGAACGCGGAAGACGTGTTGCGGTTCTTTTCGGATGAGGTGCCGGCAGATGGCACCTTTGCTCTTAACAATCTTCCACCGGGACGCTATTGGACGGTGGCCCGAGTAGCGGGCGCTGACGAGTCTCAGTTGGAGACAAAAGTACGCGCGCCGGGAGAAGCTGGACTACGAACTCAGATACGTCGCGCCGCAGAGGTCGCCAAAACCGAGATCGAGTTTAAGCCCTGCCAGAACGTGATTGATTATCCGCTGCAACTCAAGCCACCCAACTAAGCGTTCGAGAGTTCGTAGTTGTGTCAGCGGCAACTGATCAAAAACAAGCGATGTATAACTGGCACAGCATTACCCCGTTTCAATTACCACTGCTGAACGCATCGACAATATGGTGACCGCCGCCCAACGCGGTGAGACACTGTCAGCAACTCCTGACAGACGACGCTCAGAAATTCCAACGTCAACCAATTCTCATCCGAAGGCGTGAGGATGATCTCGTGCGAGCTGCTTTTCGAATGATTGGCAACGCCAGGTTTGAAGGTGCCTGCGAGAGCCATCGTAAGGCCGAGATTCGCAGATCCGGTGATCGATCCTTCTCAACCACGTTCTTGAGAGGAGCGACCACACGAGATCCTCCCAAATGACCAACAAGTACCTTGCTCTTCTCCCAGGAGATCACGTTCTACGTCCAGAATCTTCGTCTCGTGAGGGGCCAAGCATCAGCGTACACAACAAGGCTTATGAGCACGGCAAGTAGCGCAGGGAAAGCAACATTAGATTTTTGATATGGTTTGACTGCCGACGATATCGGTGGGCGGTTCATGAGGACTCCTTACGGTTATCGCAGCGGCCTTATGAGTCTGTGGTTTCTAAAGACGCAAGGCGGTCGGCAAAACTGCGGTTTGAGGTTGTGACTTTGAGTTGAGAACGAGCCGAGCCTATACCTCTCACCAACCACTGTCAACGAAGAAGCCGTGAGGCGAAAACTCAAATCCTTGTCCCACCTTTTCACGTGCGGCGCGGTTTTCCCTGGAACCCTTGACGCTGTGAGAGACCCCTTGCTAGACTCCAATCACTTACCAAATAGGGCCCGGCGCTTTTACTGCGTCGCTCGGATTTTCCCCCAGACCCGCGCGTGCGGCGCAGTCTGATTTTTCAAAACCGATGGAGGTGTCACGGTGGGCTTCAAAGTCGGCCAGAAAGTCGTTTACCCCAATCACGGTATCGGGACCATCGAACAGATTGAACAGAAGCAAATAGGTGCTAACTCACTCCCGTTCTATACGCTTCGTCTCGCTGCCAATAACTCTGTAGTACTCGTCCCAGTTTCGAATGCCACGGAAGTCGGACTTCGTTCGCCAATTTCTTCCGGCGAATGTGAAATGCTTTTCAAAGCGTTAGCGGACGATTTTTCCTTCCCCGCCAACGATTGGAAAGACCGTTTTAAAGACTTTTCCGAGAAAATGCGTACCGGCGACGTCTTTGAAGCTGCGGATGTGTTGAAGCATTTGACCTATCTGAGTCATCTCAAGCCTCTGTCATTTCGCGAACAGCGAATGCTCGAGCGGGCACGCTATCTGGTGATTTCGGAATTGGCGGCGGTTTGCCGTCAACCGGAATGCAACATCGAACCTCGTGTCGAACAGGCGCTGGCCCGGGCTTGCGCCAAGCACGATCGACGACCTGCTACCAAGGCAAGGGCCGCAAGCGCAGCGGCTGGCCACTAATCTCCTTAAAATCGTAGTGCGGCGTTTTCTGGAAATGACTCCCCGCCCGCGGCTATCCGTGTGCCTGCCCGCCCAGATGCCTGAATCTGCATGTTATAATTCCGACTTCCATAAGATGGGCAGAATTCGTTAACCGACTCGACTTCATAGAATGTCAGAACCTCCAAGTTATCTTCTCAGTCTGATGCTCGCACCGGATGAGGGACCCGTGGCCTGGGGCATGGTGCTTTTGAAGTTAGGCCTGGTGCTTTTTCTAGTTGTTGCTAACGGTTTCTTTGTCGCCGCCGAATTTGCGCTGGTGGGAGTCAGGCGATCGCGTATTGAAACCCTGGCGGCGGCCGGAAAGCCAGCCGCCAAACGTTTAATCCGGCTTCTTAACAACCTCAACGCGTATCTCTCTGCTTCACAACTCGGAATCACGCTCGCGTCTCTGGGCCTGGGTTGGGTGGGCGAACCGGTCATTGCCCGACTCCTTGAAGGTCCTTTTTCAGGTCTCTCCGAGGGATTGCGACATGGTTTATCTTTCTTCATCGCCTTTTCGATCATTACTACCCTGCATATCGTGCTGGGAGAACAGGCGCCGAAACTTTTCGGACTCGCGCTCGCGGAAAAAGTCTCCCTCGCCGTTTCCTTACCGATGGAAATTTTCTACCGTGTGTTCCAGTGGCCGATTCGTACTCTCGACTGGGCCAGCATGAAAACGGTTAGACTTATGGGCCTGCAGCCCACCCCCGAACACGCCTCTAGTTACACCGAAGCTGAGTTACGTCAACTAATCGACATTTCTCGCGAGAGTGGTCATCTTCGCGCGGAAGAGAGACGATTGATTCATCGAGTGTTCGAGTTTTCAGATACGCTCGTGCGGGAGGCGATGGTGCCGCGAACAGCAATCGCGGCAATACCTGCCGACTGCACTTTGGAGGAACTCACAAAGGCCTTTGAGCAGCATCGCTATTCGCGCATGCCTGTTTATCGCGAGTCAATAGATGATGTAATTGGTTTCGTTCACAGCAAAGATGTAATGCCCTACATCCTGCACCCTGAGACTTTTCGCCTTGAGGATGTCTTGCAACCGCCTTTGTTTGTTGTCGACACGGCCCGGCTTGAAGACGTGCTGCGGCAAATGCAAAAGGCAAAGATGCACTTCGGTTTCGTAGTCGATGAGCATGGCGGACTCGAAGGAATCATTACGCTGGAAGACTTGCTTGAAGAAATAGTCGGCGAAATTTCTGACGAACACGACGAGGAAGTAAATGAACAAATAACGCCCGCTGGAGAGAATGAATACATTCTTGCCGGTGGATTAGCTGTCCGGGACCTAAACCGCCGGTTGAAGCTTTCCGTGCCTGAATCAGAGGCTTACACGACTATCGCTGGTTTTCTTATGACCGAGGCCGGACACGTGCTCAAGCCCGCGGACGTCATCAAATACAACGGTCTGGAGTTTCAGGTCGACCGCGTGGAGAAGCGTAGAGTAATAAGCGTACGTCTCAAGCTTAAGGCTGATTCAACGACCGCGGCGAGCGAATCGGCGAGTGAAGCACGCGCGGTCGGATAGACGCAATAAGTTGTAGTCAACTGTTCGGGAACAACCGGCCCGATAATGGTTGTTTACTTGACGTTTTCGAACCGATTCCGGAGCCAAACTAGATGAGCTGGATTGAGAGCATACTCGCACGCGAAATTCTGGATTCGAGAGGCAATCCAACAGTCGAGGCTGAAGTTATTTTGGCCGATGGCGAAACTGGCCGGGCCGCTGTTCCTTCTGGAGCATCAACCGGAGAACATGAAGCTGTCGAACTCCGCGACGGAGATGCCAGGCGATATGCCGGCAAAGGCGTCTTGAAAGCAGTCCGCAACGTTAATGAAATCATAGCGCCGGAAATCGCAGGTCTTGACGCACTCGATCAGGCCGACGTTGACCGGACGCTCATTGAGTTGGATGGCACGCCAACGAAGTCAAAGCTCGGCGCCAACGCCCTGTTGGCAGTTTCGCTGGCCACGGCACGTGCGGCAGCAAACTACCTGGAAGTTCCCCTTTATCAATATCTGGGTGGTCCAAACGCGCGCACTCTTCCAGTGCCGATGATGAACATCATCAACGGAGGTGCGCATGCGGACAATAACGTCGACTTCCAGGAATTCATGATTGTTCCCGTCGGCGCCGAGCGTTTTAGCGAAAGCGTGCGCGTCGGTGCGGAAATCTTCCATACGCTGAAAGCAGTGTTGAAGAAAAAGGGTCACGCCACGAGTGTCGGTGACGAAGGTGGATTTGCGCCAAACCTGCGTTCAAATGAAGAGGCAATCGAGACGATTCTCGAAGCGATTGCTCAGGCAGGTTACGCTGCGGGCAAGGACTGTTTGCTGGCACTCGATCCGGCGGCCAGCGAGTTTTATGACGGTCACTCGTATGTCTTCAAGAAGAGCGACGGAAGAAAACTCTCGAGCGAGCAGATGGTGGAATTCTGGAAAGGTTGGGTCGAGCAGTATCCGATTATCTCCATTGAAGATGGAATGGCCGAGAATGACTGGACTGGTTGGAAGACGCTCACGGATGCATTGGGCACGCGAATTCAACTCGTGGGCGACGATCTCTTTGTTACCAATACCGAGTTTTTGCGCAAGGGAATCGCGCTGGGCGTCGCCAACTCCATTCTAATCAAAGTCAATCAAATAGGTACGCTAACCGAAACGCTGGACTGTATTGATCTTGCGAAGACAAACAGTCGGACCGCGGTGATCTCCCATCGCTCAGGTGAAACGGAAGATCCTTTCATTGCAGACCTGGCAGTCGCGACCAACGCTGGTCAAATCAAGACCGGTTCGCTTTCGCGCACAGACCGCGTTGCTAAATACAATCAACTTCTGCGTATCGAAGAAGATTTGCAGGGGTCCGCGCGTTATCCAGGTCGGGACGCGTTTTATCAACTAGAGTCCAGTCAACAAAGTCAGACTGGCCGCGCCGCGAGCTGAGGGGAGTAAGACCTGTTCATGACAGAAGGCGGCGGCCGCGAATGGCATCGAGGCGACTACACAATTAGTACCGACAACGAGCGCCTCGAAATCCCAACCATCCACAATTTCCTCTCCAACGATTCTTACTGGGCGCAGGGACGAAGTGTCGAAACCATTCAATGCTCACTCGAGAATTCATTCAACTTCGGACTATACAAGAGCGATAAGCAGATTGGTTTCGCGCGAGTCGTTACCGACTATGCGACGTTTGCATGGATTGCCGACGTTTTTGTGCTGCCGGAGCATCGTGGTCGGGGTCTCTCAAAATGGCTGATGGAAGTTATTCTGGGCCATCCGCAATTGCAAGGCTTTCGGCGTTGGGTGCTGGCCACCAAAGACGCGCATTCGTTATATGAACGTTTCGGCTTTATCCCGTTGCATCGTCCTGAGCGCTGGATGGAGCGCCCGGATCCCAGGATGGAAGAGAGTCCTGATTATTGGAAGAAGTCGTAATTAGAGGGTACCGATTGAATAAGAAACGCGGTCCATTGGCGTTGATAATCATTGACGGTTGGGGCTACTCGCCCCAGCGGGAGGGCAATGCAATCGCTCTGGCGGCGACGCCCTATTACGACGAGTTGTATGAACGATACCCTCGAACGCTGCTGGAAGCGTCGGGTACGCGCGTCGGTCTGCCGGCTGATGTAATGGGAAATTCGGAAGTGGGCCATTTAAACATTGGCGCCGGACGCGTAATCCGTATGGACGTCTCAAGGGTTGATCACGATATTGCGACCGGGGAGTTTTTTCGGAATGCGGTTCTGATTTCCGCCATGGATGGCGTCAAGAAACGGGGAACTGCGCTTCACTTGATGGGCCTCCTCTCCGACGGTCAGGTCCATTCATCGATTACTCATTTGTACGCGCTTCTGCGAATGGCCCGCGACCGGGGATTAGAGAGCGTTTACATTCACTGCTTTCTCGACGGACGCGACACGCCGCCAAGCTCAGCTATCCTCTACCTCGAGACACTGCAGAACAAGATCGACGAGATAGGTCGTGGCGAGATAGCTACCATCATTGGTCGCTACTACGCCATGGATCGCGACAAGCGCTGGGAAAGAACGAAGCGCGCGTACGACCTTGTAGTCCATGGAAAGGGCGTACCAGGAAAGAATCCGATAGCAGCTATCCGACATTCTTACGAGCGCGGCATCACGGACGAGTTTGTCGAGCCCATTGTCATTGTTGGAGCTGACAGTGTGCCTGCGGGAACAATCAAAGACGAAGATGCGGTTATCTTTTTCAACTTTCGGCCTGACCGGGCCCGACAACTCACGCGCGCCCTGGCGGTTCCCGGTTTTGCAGAGTTTGATGTCACCGGCCGCCCTAAGATCGACTTTGTTTGTTTCACGGTTTACGACCGCACGTTGCCGCTGCCGGTTGCTTTCGCGCCTTCCGATCACAAGAATGTTTTGGCTGAAGTTTGGGATACTTTTCGCGTGCGAAACTATCGTTTAGCTGAAACCGAGAAGTACGCCCATGTCACCTACTTCTTTAACGGCGGCGTGGAGAGGGAGCACAAATGTGAACGGCGGCTGCTCGTGCCATCTCCAAAAATTGCCACCTACGATCTTCAGCCGGAGATGTCGGCGTTCCAGGTAACGGATAAAGTTCTGCGAGCAATAGAGGAGGGGGAGACTGACATCTTCGTCGTGAATTTCGCGAATCCCGACATGGTTGGCCACACGGGTAAACTGGATAAAACCATCGAAGCTTGCCAGTATGTCGATACCTGCCTGGGCTGGATTACCAACGGAATTAAACAGGCGCGCGGCATCACTTTAATTACCGCTGACCACGGCAACGCAGAACAGATGGTGGATCCCAATTCTGGTGGGCCACACACGGCGCATACGACGAACCCGGTGCCCTTTCATTTGATCGACGAAGAATCGCGAGGGCTGAAACTACGTGAAGGCGGCGCACTCGAAGATGTAGCGCCGACGATTCTGGGCTTGATGAGTACTGAACAGCCGCCGGAAATGACCGGACTTGATCTTCGCAATCTGGATTAAGTATTTGGAAGAATTAGGTGTTTGATCCGCGCAACATCTTGGTGATCGATTTTGGGCAACTCGGCGACGTTGTACTCAGTTTGCCTGCCTTAAAAGCGATTCGCGAAAGATTTCCGAATTCTCGAATTACGGTTGCAGTGGGAAAGCCCGGCGCGGAAGTGATTGAGCTGTGCGGTTATGCGAATTCGACTTTGGTTGTCGACCGCGTGGCATTGCGAGATGGACCGAAATTAATTTCGTTGGCGCGGATATTTCAGCTTGTGAAAAATGTGAGACGTTCCCAATTTGATTTTGTCATTGATCTTCATAGCCTCTCCGAGACGAACTTGCTCGGCTTTCTCTCTGGAGCACCAAAACGACTGTACTCGCGTCGCCCAGGAAGATCTCTAAATTACCTGGCTAGCTTTTCCCCAGCGCCCCCGGTCGAAGACAGCTCCAAACATTCAATCGAACGTTATCTGGACGTGCTCGTACCTTTGGGAATAAAGAATGTGCCGCCTATCCCGCGTCTTGCCACGCGTCCGGCTGATGACGCGATGGTAGAAAGGTTGCTGAAGAAAGAAAAGGCCGATATGGGCGCACCTCTAGTCGGTTTGTTCCCGGGTTCAGGTCACCCAGGACGTCGCTGGCCTCTGGAGCGTTTTGTAAAGCTTGCCGATCACTTGACGCGCAACGAGGGAGCGCGCGTTTTGGTGTTTGCCGGACCGGAAGAAAGTGCTTTAGCAAAACAGATGCGCCACCTCTTTCCTCCGTCGACGATCATCTTCGACAAACTCACCATTCCGCAGCTTGCGGCGGCTCAGGCGCGGGTTTCAGTGTTCGTATCAAACGACACCGGCCCAATGCATATCGCTGCTGCAGTTGGCACGTCGGTCGTAATGTTGAGCGACCGTCCAACGCCTAACAGCTTCGTGCCAAAGGAACAACATCATCGGGTTGTTTACGGGAGTCGTGTGGGAGACCTCACGGTAGAAGAGGTGTACCAGGTGACCTGTGAAGTGTTGGCCACTCGCCGCACCGAGGCGTTGTTTTCCAGATGAAGCGAGCTACATTCATCGTCGTCATTCTTGGAATTCTTTTCTTAGTATTACTTGCAGCGCGCACAAACGTTGTTCCTCTTCGATCGGCCTCCGCGATTGAGGATCGTAATGCGAAAACGAAGACTGAAAAACCCCCCGCGGTTGTGCCAGTATCCGAGTCTGACTTCGCAAAGAGAATTAATCAGTTAATCGACGAAAGTGGGTTTACTTCGGCGCGTTGGGGAGTCAGCGTTATCTCGCTTTCTGACGGAGCTCCGCTTTACAGTCGAAATGGCGACAGGCTTTTTACTCCGGCGTCCAACATGAAGATTTACACGACCGCAGTGGCACTGGATCTGCTCGGCGCAGACTATCGTTGGCGGACTTCCGTCTATGTCGACAAGCCGCCTGACGCGAGTGGAACAGTCTCAGGTGACCTCATATTGTATGGCCGAGGAGCCCCGGATCTAGTTTCCCATAATAGGAACAACAATCAGGCATCACTGGGCCAACTCGCTGACGATCTCTACGCGCGAGGGATAAGGCGCGTGCAAGGAAACATCGTGGGCGATGAAAGTTACTTTCGCGGCAACTCTTTAGGCGACGGTTGGCAATGGAACGACATTCAGTGGTACTTCGGCGCCGAAGCGAGCGCGCTTTCAATTGATGGTAATGAGATTCATGTCAGTGTGGTTCCATCGAGCAATGCTAAAGAACCTCCTGCGGTTAGAACCACCGACGGCGAAGCATATGTGACAGTCCGGAATCGAATGGTGGTCGGCAAGCCTTCGATGCGTCCGACGATTGGCATGAATCGAGGCCTGTCGGATAACAACATAACTGTGTGGGGAGAGATGCCTCCTGGCAGCAAAGGTTTTGGCGCTCGGTTATCAGTGCATAACCCGGCCCTGCGTACAGCACATCTGTTTCGAGACGCCCTTAAGAAACGAGGTATATCGATCGATGGTCAAGCGGAGTCTCGCGACTCTCGGGTGGCCCCAAGCCAAAGGTTTAATCCCACGCAAGCGGTCGAACTGGCTTCGGTAACCAGCAAGCCGTTAAGCGAAATCGCCCGAATAACAAATAAGGAAAGCAACAACCTCTTTGCAGAACTTATACTGCGTACGCTGGGGCGGGAGCGCGGTGCGATGTTGGAAACGCCTGAACCGCCAGGGCGCGAGCGTGGAGACGACGAAGCGGGAGTCGCAGTGGTGCGCTTATGGCTTGCTCGCGCGGGCGTTCCTACAACCGGGCTTGCAATTCATGACGGCTCAGGACTGTCGAGACTAAATCTGGTAACGCCGGATTCCACGGCGCGACTGCTCATAGCCGTAGCGAAGACTGCATCAGGTGAACTTTTCAAACAGTCCTTGCCAATCGCCGGCAAAGATGGAACGCTGGCGGGCCGACTCAAGAGCGTTAATGAACGCGTGATAGCTAAGACCGGATCCTTAACCTACAACAATTCGTTGTCCGGGTTTGCAACCTCACCTGAGGGCAAAATATTCGCATTCTCGATCCTTTGCAACGACCAAACCGGACGCGGCAATAATACGCGACTGATCGACGACATCACGGCCCTGATTGCTGTGTTTCCAAATCTGCCCGACGCCAAGCCTCAAAACCCCAATAAATAGCGCACTTTCGACCCGGTGTTGGCGCTAGACAAACAACGTTAAACTCAGGTATTATTGCCGTGCCTTGTTGCCGGAGTTCCGTCATAGGCTGCCCTCTACAATCCAATTTCAAGTCCCACCCGAAACTCGGAGTGAAATCAAAAATGTTAAATACGATTAGCAGGATTGCTTCTGTTGCTCTCGCACTGACGGCATTCGGCGCAACCGCGCTAGCGCAGTCCACCCTTACAGCCAAGGCTAACAATTTTGACACGCCATCTTCAGGTGTAGTTATCGAAAGCGATCGCATCAGAGACGGTTTGGTAGGACCGGTTCGAAGAGTGAGAACGTCGATTGCAAAACTCTCGAGCGAATCCGGTCGACCCGTTGAAGGCAAACAGGCCGTGCTTGAGATCGTTGCTTACGACATTAAAGGCAACAAAACCGAAAACCAATATTTTCCGGTGACCGGGGCGAACCTTACTGGCAAGGAAGTTTACAAGTACGACGAAAAGGGAAATATCAGTGAGATGACACTCGTCAGTGGCGACGGCGCGCTGATAAGCAAAGAGATCTACAAATACGAGTTTGATTTTGCGGGTAACTGGAACAAGATGACGACATCGGTTGCGGTAATAGACAGCGGCAAGATGTCGTTTGAGCAAACTGAGGTCACATATCGCTCCATCATGTACTACCTCGACGAAAATATGATGAAGATGGCCCAGGCAGCAGCTCCCCCGGCTACAAGTAATCTCCCCGCAAACAGCACCGCCAACGTAGGTGTGGATTCCAAGGCCCCCGCAAACTCCGGGCAGCCGTCGCCCGTCAACTCTGCCAAGAAAACGTCCCCGGCATTACCTGAATCAAAGGTCAGTTCTGATCAGTTGAAAGGCCTAGGCTCGGTTGAAGGCGCCACAACTAAGGCAAATACACGAGTTCAAACTGCTGCGGTCCAGCTCGAATCTGAGCCACCCCCGCCGCCGGCTCCAAGACCGATTCTCAAACCAGTTTCAGGCGGTGTACTAAACGGTACTGCTGTGAGTTTGCCTGCCCCGCTCTATCCTGAAACAGCGCGCCGCATGAGAGTTGCAGGCGTGGTCATTGTCGATGTGGTTGTCGATGAAACCGGAAAAGTAATTTCAGCACAGGCCACGAGTGGCCCACCAACCTTGCGTGACGTCGCCGTGCAAGCAGCGATGAGAGCACGGTTCTCCCCGACCAAGCTTTCTGGTCAGCCTGTTAAGGTGGCCGGCTCTATCAACTATAAGTTTGCTCTCGCCCAGTGACTCGATCAAAACAAGACGTCAAACACTGAGCGACGATTTTGTAATTCCCCGCTGGTATCTTCCTTTTTACAGGAGCTAATCTGATGGCATTAACAGGTCACCTGAGCGATCTCTCGCTTTCTGAATTAATTGAATTCTTTTGCAACCAACGTAAGACCGGGCAGCTGAAGGTTCTTTATCCTCAGGGCGAGGGTTATTTTTATCTTCAGAGTGGTTCCGTAATGGATGCTCGCATCGGGGTGCTGCGTGGAATCGACGCGGTTTACTATTCATTGACACTGCCCAGCGCCAAATTTGAGTTCAGCGCCTCTCCCGAACCTATCGAACGAACTATTAATCAACCATGGACCCAGGTGGTGTTGGAAGGCTTACGACGGCTGGATGAAGGCGTGGTTCCTTCCCCCGCATTTTCTGCTTATGACGACGCAAATTCTGCAAACCAAAATAATGAACCGGGATCGGCACTGGATCAGACCTCAGACCTTGAGAATTTGCGTGTTCCGCCTTTCCTCTCCTTCATCAGCAAGGAGTCTATTACGAAACGGAGATATGTGGTTGCATGTGCAGTAGCAGTAGTTGTTTTGTTGAGCGTGGCAGCGATTGGTGTCCCGGCAGGTTGGTACGGTCGCAAGGAAGCTCCGGCGGTGATCAGCCAACCAGCCAATCCGGCGGTTGATATCGCGCCATCGTTGCCGGTTGTCAATGAAGCTCCTACGGTCGAAACAGTTGAACCGTCGGAAAACCTGGCCGCACTTGCCGCCAAACGCCAGCGCGATAAGGAAAAAGCCGCGGCGCGTGAAGAGAGGATAGCAGCACAGAATCAAACGGTAGGTACAACGGCTGTTGCGCCTGCGACTTCGACACAACCTCAATCGAAGCCTGTGGCGCAACCTGAGAAGCCCGGCGCGAAGAAGGTCACCGTGACGGTCACTTATGATGAGTCGGGGCGTGTGACCCAAGCGTCGGGTGGAGATGCGAGCGCAGTCCGGATTGCCAGGCAGAAGAGGTTTCCCGCAGGTAAAGCAGGTTCGGCCACGATTACGATTCCGATAAACTAAACGTGGTGAAACGAAAAGGTAAGGGGAAAGGGAAGCAGTTTGCCCTTTCCCCTTTAGTTTTTAGCGCTGCAATCCGACCGTTCCCAGAATCACAAGCAGAGCACGTTTAAGCCCTGCTTCACGACCGCGGGGGTCATACCACTCTTCCAGGGTATGTGAGTTTGCTGATCGACCACCGCCACCGAGCGTTACTGCCGGAATCCCAAGGGAGATAGGAAAGTTTGAATCCGTTGAGGCTTGATTAAGGTGAGGAACCGCCCCAACAGCGGCCGTGGCTTCGCAGGCCAGCTTAACAAGAGGCGCATCCGCGGGTGTTTCTCCACCCGGACGCTCGCCGATCAACTCAACCTTCACTTCCAACGGCCGCCCGCCGTTGCGGCGTAGCGCATTCTCATCATCGGCGGCTTCCCGTACCGCCCGGCGAAAAAAGGCGTCAAGCTTCAGCAGTTCTTCTGCACTGGCGGAGCGCAGATCCACATCCATTGTTGCTTCCTGTGGAATTGCATTGACGCTATTTCCGCCTCCTATTCGACCAACGTTGAACGTAGTACGTGGTTCGAGCGGCGCAGGATAAGAAGCAAGCTTTGTAATCGCGCGACCGAGGGCATGGACGGGGTTGGCAACGCCGAAATCTCCCCAGGAGTGTCCCCCAGCACCGCGTAAGACTGAGCGATAACGGCGAGAGCCGAGAGCCCTATTTGTAATTCGATCAACCTCGGCGCCGTCGAAACTTATAAACGCGTCGATGCGATTAGCCCATTCACCTCTTTTAAAAAGATATTTTACGCCGCGCAGGTTTCCTTCACCTTCTTCGCCAACCGTACCTACGAACAGTATTGAACCTTCAGTCTCGATCGCGCCTTCCTTGAGCGCCTCGGCAATCGCTAACAATGCGACCAGACCGCAACCATCATCTGAAATGCCCGGCGCCAGCAGCTTGCCGCCCACACGTCGAACGGTAAAATCGGTGCCTTCGTAGAAAACCGTATCCAGGTGCGCGCTGACTACCAGCAGCGGCGCGCTCGTTCTTCCCTTCCAAAAGCCGAGGCAGTTTCCTTCGTCGTCGATGTGAACGTTTTCAAGGCCGAGAGCGGAAAACTTTTTACGCAAATACTCCGCTCGCACCTGCTCACCAAACGGAGTCGCGGGAATCGAGCAAATGCGAATCTGCTCTTCCGTTATTTCATCGAGATGAGAATCAATGAAAGCAAAGGCCCGCTGCACCGTCGGAAGGCCGAGTAAATCGTTGACGGATACTGAAGGTGAAAATGCATGTGCGGTAGTCATAAGAACTGAGTTTGAAATTGGCGAGGATTGCTGATTCTCTTAAGGTTCAAATCAATTGCATTATTTCATCCTCAGCCAAGACTGAAGATGCTTGTTTGGCCCGGTCGTAAATTCTTCCGACGCGTTCGTCGCTGGCTTCGATCCCGCGCTTTTCGAGCCAGTAAATTACATTTGATTTCCCGCTCATCGGTCCTATTTCCACTACTTGTTCGAGACCGAACAATCCAGCGGGAACACCCGAATAAACCATGTCGGCGAGATGGTGGTCGCCTTTTTTGTAACTTTTGATCACTGCAGCGGCGTGAACGCCGGTCGCCGTGCGAAAAGCATCACGTCCAAAAACCGGATAGTTTAGAGGGATAGACCAACCACATGCCTGGGCAGCCGACTGACAGTATTCTCCTAAACGCGAGAGATCATTCTGAATCCAGCCCATCAACTTTAGATTTACCAGGAGTTGATCGATTGGCGTATTCCCAACCCGTTCGCCCATACCCAGCGCCGAGCCGTGCACCTGATCAGCGCCCCCCTGGATGGCGGCAATGGAGTTGATTACACCAAGCCCTCGATCCTGGTGGCCATGCCAGTCCAATCGGATGCCGCCGCCCTGTTCCTCGATAATGCTTTTCACAAAGCTAACGACCGAGCGAGCACCGTCGGGAGTTGAGTGACCCACGGTGTCGCAAACACAAACTGCTTTGGCGCCGCATCGAATCGCAGTGGTGTAAAGCGCACGAATTGTTTCCGGATGCGCACGCGTGGTGTCTTCGGTCACATACATCACGGGTAAGCCTTCCCCGACCGCAAACGTCACTGCTTCTTCCGTTAGGTTTAGCAATTTCTCAAGCGTCCAGTCTTCAGCGAAAAACCTTATGGCTGATGATCCGATAAACGTGCAGGCCTCAATTGGAATTCCGACTCGCTGAGAAATCTCGACAATCGGCACGATGTCGTTTCGATGTGTGCGCGCGGCACAGTTGGGCCGAATCTTTAATTTTTGCTCCGCAATCTCGCGGGCCATCAACTCAACTCCAGCTGCGTGAGTGCCGCCGGCGCCTGGTAAGCCAATATCAGCGGTGTCGATTCTGAGCGCATCCATCAAATGGAGCAACTCGATTTTCTGTTCAACTGGAGGCTCGCTAACAGAGGGTGACTGCAAACCGTCACGCAGGGTTTCGTCGTCGAACCCGATGTGGCGGTTAGGGAAAACCAACGCCGGATCGACGGTGTTCCAATCGTAAACTAATTCATCGACAGACACTCGCAACAACCTCCGGCAACAGGCTTGTTATAAAATCCTGCCCTCGCAACGTAGCTTAGAGTTCAACTTTAGTTCGATATCTACACTCGCTAAACTGTGCTGGGAAGAAGATCGATTACAGCAATCGGGTATAGTTATGTCAAGCGGCCTTAAGTAGCACACTTTTGACGCCAGCCGCCGCTGTGTTATAGCCTCTGTCGCGTTTCGGCCGACTTGAAGTTTTGAGCTATTGTTCACCGTTGACGAGTCAAACTCCGTCCAAGGTTAAAACCATCGCGTTGGGATCTGATCGCGCTGCCAAGATTGTG
>DASQKG010000228.1:0-16142 GCA_035630655.1 Pyrinomonadaceae bacterium
TGCAGGACTTCTTAGAGCGACCGCTGGTGCTCGAAAACCCTTCGACCTACCTTGAGTTCAAAGACTCGACCATCCCCGAGTGGGAGTTCCTTTCAGAACTCGCGCGCGAGACGGGCTGCGGCCTGCTGCTCGACGTGAACAACGTCTACGTGTCGGGGCACAACCACGGCTTCGATGCGGAGCGCTACCTCGAAAACCTCCCGCACGAGAGCGTCGTGCAGATTCATCTGGCGGGGCCGACCGACTGCGGGCGCTACCTCGTGGACACGCACGACCAGCCCGTGCCGGCGCCCGTGTGGGAGTTGTACAAGCTGGCCCAGGAGTTGACCGGCGGCGTATCGACATTGCTTGAGTGGGACGCGAACATCCCGGATTTCCCCGAGCTGGTCGCGGAGCTGCGCAAGGCCGAGGCGGCGCTACGGGGCGAGAACCCCGGCGCCCCCGTCCGCAAGTCCGGCGCGGAGGCCGCGGTCTCTAACCCGGTCGGCTTCCAACTGTCAACGAGCGATGTCTAAACAGTCCCTGAGTCTCTTGCAGCACTGGATGAAGACCGTCGTCACCGAGCGCGGCGGCCTCGGCGAGAAGTTGGACGCGGCCGCACGGCGGCACGGGCTGCGCGCCGAGGACGTGGTGGCCGAAAGGCGAGGCCTCTCTGCCCGCGAACGTCTCGCCGTCTACACCGGCGGCTACGTGCTCCGGCTGCTCGAATGCATGCGCGCGGATTTCCCCGTCCTGCGCAGCTTCGTCGGCGATACGGTCTTCGACGCCTTCGCCAAAGCCTACCTCATCACCATGCCGCCGCGGTCGCACAGCCTGTACGACCTCGGCGCGGACTTCCCGCGATTCCTTCAGGAGACGAAACCGAAGGACTGGACGCTCGACACCGGCATCAGCGCCATGCTCGACTTGCCGCCCGAGCTGGCGCGAATCGAGCGTGCGCGGGCCGAAGTGTTGCGCGCGCGCGGCACCGAAGACGACCCGCCGGCCGCCGAGCCTCTTTCGCCCTTCGATGTCTTCGGCGAGGAGCTGACCCTACAGGCGACGCCGTGCCTGCGGCTGTTGGAGATGAAGTTCCCGCTGGTGGATTTTCTGAGAAGTTCGGACAGGGGCGAGTTTCCCGAGCCGCCCGAGCCGCGCGCCTCGCTCGTCGCGGTGGGACGCTCGAACTATCGCCCGCACATGGGAGAGATTTCGCTCTGGCAGTTCGCTTTTCTGAGGGCCTGCGAGCGCCCCACGTCAATCTACCCGCCCGTGCAGGTTGCAGCGGTGGAGAGTGGAAGAGAGCCGGGGCAAGTGCTCGCCGATGTCGCGGTGTGGCTGTCCGTCGCGTTCGAGCTGGGCTTCCTGCGCCGGGTCCTCTGAAAGTCTCGACGCGGCTTGATCGCGACCGCTCCCGGAATCTAATCTCCGCGCTTACGTCTACTACGCTTCCCGTTTAGGTCGGGCACTTGTGCCCGCCGTGCGGACAAGTCAACTATCTAAACGGAGGACAAGAATCTCAAATTCTCCGGGCATTTCTTAATGGTCTGATCGCATGCCTGCAAGTTCCAATTGCTTCCTCATCAAGATTTCGAAAGTCAATGTAACCTATTACTTCTGGTAAACCAGGCAGATCTAAGTCGTCCAGCTTTAAGCAGAGAATATAGTTCCCTTTCTCTCGCATAAATCGGGAGATAGCCCTCTGCCTCTCGAAATTCGTCCAAGCTTTCTCTACATATTCCTTAGACAAGATGACTAAACAGTAACGAGCATCCTTTGCGTAAACATCTCCAAGCTTCAGCGATAAATCACGCCCCCAAAGTTCCGCTGCCTCGAATTGGTCGTAGAAAATAGAATAACCTGCTGCATCCAGCTGACGTGCCAATGACTCAGCAGGCAGTCGCTGCGCACCAGCAAACGAAATTGCTAGATCATATTTCGCCATTTAGGTCCTCCTTACTTTGCAGTTGGACAGGAATGTCTGTCCTACTCGTAGCTGAGCGCGTCCACCGCATCCTGGCGCGCGGCGCGTAGTGCTGGGTAGAGTGCGCCGATGCTGCCGCCAACAATGCCGACGAGGAAGGCTATGAAGATCCACCACGGCTCAATCTCTACTACGAGGGTTGTGGTCCGCATCACAAAGAAGCGCGCCGCGAGAGTAAGACCTATCCCAACCAGGACCCCTAACAAACTGACAAGGATCGCTTCCTGCTCTATGACCCAGGCGATGCCGGTCTTCGACATTCCCAAGGCCTTGAGGATGCCGATCTGGCGTGTACGCTCGGTGACCGTGGTGTACATGGCAAGCAGGATTACCAGCATGCTGATCGCGCCGGCAACGCCCACCACAACCTGGATGAAGACGTTGAGCGCAGGTACACCGGAGGCATAAATCTCAGGCAAGTCTCTGGTGAAGACAATTTGATCCTCCGGGAAACGTTCCTTGATCCGAGCCGCAACTTCCTCCTGCTTCGCCGGGTCATTAACGGCGACAAGAATCGCAGAGGCTTTACCTTCAGCACCTTCCTGATCCTGCATTGTCTCGAGAGGAATCTTGATGCGGCCACCGCCCGGAGGCTCATACACGCCCACGATGGTGAAGGGACGTTCAAAAAGTTGGACTGTCGAGCCGACCGCGGCATTGCGTTGTTGCTGCCAAATCGGATCGACGATGGCCTGATCGCCGCCGGTTAGTTTTGAGCCTTCGCGAATGGTAACGCCGGTCAGCGTTGCATACTCATCGAACTTGATCCCGTCCAGCAAACGCGTCCCGAAACCCGAATCACTCCGGTCAAGCGCTTGTCCGATTGGGGTAGCCGCACGAACTCCTTCTATACCGTTGATCTCTGCAGCCCTGGAAATGGGCAACGCAAAGGTCGCGGGACCACCGAAGCCGAGCGAGCCTTCAGCGCGAACCATGATCTCAGCGCCGATGTTGCCCTCGCGACGTCCGCGTTCTCGCAGCACTCCATGAGCGAGGCCAACAGTAAACACGATTAGCAAAACTCCAACTGCGGTGCCAAGTACACTGACTGCAGTGCGTGCCGGCCGGTGGCTGATGTTTGAAAGTACGAGGCTATCCATAAGTGTTCGCAAGCGTGGACTTCGATCTAAAACTCGTCCCCACGCGTTTGGCAGAGTTCGCCACGTCAGTATCAATAATCCGATCGACGTCCAAAAGATGGTGGCCGCTTTGCGCACCAGCGCCAGCGCGAGTCCAGTTGCCGCCGCAAAACCGAGCGCCTGCAATACCACCTCAGTTCCGCCTTCATATACGCCGATGGTACCCGGCACAAACGCAAAAACAAAATTGATGACCTTTGTCAGTGACTCGATAATGTACGCTTGCGCAACGCCGGGCGTGAATCCAAGCATGCGCAGAGTGACGTAGACTTCAATCACGCTCGAGGTGTGGGCCAGCAGATCACAGGCAATCATGCCGAAGAAGACGCCAGGATGATGTTTGTAGAAATCGTAAACTTTCGATTCGATGTGATTGATGTGTTGGCGGCGTTTGAGAATAACTTTAGGGCTGAGTCGCAGCCTTGCCATCTGGTCCAACAGCCAGGTTACCAGCATGATGCGGCGGCGGGCTGCGAGGCCTGCCGCCAGGATGCCGAGCGCGGCGACTGACGCGATGGTAATCAGTGCATAGTAGACGGGAGCAGGGAGGTTGTACGTAAACAACATTACGCACGCGCCGCTCAGGATAAAGAAGACGACGGAAAGATTGTAGAGAAGGTTGTCGACAACCAGCGCCGGCACGCCGTAAGTGAGCGGTACGCGCTTACGCAAGAGTGCAATTTTAGTAGCCTCGCCCAGCAGTGGTCCAGTAAAAGTAAGAAAGCTGATCGCTTCGCCGCCGAGCCGAGCTGCAAATGCCTGGAGAAAGGTAAAGCGGCGATGCTCGGCGGGGACGGCCGCGGACATAGCGATGGTCCGGAACACGTGACGGAGGCCGCTGATCCCAACCACGATGAAGAACCCGAAACCAATACGCAGGAGCGCGTCAAACAGCGGCTGCAGGCCGACGAGATTGATAACGTAGATTAGCAGTCCGAGTCCAAGCAGGAAGGCAAGCGCTTGTAGCCAGATGAAGGAACGGCGAGTCTTATCTGTGGAGGCGGGTTCCGATTGATCAACGAGCTCATCCAGCTCGCTAACTTCGTCGGGCGGAATATCAACCAACTGATTTTCGGAAATCGTCAAGGAGTTGCAACTGCCCCCGTTACCGGAGTCGTAAGACTCCGGCTCTCAGCGCCAACGGCGCGGAATATAATAGCCTTGGGGCAACGCCCCAGGTGGAAGTAAACGAGGCTAGGAAGCGCTGAAGGCGCGACATGCGGAATCGGTGTGCAACAAAGGACAGTAATAGTCGTCTCCTCAAAATCATTTTGCGCCTTCAGCGCTAAGAGAATCTCATTTGGCCTACCTGGGGCGTTGCCCCAGGCTGTTACATTTCGCGCCTTTGGCGCTGAGGCGAATCAGTTTGATCCCACTATCGCTTCGGGTTCTGATTCCGCAACACTTCACGCACCACACGTCCGGGAAAACGCCGAAACCCTTTATTCCACAGTGTTGAAACGGGAGAGTTATCATCGCGTAAATTCCCAGTTAACGCCAGCACTGTTGGCGCAAAGCTCAAACTGTCGTACGGCTCCTCAATCAACCTCGCGTGGGGAATCCCTGTGCCGTCACCACCGGCTAACATGAATGTCGAACGCGTGGAAATGCGGAAGAACGAACCATGGTTGCCACCGGGGTTGAAACCGCGCACGTCGAAGTTCCAGTGATCGTTGGCAATCAACAACAGGTCCGTCTCGATGAGTTCGCGCTGACGCCGGGCAAATCGGCGCATGAGCCGTTCACGATTGGATAGCCCGGGCGCATCGAGAGCGAGACTCTCAGTTGGGTGTCGGGCAATCTCTTCATAAAGGCCAATCAGGCCATTTGAGTATTTAGTTTTGTGTAAGGCCCTAAGCCATTCGACGTCTGTGTGCCACTGGCTCAACCACGCGTGTCGATCCCCACTCGGTATATCAAGCTCGGAATCTTCGAAGATGTGCAGCGGAAAGCCCGGCTCCCAATTCACCGCCTCAAAGTGAACGCGACCGCCGGCGTCCTGCCTCAGGTTTCGGATTGGCTGATAACGAAGGCTAAGCGTGCCGCGTTCGTTCTCACGCGCGAGTATTAATGCTTGCTTGTCACGACCGCCATAAACCCACACTACATCCGCGGTCAGTCCGTTTTCGCCGAGCACGGGAGCCACCAAAGCGGACGATAAACGTGTGGCGATCATGTCGATGGGTTTGTTCGTCACCTTCGGCTGGACGTTGTTTCGCATGGCGATGCTGTGGAGCAAAGCAAGATAGTCGACACGCCTGAAGCTGTTCACCATATCGAGTGAGCCATCCGGCTTAACCTGCAGCCCGCCGGGCGTGAGACCGACGATGTAGTTTTGCAGATCATATACGCTATTGCGCTCACCCATCGTTTGTTTGGCGATGAGGTCTTCAATTTTTAGTTTGTCTAATTTTAGTTTATCTGCGGCGAAGCTTTCTTTCAGCAGCGCCAGAAGATTGCCGAGCGTATGTGTGTACTCCGTATAACTCTTCTCCTGGCTCATCCAGCGCTCGAGTTGAGCGTAGACGCGCTTTTTCTGGTCGTCGCGGCCCAACCGAATCTCTTCAGGAGAAAACTTTTTAGGCTCTGCTTCCCAAAGTTGGCGCTGCTTGTCGATTTGAACCCGCAAAGCCACGAGCTCCTGGTTAAGTTCGTCAAGACTGTTTTGCCACTCAGCCCGCCGGTTATCGATAGTCTTAAAAAATTCGTTGACTAACGCGCTACGAACCGCAGGCGACTTCTTGTTCCGCTGCAATTGCTGCAAAAGGATGTGGAGCAAATTCAAGTCGCTGTCGCGCAGATGGATTGAGGCCCGTTCATTGCCGTCGAAATCGAGTAAGGCAGTCGGATAGTTGGTACTCTGTCCGGTCAGATAAAAGGAGTCGTCGGTGGTGGTGGTGATCAGAGGCACCAGAAAGTTAATGCCCTTGAGTGAATAGTCCAACATCAGGCGACGTTTCGTAATTACGTGATGGCCGCCGCCAGCGGGGCTGCCGAGCAACTTAACCAGGTTATAGCCCTGGCTGTAGACACCCTCGCTCGTGTTGAATCCATGGTCGGAAATCACGATTAAGGCCGTCTCCTGCGCCTGTGGAGCTTTCTGGATTGCTGTCCAGATGCGTCCCACCAACGCATCGATAATCTGCATTTCGGAAAAATGAGAGCGGCGATCGTTGACATGGTGAGCAACGTGATCAAATCCCGTTACGTATATATCAAGGTATCGGCTGTTGGGATCGTTAAGCTTAGTTTTCAGTTCGCGCTCCATCTGATCGAAGAATGGTGTGCGCATATCGAGTCCCATGGTCCACTCATCCAACAACTCTCTGGGGCGCTTCATAAAGCGCGTTTGCATCGCGTCCTTGAGCGTAGCGAAGCGCATACCTCGCTGATACAGCTGGAAACCTATGTACCTGTCCTCGTGTGCAAATGCGTCGAAGAGTAGTGGCAAACCGAGCGAGTCGAGCACTTCTGTCCCGGGCATGTCGATGCGTTGGCCCGCAGCGCTCTTCAAGTAAAACGGGATGAAGTTGAGATAGTCGTACGTGTGCAACGTGTAGCGGTCAAACTCGACGTTGCCTTTGATTTGCAAATGCTGGCCCGTGTCCAGAAGGGACCATGACGGCGCCGACAGGCTCATCCCGCGAGTGTAGAAATTGGAAAGCCGCGCACCACGTTGATAGAAGACATGGTCAATCCATGGCAGGCGACTCTTGCCGGTATGCTGGTCACGCTCTTTAGCGAAGCTGTCGAGCAAGCCGTAAGGAAGACCATCGACTCTGATGATCACCACTCGCTTTGTTTCGGCAGAACAAAGAGATGGGATCAGCGATATAAAAACGGCGGTGATGAGGCGGAGAAAAACGAGATGAGCGTTTGCCCTGATCGAAGACGGTCGTGTATGGAGTCTGGCCCTGAAGATCATTTCTACTGCTGCGCAGAGCCGTTAGCACGTGTCGTTGCATCGGAAGCCGCGAGCGGTTCCATGCGTTTGGGACTGTGCAGGTAGGAAGTAATCAACTGCTTCCAGGCCGGATCCAGATCGGTATTCTGCGAAATTCGGATCAATTCTTTTCTGGCTTTCGGATTGTCGATACGCGAAAGACTCTCCAGGCAAGTGCGTCGCGTCTCGTTGTCCTGCGTGCGAGAGAAGATTTCCGCAGTGGCGCTAATCGCCCGAGAGTCGGCTTCCGATCCATGTTCCGCGATAAACCGCAGTGAACGGTTGACGTCCTCCAGGTTCCAGACGACGTCGATCTGCGGGCTGGATTGGGCGACCTGTCGAAGGAAGCGTGTGTGATAGTCCAGCCGTCTTGAAATGTCGAGCCGCGCTTCAATCTCGGGACTGTCTTTCTCGCGATGCGTATATTTTCCGAAACTTAAAATGTTTGCCAAACGAAACAACGCACGTTCCACTTTTTCGTGCTTGTGTGCGACTAACTCCGCGCGGCGGTCACGACCAAGCATCGCGGGCAAGCCCTTCGGCGACCTCGCATACTTGAGCAGTGCGGCATACTGTTGTCGGGCAACGCGTGCTTCTGCCTTCAGATCATTCTCGAACGGATTGAGCGAAACCTTCTCTGCACGGTTCCCGATCTCTTCACGCAACTCCGAATCGAGCGATTGATTCAAAGCCAGCAACAACTTCAACTGGGAATACGTGCGCAAACGGGAAGGTTGGTTAACGTCCATCCCACGTCTGCCGGTGACAAAATCAAAAACCGTGCGCCCGAGAAAGTAAGGGACGTCGCCAAAGCGTGAAAGCGAAAGGACATTGCGCGTAACGTCCTGAAGCACGCGGCGCGACATCTCGCGCTTCTTGGGGTTTAGTCCATCGCGAAAATCAACGAGCAAAATCGGAATCTTCGGGTGATCAAGTCCATAAAGTGCCAGCGGAATCATCTCGACCGCTCGCGCGCCAGGCTCGTCAGGGGAAACCGGGCGACTCTCCGAATCGAAATAACGGGTCTCAACATGACCTCGCCAATTCTTAAGTTGTTTGTCGGTCCATGGACATTCGATGTTCAAGAAACGTTTGACGTACTGCCGAGACTGATTCTTTTCAAGATCCTCCCGGGCGACCCAAAGCAAGGCGTGGGTAGTGCTGCCGTCAGGCATCTGCAATGGTTCGAAATAGAGCGACTCGGCTTCGGCCCTTTGTCGCAGCAGTTCCCAGTTGTGTCCGCGTTCATCGAGAGCGCTGGTAGAGCTCTTATCGCTGTAACGCGCGAGTTGAAGATTGTCGATCAGCCCGCCGAATGTTTTGTCGGTCAACAGCAGGCGCGCCTGAATCTCGGCGAGTTCGGATTCGGTGAATGCCGGCCGCACATTTGGTCCACGGCCCTCGCCTCCGTCGCCTCCCTGTATCGCCTGGTAAAGAGATAGTACCGAGAGCGCGCGAATTATGTGCGCCTTACGATAGTCCGACACGTTTTGCCGGTAGGAGCGCGTCGAAGCTTTCACCGGCGTGCCGTAGGGATCCAACAACAAACTTTGGAGCGCCGTCCAAAAGATTCGGTTCCAAACATCACGATCCGGGGCGGCGAGATCCATAACCGGAGGCGGCGCTTTATCGGAAACGTGTTTCTTGTTGCCAACCCTCGCGTAAAGAAACGGTATCGCGCCCAGGAAACGTTGCCGCATAGTCGGGCGCGTGTATGTCAGTGGCCAAACATATCGGAGGCGATCGTTTTCCGGGCTCGAGTCACCGAGGGTGTCGCGAAGGACTGTAACCATCGGGACCCATTGGCTGGCTTCTGCTGCAGACGCGGAAGTTTCAAGTCCGCTCAATTTTGCGTGAACAGTAATCAGCTCCGCGCCGCCTTCAACGGAAACACGTTCGAGACGAAAGACCTCTGATGTCGTCGCCGCGGCGGTCGTTGAAGGATTCTGTGCTTGTGCCGGAGGTCCGAGAAACGGGCGCGTGGGAATTAAGGAGACGACGAAAAGAAAAACCAGCACCGAGGTTCGACGTCGCTGGGCTCTTACGGGGCAGAGGCGGTGTCCCTTAGGAGTTTTCAAAACCGTTGGTTTTCCTTCTGATGGCGCGATCTTACTGCGTCGTTGTTAAATCTATTATAGACAATAATGACGTTAAAACAGGCACACAGGAATAATGGCAATCATCGTGCCTGGACTGATTCGACGGGGATGATACACGATCAACTAAAAACCTCGGAACGCGGCGTTTGGTCCAATTTAATTGGATTCTTAAAGACGTGGATACGATGCGTGCAGAAGGTGTGGGAGTTGCAGAGCAGGCTGGCCAGAGAAACTCATATCCTTCGGTTCACGCGGAGCAACCTCATTAGCACCGTGGCTTCAGACCGGTGATCGAGAACCACCTAAACGTTCTGAACCGTTTCCAACGGTTTCTTTTAAGCCGAAACAAAACCGTTAGAAACGGTTAACAGGTTGAGATCCGCCCTGGTCACCGGGCTAAAGCCACGGTGCTAATGAGATCGCTCCGCGACGTATTCCGGGTTTGCACTCTTTGAGGGTGCATTATCCTCTACTGTTTGTTCGGAATCTTTAGTGGGGCTATTTCTGAGGCGCGGGCGCGCCTTCTACCTCGTTCGGATCTTTATCCGATGGGAATTTCCAACCCGCTCGCTCGAGCAGAGGGATTCCATACTGGATGGGGACCGCGAAGTTTGACGCCTGATTACCGGCCAGCACCGCAAAATTCACACCAATGACGCGGCCGGTTGGCCCAAACACCGGTGCGCCTGAACCGCCTTCCGCCGTGCGCGCGTCGTAAGCGATTCGCCGAACGTCAAGATCGGTTATGTTGCCTTGCGTCGTAAGAGGCTGTATGCGTCGCTTCTCCGCCAGATAGCCGAGAAGAGTGTCCAACGAGCCGCCGTACCTTTGTTGGATACCGCGCGACTCTGCGTCATCGAAAAGCGCCATCAAACGATCCGGCCCCAAGGGATAACCCATCATCACAACTGTCTTGCCAACCGCAACCGCATCTTTGTCCGTTTCAAGTGGAAGCGTAGGGATGTCGGTTGGTATGTCCTTCGTGTCCAGAAGGCAAGCGGCAAGATCGTCCCGGGTTCCCGCCGCCTTGAACTTCAAAGGGATGGGTTGCTGATGGTCTGGAAAATATGCGTTCAACTTCTTGAGCCGCGGCTGGCCCCTCACGCTGCTGCTTAAACTCTGCGCTCGATCGTCTGCCAGCCATGGTTGGGCAATGTGACGGTTGGTGATGACAAAGCCATCTCCGACATAGAAGCCGGTTCCCACAAACTCGTATTCAGCGATAGCGGCCTTGCCTTCGGGAGTAAGCGAGGTGGGCTCATCACTTGACTGGACCGCGCCGCCGCTTTCAGTAGTTTGTGCTTCAGAATAGCGCAGCGGCCGGCCGGTACCTGCTTCAACAAAGTAGTACGAGCCGGCAATCAAGCAGACACCGCTGCCATAATCATTCCGCAGTTTTACAGCGAGCGATAGACTATCTCGAATTTCCTTGTTTGACCGAGTATTGTCTGCCAGTGACTGATTCATTCGCGCGGCCTGTTCTTGTGCCTGCGCGAGCTGTGCCCGCTGATCATCAATCAAGCGCCGTGTGCGCTGCATTTCCCTAAACGACGCGAACCCGAGGTAAAGAATTCCGCCGACCAGCACCACTGCGATCCCGAGGGCGATCAGCTTTGTGCTGAGTTTAATCTCTCTGACTAACTCACGTGTAAACTCGCGCAGAAAAACCTTGGCGTCGTCGCGTCGCGCTGTTGCGGCCGACTCAATTGCGGCTTGCTCGATAAAGGGCGCCACCTGGGCTTCGCGAACCGAAGGGTTAATTACTGCGGGCAGTGAGCGAATCGGAAAAAACTGTAGAGCCAGTGCCGAGTTTCCAACAGAGACTTCATCGCCGTCTTTGATTTCAGTATTCGGTTCGAGCGGTTGGCCGTTATGAGTGAGACCTAGCGATCCATCAAAGTTTGCGACGCGGTAAAACCCATTCGTGCGCGTTAGTTCAAGCAGTGCATGGTCATCCGGCGCACCCTCCGGCAGAGAAGATAGACGCAGGTGGACCTCGCAGTCGTCGCAACTGCCGATGCGAATATGCTTCTCGGTCAAGACTTCTGTGTGTTTGTCCTGGCCCGATGAGATATGAATGACGAGGCCGGTTGCCATAGCGGTTAGCTTTGAAACAGTCCGTTACATTAATTTGGGCGACCGATTGAGAACCGCTCAACTCCAACGCGGTCTCGAGAGCGGTCGCCCTTCTTGCGCGTCATTCTACAATGTATTCATCGCCAGCAAAAGTTGAGAGGTCGGAAAACGTAGTACCAACGAGAGCAGTCAATAAAAAAACGAGCGCGAGAGCGCCGAGTGCTTATTGCCCCAACGGGGGCTACGAGTTACAGCCCAGGGTTGCCGAGCTTTGGCGCCTACCCTGGGATGGAAAGAGGATTGGGATCTCAACCGCAACGCGGTGGCGTCATTCCACGGAATCCGGAAAGCAGTCGCAACCGCGTTGCGGTTGAAAGTCAATTGTTTGCCCTTCCCAGGGTAGCCGCCAAAGCTCGGCAACACTGGGCTTTAGGCCGAAGCCCCGTTGGGGCAGAGAAAACGATACCCACTGGGTATTCACCTCAGATTCTGAGCTCGGTCTCCGTAACGCTTGCCGCCACGGCCGAGGGCCGGAGCCGTGTGTTAACATGCCTAACAAAGGTACGTTTCGATGGCTGAAAACCCTCTCATTAAAAGCGTGGAGGCGCTGGCAATCCTGGCTCCGGTGGCGACGGCGCCTATCCGTCATCACGTGTTCGTTTGTACTGGAAAATCCTGTTCGGTGGTCGACAGCGCTGAAGTGAAGTCTGCGTTTGAACGCGAGCTGATTTCCCGTGATCTACTCTTTGGCAAGGCAAAAAAGGGCAAGAACCCGAAAGGGAAGATCCTGGTGACGGAGTGTGGCTCGGTGGGGTTTTGCGCGATCGGAGCGGCCGTGATGGTTTACCCGGACGGAGTCTGGTATGCGCAGGTACGAGCCGGCGATGTCGCGGAGATTGTTGAGGAACACCTCATCAACGGGCGAATTGTCCGGCGGCTAGCGTTGTTGCAGGTTCCGTCAGAAGGAAGAAAAATCGCTGCGGGAAGTACCAATCCGACAGGGTGGGAAGGATAGTCTTCAAAGGCCTTACGGCTGGTCCTTCTTCGTCTCGCGGCTGCGGATAGCTTCCAATTCCACCACCGCAATCATATCCTTTCCACGACCAGCGGTCCGCTTTGCCACAATTAGTTTTCCGATCTCAAGAACCGGAAACGAATAACCAAACAATTCATACCTAATGGCGTCGGAGATTGCTTGTTCGTAGAAGCCCACTCCGCGCACTTCACCAAGCAAATCAAGATTTCCGACATCAGTTGAGAAGGTGAAGTTCACACCACGTCGCAACGTTTCTGCGTCAAGAATAGACGGGAGGTCGCGTGGGGCGTTACGGAGCTTCGCGTTAACCGAGAGAAGCGCCTTGGCCAGCCTCTCCAGGTTTTCGGCGGTTCTGGAATAACAAACATCCAGGTCGTTCGTTAGGTTTGTGGAACCGTAGAGAGTGGCTGCCACTCCGCCTATGATCACGCAGTCAACCGCATGTTTGCCGAGCAGTTCAAGTGGCTCTTCAATTATTCTGGTTATCGATTGCATCTCTCGGACCCAATCTGCGCGCTGATGCTTTCAGCCCCGCGACACCCAGGATGAAATTGTCCAGTTTGCGGATTCGTTCTTCAGGCGTGAGTCGTAGGTTCTCGAGGGTGAGCGTCAGGTCGATCCCAAATGCGACAGCTAGCGCGGCGGCAGAACCAGGCGGAGGGTTGAGGAAATAATCTTCTTCTTCCGGGGTCATAACGGAAAGATTATAACCGAGTTATCAGAAGCAAACTAAAGTCTAACCGGAGCTGGCAGCTTGTTTTGGTTTCCAGCGGAGAACAGGTTTGCGGGCGGCGGCGGCTTCGTCGAGGCGGCCGATCCGAGTTGAATGTGGAGCATTCAAAACCAAATCAGGATCTTCAACAGCTTCGCGCGCGATCGAACGCATTGCTTCAATAAACTGATCCAATTCCTGGTGGCCCACTGATTCAGTTGGCTCGATCAACATTGCACCCTGAACAATCAACGGGAAGTAGATCGTCATCGGATGGAACCCGTAGTCGATCAAACGCTTGGCGATGTCGAGCGTGTGCACGCCCTTACGCGATTGGCGCTTATCGGTGAAGACCACCTCATGCATCGGCGATGCCTCGAAAGGCTTTTCGTAGTCGCTGATGAGGCCGTGGGCGATGTAGCGCGCGTTGAGCACGGCGGCTTCAGTAGCTTCGCGAAGCCCGTCGTAACCGTGCGTTTGAATATAAGCCAGGGCCCTCAGCATCATGCCGTAGTTGCCGAAGAACGCTTTGACGCGCCCAATCGATTTCGGATAGTTGAAATCGAGGTTGAACGTTTCAGACTTAACGCTTCCAGTACGCACAATTCGGGGAACCGGCAGAAACGGCTCCAGTTCCTTTGTGCAACAACATGGGCCACAGCCTGGACCACCGCCACCGTGCGGCGTGGAAAAAGTCTTATGCAGGTTGAGGTGTATGACGTCGACACCCATGTCACCGGGGCGCGCCACGCCCACGAGCGCATTCATGTTGGCGCCGTCCATGTACACCAGCCCACCGGCGTCGTGAACGATCTTGCAAATCTCCTGGATGTTTTTTTCGAACAGGCCAAGCGTGTTCGGGTTGGTGAGCATGAGCCCGGCGACGTCGCCGTGCGCGCACACCTCCCGCAAGTGATCGAGATCGGTTAAGCCTTCGGGTGTTGAGCGAATCGTCTTGACTGAAAAACCCGAGAGATGTGCGGAAGCCGGATTGGTGCCGTGTGCCGAGTCAGGAATCAACATCGTGCGGCGCTTAGCCGACGCTTCGGCTCCGTCGCGAGCATCGATGTAAGCGCGAATTATCATCACGCCCGTCATCTCGCCGTGCGCGCCGGCAGCTGGTTGCAGAGAGACGCCGGGAAGTCCGGTGATTTCAGCAAGGTTCTGCTGGAGTTCGTAAATGACTTCGAGCGCGCCTTGCGCATCCTCGTCGTTGCTTAGCGGGTGCAGTCCCGCAAATCCCGCAATTCGTGCGACCTTCTCGTTAAGGCGCGAATTGTATTTCATCGTGCATGAACCGAGCGGATACATGCCTTGATCGATTGAATAGTTCCAGGTGGACATACGGACGAAGTGACGAATCACATCCACTTCGCTCACTTCAGGCACGCCTTCGAGATCGTCGTCGCGCAGAAACTGCATCGGCACGATGTCTTCGATTGGCAACTCGTCCACGTCGAGCGGCGGCAGGCGATAACCGAGGCGGCCGGGTTGCGAACGCTCGAAGATCAACGCTTCGTTCGGGTTGATGTGAGTTGTGACTTTTGTGATTTCAGATTTCATACTTAAGTGAATGTCTTAGTCCCGGCCAATATCTTATGGATCAACGCTCTGAGCAAGCGAGGCACTCCCCACCAGCGTTAAAAAGGAGACGCAATAAGTAAGTACACTTTTTCATGAATGCTTCGTTACCCATTCAATGCATCTGTCAGCGCATCAATATCCGCACGCGAATTCAGCTCAGTCACGCAGACCAGAAAATCATTTGGCCTGTCTTTAAAGTAGCGGGACATTGCTAGTCCGCCCGTGATGTTTTTTTCAGACGCCAAACGCGAAAGCAGTTCCTTGGCGTCGCCCGGAGCCGTGACTACAAACTCATTGAATCGCGGTGCAGTGTACGGAACTGAAAAGCCTTCAAGCTCTGCGATTCGTTGTGCCGCATACGCCGTTTTCTGGGCACACTGCGCGGCAACTTCCTGCAGACCACGACGTCCCATCGTTTCAAGATAAACCGTGGCCGCCAGCGCAATCAGCCCTTCGTTGGTGCAGATGTTTGAAGTAGCCTTCTCGCGCCGGATATGTTGTTCGCGGGTCGCCAGAGTTAAAACAAAACCGCGGCGGCCCTGCTTGTCATACGCTTCACCAACCAGGCGACCCGGAATCTGTCGCGCGTACTTTTCACGTGTTGCGAACAATCCGACATACGGCCCACCAAACGAAAGCGGCACACCAAAGGATTGCCCCTCGGCGACGACGATGTCTGCGCCACAGGCGCCCGGCGACTTCAGCAAACCAAGCGATATCGCCTCAGTAACTGCAAGAACCATCAGCGCGCCCACCGCGTGTGCTTTCTCCGCGAGCGCTGTTACGTCTTCGATGCAACCAAAGAAGTTCGGCGACTGGACCACCAGTGCAGCGGTTTTATCGTCAAGCAACTCGGCGATGTCGCCTGCAGCCTGGCCCGTTTCCGCATCAGCTTCAGCGTGCACCAGTTCAATCCCGGCATGCTGAACATAGGTATCGATTACTTCAAGGTATTCGGGATGAATCGCACCGCAGGCCACGACCTTCGAACGCTTCGTCACCCGCTCGGCCATCAACACAGCTTCCGCTAGCGCTGTTGAGCCGTCGTACATGGAAGCGTTGGCCACTTCCATTCCAGTCAACTGGCAAACCAGAGTCTGGAATTCGAAGATTGCCTGAAGTGTGCCTTGTGATATTTCCGGCTGGTATGGCGTGTACGCGGTAAAAAACTCTGAGCGCGAGATGATGTGATCGACGATTGTCGGGATGTAGTGTTGATACGCGCCAGCGCCGAGAAAGCTTGTGCGGCGTGCGCCCGGGTTGCGTTCGGCAAGCCGTTCGAAGCCGGCCAGCAGTTCGATCTCTGAAAGCGCCGCGGGCGTGTTCAGATTCCGGGATAGGCGAAGTTCCTTCGGAATTGAGTCGAACAAATCTTCGGCCGAGCCCAGGCCGATTTGGTGAAGCATTGCTGCGCGCTCTTCAGGCGAGTTGGGAATGTAACGCAACTTTACTCCGTGTCACCTTTCGTAAAATCTTCGTATTCCGCGGCTGTTAAAAGACTGTCTACCTCACCGGGATTCGACAACTTCATGCGAATCATCCAACCTTCACCATACGGATCCTGGTTCACTTTTTCCGGCTCGTCATTAA
>DASQKG010000229.1:0-4539 GCA_035630655.1 Pyrinomonadaceae bacterium
TCGTTTGCCGGTGGTCGTGGGTGGGCTTTGGAACGGCGATGCGGGGCCTCCGGAAACACTGGGAGGCGCGGGCGACAGCATCGATCGATGGACCATCGTGGGAAAAGCCGGGACTCGCATCGCGATTGTCGAGGAAAGCGCTGGGGCCAAGATCGCTTTCGAGACGCCGAACGGCGTTACCGGCGAACTCACCGACAGCGGCGGAGGCAAGATCGAGTTCAAGGGTGCGGGCACGACGATTACGGTCGACCCGCAAGGTGTGTCAGTGCAGACGGGATCGAAGGTCAAAGTTGAAGCGAGCCAGGTGGAGGTAACTTCAGGAATGGTGACGGTTGACGCTGCGATGTCAAAGTTTTCCGGAATCGTGAAGTGCGACGTCCTCCAAGCGACGACCGTCATCGCCAGCACATACACACCAGGCGCTGGAAATATATGGTAGACCATCCAGTAATCATCCGGGGTTTGAGCGTTGCCGGCGGCAGTGGCGCCAGGCCGACAATTCTGCAACGCACTGACCAGGAATTCATCGCCGCGATCCTTGATGAATTGTCGGGCGCCGGAGGTTTGCAAAAGGCCGTCGCCAGTGTCGCTACCCCTAATGCCGAAAACGCAGTATTGAAATTGTTTCAGCCCGTACACCGCACTTTTTACGTTGCGATGGTTGAAGTCGCCTGCGACACGATCGGAACTCCGCGTCTGGATCCGACCAAGATTGAGAGTGCCGGCTTGGTAGTGCGGCGCGTCGCGCCAGGAGGAGGCGCTTCAGGTCAACAGCGACTGGAGGCCTGGGTGCAAAGCGGAAAGAAGTTGCGTGGTTGGGAGGCATTCAACCTGCCCGAAGAGCAAAAGATGGATCCGGACCCTTCGCTTCGCCGGCCGGAACTGATGTCGGGAAATGACGAGATGGACCGACGGCTGAGTATTTGGAAGCAGAGTTCTTTTCCGTTTACTGAAAGCGTTGCACCGCTCTTCACAGCACCGCCGGAGATTTGTCGAAACGTGAAGCGAACGATTCTCTACGGCGTCGTGCCGGTCACCAGTTCGGAGGTCAATGAGCCGGGAAGCCCCACAGCGCAACCGGCGGGTTGGTCACCATCCGACATCGAAAAGATTCGCCAGCACCTTCCTTTCTATCTGCAAAAGCCGCAATCAGGCGCGTCTCCTGTCGTCCCAGCGGCGAACAGCACAATCACATTCGCGAACGCCCGCGATTCCGGTCTCGAGAACTTCGTTTTGAGTCTTCGCCAACTGCAAGTCGAGTTCGACGCGTTCGGACTCAGCACTGAGGGGAGGGCCCTGTTGCAGGAGCTGAACAGGCTGAATGTTGATGTAGACAATGCAGGCACGAACGTCAGACGCCCCTTTGGAGATTTCCTGAAGGATGCGTGCGAGATCCTGGTCGAAGCGGCGACGCGGTCTTTGGTCATGCCTAAACATTGGCCGGTGATCGATCAGGGACAGGAACAACGAATTCTGAACCTGGTGGTCGCGCGATTGAACAGCGTTCTGGGATCGCTAATGAAGAGCGAAGGGAGATTCGACGAGCCGGCCGGACAATATCGTGCGCGCGCTTTTGTGCGGGTCTCACGTTCGGACGGTTGCCCCCCGAAGATCTGGTGGAGTGAATATAGTCAGCCGTTCACGATTGCGCCCTGGTATGACAGCAACGGAATGCCGCCGGTGAAGGTGCAGTTGCCCGATCCCTTCAACAAGGACTTTCTTAAGAATCTGAAAAGCAAACCTAACGTTGCGTTTGCCATACCGGAGGGACTTTTCAATCTACTAAGGGACAATACTCCCGAAGCTTTTCTAAAGGGTGAAGGAAGACCAGGCGGCGGTGGGTTTGGACTCGATTGGATCTGCGGATTCAATATTCCGATCATCACTCTCTGCGCCTTCATCGTCCTCAACATCTTCTTGTCGCTGCTGAACATCATCTTTTGGTGGATACCATTGATCAAGATCTGCATTCCGTTTCCGAAGAAGCAATAGCAAAGGTGTAAGCCCTCATGGCGAGCCAGACATTTCTTCCAGTTCCGATCGGTTGGCCTTTGCTCCCGCTCCCCGACGCCAATGGGACGCTGAATTACCCGGCGCTGGAAGAAGGAGTGCGACAAATGATTCAGGTGATTCTGCAAACGCGACCCGGTGAACAACTGATGCGTCCGAGCTTCGGCGCCGGATTGGAAGATTTCATCCACGAGCAGAACACGATAACTACCCGCCGGCGAATGATGGATGTGATTACCGAGTCGCTCGAGCGTTGGGAGCCGAGAATCATGATCAATCGCGTCGACGTGGCGGAGGTGCCGGATGCGCCGACGAAGATCCGAGTGGAGATCGGGTATCAACTGAAACGAACGGGCGCAGTCAAACAATTGGGAGTGACGATAGACCTCGGGAGCTAGTCAATGCCGATACGTCCACCAGCGCTTGATGACAGAAGCTTCGACGATCTGGTCGAAGAGTTACTGGCGCGGATTCCAGCCCACACGCCTGATTGGACAAACCCGCGCCCGGGCGACCCCGGCCGCACAATCATCGAATTGTTTGCCTGGCTTACCGACACCTTGTTGTACCGCGCGAACCTGATACCCGAACGACAACGGCTCGTTTTCCTCAAGCTCCTGGGTGTGCAAATGCGCCCCGCAATTCCCGCCCGAGGTCTGGTAAGTATTTCAACTGACGACGAAAATTTCAAAAAAGCCATCTACTTGCAGAGAGGCGCCACAATCAAGGGTCCGGTCAACTTCGAAACGCTCTCGGAGATCACTGTGCTTCCGGTCACGGGCCAGGCCTACTGCAAGCGGCCACTCACGGGAGCAGAACGCACAAGCCTCGGCGACGTCCTGCATGGATTGCGGGACATCTATCAACTCAGTGGCGCCGCCGTTCCTTACGTGACCACGCCTGTGTTTCCAAACAGCGTTGCGGAGCTTGATGGTTTCGATCTCATCGATGGCACGGTCGACAAATGTCTGTGGATTGCGCTGCTCTGTGCGAATCCGAAAACGACAGAGGAGATTAAAGAGACCCTGGGAAAAGCCAAAAATGGCGGGCAACATTTGATCAACGTCGGCCTGGCGCCTCCCATCAAAGTCGCAGCGCTATTTGAGGATGTCAGTTCTCCGAAACGCGTGCCTTACATCTGGGAGGTTTGCACCGGCCAGGAGATCGGAGGCAGGCCGGAATATGTTGCGCTCGACGTGATCAACGATTCAACTGCCGGACTGACGCGTACCGGCGTGGTTCGCCTGGCGCTGCCTTCGAAAGACAACATCGGCAAGCTGTCCAACGACGTCCGCGCAAAACTCAACGCGGGCCTCGACGATCGTCCGCCGCGCATAGACGATCCCGAAAAAGATCTTCGGCTGATCACCTGGCTGCGACTTCGTCCGACCGAACGCCTGGAACACTTAGCACTGAGCTGGGCAGGAATTAACGCGGTCGAAGTGGACCAGCGGCAAACCGTGACCGGCCGCGTGGTGGCCCAAAGCAATGGGACCGCCGACCAGGAAATGCAACTCCCGGCGGTGGCAATCGATCGAGAGACGTTTCAACTCCAGGTCGAGAGTGGCGACGGCTATGGTCTCTGGACTGCTGTCGATGATCTCGCTCTCGCCGCACAACACGACACAGTTTTCTATCTGGACAGAGAGGCCGGCACGATTCGTTTTGGCGATGGGGTCCGCGGGCGCATTCCTGAGGCAGGCATGCGCGTTCGTGTTGCTTACATGCGCGCCGGGGGTGGGAGCGCCGGCAATCTTCCTCCGGGCGCGTTGAAGGAGATCAGCGGGCGCGATCTGGACAACAATCCCGTGCCGCCTCCAAAGCTGAAAGTCCAACAGAGTCTGGCTATGGAAGGCGGTGAAGCCGCCGAGTCGCTGGTGCAAGCCGAGCAACGAATTCCCGCGCTGTTTCGTCATCGCGATCGCAGCGTTACCGAAGAAGACTATAAACGTCTGGCGGCAGACACTCCGGGCGTGCGGCTCGGACGCGTCGAAGTGCTTCCGCGGTTCAAGCCGCAACAGCGCCGCAGCAACGTTCCCGGAGTCGTTACGGTGATGGTGTTGCCGTTTAAACCTATGACGCTGCCGCCGAATCCGCGTCCTGATCGCCCAATCATCGAAGCGGTCCATAACTACCTGAGCGCGCGTCGCCCGTTGACCACCGAGCTTTACGTCATCGGCTGTGAATACATTCCGGTAGCGATCAGCGCGGGCATCACCATTCGAAATGGCTTTGGCCGCGACACAGTCATCAACTCGGTGCGCGATGCATTGCGGGCCTTCGCATGGGCGCTGGCGCCAGGCGGCCCTGACGGCGCGGGCTGGCCGCTTGGCCGTTCGCTGCGTGATCGCGAAGTGGAAGTAGCGGTGGCGCGTGTCGCCGGAGTTAACGGCGTCACGGGCATCAATCTGTTTACGAAAAGTAATGACCGTTGGCAGAAATTCAGAAGTACAAATGCGACCGGAGCCGTCGAAATTCGAATGCAAGAGTGGCAATTACCTGAACTGCTCACGGTTGCAGTTGTTGCCG
>DASQKG010000230.1:0-3134 GCA_035630655.1 Pyrinomonadaceae bacterium
TATCCAAGGATAAATGCGGGCGTACCTCTTTGTAGTAGCTCGTGGCAAGAAGTGACGAACACGTCGTTCGCCCAGGACGAGAGCATCTCGTAGCACGGCTGGCAAAACGCCGCGCATGGGTTAGCGGTCGTTTCGACTTCCCGAAGTTTTGGGAATGAGGAGCCGGCAAGCATCCAGGCTACGATTATGTTTGCGTCGTAAATTCTGCGCTGGCCGAGAATTCTCGGGTTGAACTTATCAGCGCTTAGTTTGACTTAGAGCGTCCGCTTGACGCACGAGCTCCAGGGATTTTACATCCATCTTCCGGAGAAGACTTGCGCGATGAACCTTGACGGTAATCTCGGCTATGTCCAGCTTTGCGGCGATCTGCTTGTTCATCATGCCGGAAACAATCATTGCCATAACTTCTTTTTCGCGAGGTGTTAGCGTTCCGTAGTGCTGTTGAATGGCGGCGAGCGATGACTGCTTGGTCCGACGCTCAAAGTCCTTGTTGATCGCTTTTCGAACTGCTTCGAGGAGATCCTGTTCTCGAAACGGCTTGCAGAGAAATTCTATCGCACCGGCCTTCATGGCCTTCACGCCCATCGGCACGTCGGCATGGCCGGTGATGAATACTATTGGAATATCGATTCCAAGCCGTCCTAACTCTGCCTGGAATTCCAGGCCACTCATTCCTGGAAGCCGCACATCTAGGACCAGACACCCCGGAACACTAGACCGTTCCCTGTCCAGAAATTCTTTGGTTGATCCAAATTGTTCCACTGCAATATCGACGGAACGCAAAAGATTACTGACGCCGTCGCGCAAGCCGGCGTCATCGTCGATGACGTAAGCAACGGGTCTCTCTAACTGCAATTCGTCGTGCATCGTAGTCGCATCGGTGAACCGTCATACACATTAACAGGGGCAAAACACAGAAGCCCCGACCATTTGTGTCAGTAATTAAGGCTCGCTCGGTCCAGGCCAAATATCCTCAAATGTCAACGGGGGCGGTGGCTCGCCAACGTATCGTATCTGCCCATCTAATAGTATGAGCATGACGTCGCCTGTTTCTCGATCGTGAATTTTTATCTCTCCCAGCGAGCGAGTTCGGAGCCGAGTTGCAACTTCAATGGCGTGCAGCTTGCGGTCTCGGAAGCCCCACCAGGCCCCATTCAAGAAAATGTCGCAGCCGACATTCGGAATGGTTTTATCTGGCATCGGTAGTTACGCTTCCGTCAACTGGATAGGTTGTGCGACTTTTCCAGTTTCAGCCTAACTGCAAGCGGCTAGATTCGCAGAGCGAAGAGCTCCCATAAGCCTAAATTGACGTCACCAGGATAAGGGTGACGAGCGGAATTACTAACCCCAGTAAAAATAGGAGCCACCAACCTACGTTGGAAGAAATCAGGCGCTCAGGCATGCCTCAGATTTAATCGAGGGGGCGTCCGACAGCCAATGTGCATTCGGCAACTATCAGAATACTAATGTATATTATATGGGCGGTGAAGACGCTTGGCCTCACAGACGGGTAAATAATGGTTTAGCGATCTACAAGCGAAGCAGCGGATTCTAAGGAAAGCCGCCGGAGGCGGCTCACCGTGCGTAGTCGCGAAATACTGATACCCTTTCGCCTTTGGAATCGCTTTTCATTTGGTGACAACATTTCGTATAGCGTGATTTCGCATAGCGCGCAGATATTGCGCAATTGCATCGAAAGCGTCGCCTAGTCCGAATGTCGGAGGCGATGCGCGGCTAGTCTCAGCGTCGCACCGCGCCTCGCCGGACAGCCGCCCTGGCAGGCGTGCGCACGCAGACGCCGTTAACACGCGTAAAACCCGCACCACATGCCGCTCGAACCGGGACCACCAGGGTCTCTTGCTGCGGAGCGGGGGCAAGCGGCATGGCGTGTGCAGAGGACATAGCAGCGAGAACAAGGCCAGCGGCGGCGAATTTAAACATGGCTTTCTCCCTAGGTGGGTTTGGGTTTCGTATTGGCGAAGGCGCACGTGACGTTGCGAGCCGCGGCGCGCAGTGATCCTTTTGGCTTACCCGCGGCGATGCCATCGCTCTTTGGTACATAGCGAGTGAGTCTTAGGTTTAGGTATGTATGGTTTGGAGTCGCTCACAACAAAGCAAGACGATAAGTTAGGTTTACATTGCGGACTGTTTCTGGCCTCCTGATGCAGGGCGATGTGTCTCACGAGTCCAGAGGTCTTTGATGAAGCGTCGAGAATTCAATCGTTTGGCTTTGGGCGCCGGCGTCAGCCCTCTATTGGCAAGTCGAGCGTTTGCGCAGGGCCCCGAACAATCGAAAGCTGCTCCTGCAGAAGCGCCGCCGAACAAAATCAATGTGGTAATCAAAAACACGCCGCGCACATACAACCAAATCCATTTGCCGCGAAAGTATGTCGCGGGCAAGCGACGGTTCAGTATCTATTGGACCTGGAGCTATCCGTGGGAATCTAATCGTGACGTAACGGAATTGGACAACCGCTTTTCGACCATAACGGAAGTGCGCCGAGTGGCCTGGCCGAGTTATGAGAAGCCGGAATATTCAGAACAAATGTTCCTGCAGGGAATTGCGGGAACACTGGAGCTGTTCCATCTGTCGACAATAAGATTTCAAAGTCTCGCCGAGGAGGTTACAGGAAACCCCGTTGCGGTTTATCAGCGAATAGATCAGGCCGGTCAGAAGCTGCCGATTGATGATCGCATTCTGGCAGACACGGATACTATGATGGTCTTTGGCTTGGACCATATGGTCACCGAGCAAGAGGCGTCTGACGAAGAAATCGAAGCAATCAAGAAATTTTTGACGCGAGAGGGAAGTTGCCTTCTGCTGGCGCCGCATCACGACGTGGGCGTGTCCGCGGACCTCAATGAGCGCCAAATGGAGTACGCCCATCACGGCGACCCATTAGTCCCGCGTCAGCAACGTTTCGGGAAATATACCCGTTCCCTAATGAAGGGTCTTGGCGTACCTGTTGAGAACCGGTTCGGCCTGCGACCGGCGGTGTTGCCTGGCACAAACCAACTCGCTCCAGTTACCGCTATGCGCGATCTTGATCTCCGTGGCTGGCTCAATGGAGTCAGCACCTTCAATTTCCATCAGCACCTCCCGCATTACGAGCTGACCACCACGGACAGCAACG
>DASQKG010000231.1:0-3202 GCA_035630655.1 Pyrinomonadaceae bacterium
CTCGCACTCGGACACTCGTCGCCGTTGAGCAGGGGTGCAACTCGGAGCCGGCGAGATGGTGACCACTCGCCATGATCTCTTGCGTAAACTTCCCGTATTCAGCGTATATCTTCTGGCGCTCCTGTTCGTTAAGCCGGTTCCACGCCTGCTCTTCATGGTAGATCAGCAACATGTATTTCATTTCCGTGCTCCTTTTGAAGTCTGAGAGGTTCGCTCTACTCTACGACGTATGAGAACTCGCAAATCGACATTCGGGACAAATAAAATGTGTGCCTTAGAAGGTATGCGAGAACGGAAAATGTCGACCAATTCGGAGGTCAGGAAAGGTTCGTTTTCATCCGGCCGTTGATCACTCTCTTTTCGTGGTGAACGGACACGAATAAGAGGTAGACAATGAAGAATGGGAAAATGGGCTTTTCCCAATCTGCGGGTTGGCGAGGCTTGAGCTGTTCTTACTTACAGCTACGAGGATGGTGGCAGTTTTTTTAACGACTCGGTGATGAACTTGTTCAGAGATTTAGGGTTCTTGAGAATATCGCTGGACTTGGCTGGTTTGGTGAAAACCAGGATCTCACCGGTCCGAGCATCCACAATGCCTATAGTAATAGTCACAATCGGAAGCTCAAAGCTAAAGGGGTTCATCAACGAGAAGAAGGTCTTGCCTTTGGTAAACACTCGCCCTTGTCCGCGAATGAAGATTAGAGCATCAGCACTCTTGTCGACGTTCAGCAACATAACCTCATCGCCCAACGAAAACCGCGCCTTCTTGACGTCCTTCGACTTATCTACCAGCTTGGGTAACAGTGCGTCGTAACGTGTTTGAATATCGGCAAGCAGGTATCTGTGGTTCTCATCCGTGGTAGCTGACTCACCTTCAAATGGACTCTTGAGAACGAGAATTTTCTTTAGTTCCAATGTTAGCCCAACTGCCTCGAAAACGGCTTTGCTAGTCTGCTCAGACTCGGTCACCATCATCTCCGAACCTTTGGAGCTTTCTTTTGTGATCTCGACCTTTGCTGGAAGGATAACGGCGCTACGGACCGTTACCTTCTTCTCAGCAATCTTCGGATTCAAATACTGGGCTTCGACCTGGTCGCAGGCCAAGAGGCAACCGACGAACAATAGGGTAAGACGGGAGGATGTTTTCATGCGATTAACTCCAGCGCGTGTCAGAAATCGATCAGAGTGTTCTAAGGCCTTCAAGACGGCGCTTAATCCTTTCGGTGTCAAAGGCGTTGGGCGCCAGTTCTATGTACTTACGATATTCTGACATCGCTTCCTCCTTGCGCTCGATTTTTTCATAAAGCATTCCCAGTCCACGGTGGGCCATGGCATTGAATCGATTCAACTCCAAAGCGCGCAAGTAAAGCTCCTCAGACCGTTGTTGATTCGCCTTCCACGTCTCCTGGCCCGTGGGAGTCTTCATCAATTCCGCTTCCTGCTCTTCGCTCGTTCGTTTGTTGCGATCTTTGACGGCCTTTTTCTTGGCGCCTCCTGTAAGCTCGGCGGGGGTCAATGCCGTGCGCGGACCAAGCGCGCGGTAGGATTCCGCAAGATAGAAAACGTTTTCAGATGAGTCGGGATGAAAGTTAACGAGCTTGTTACTAATGTAGAGTGCCGAGCGGAAACGCCCGCTATTAATTGCCAGGGCCACATCATGCCGATCCACGTTCTCCATTTGGGTGAGGTATTGAGTTCGGGGATCTCCCAACGACTGGTCGGACTGCTTGTCTTCTGAACTCTTGATACTGCTGCTTAGGTAGTTGACGCGATCCTGCAGTTTGGGGTGGTCACTGTAGAACGTGTGTATTTGTTCACCTTCAATATCCATCTGCAAAAGCCTGATCACTTTGACCATCTGGTCCGCTTCGTAGCCCGCAGCCGTTAATGTTTTTAGTCCTTCGAGGTCCGCTTCTTTTTCAAGTTCTCTGCTGTATCCGGACACGCTAAGCAGCAGCATTAGCGGTGAGATAGTGGAAAGCGCCAAACCCAATCCCGTTGCGCCAGGAGTCCACGCACCAATGGTGCCCAGGATGTTGACAGTCAGCACCTTTTTTCTAAGGCTGCGATTTTGCAGATAGGCGTGGCGTTCGGTGACGTGAATGATTTCATGGGCCAGAATGCTGGCCAGTTGTGCCTCTTCCTCCAGCAAGGCGAGCATTCCGGTGTTGATGTAGATGGATCCATTGGGAAGGGCTAAAGCATTTGGTTCAGGATCCCTTAAGACACGAAACTTCCAGCTGACGCTTTCTATCTCTCTGCCGGCCAGCACAGCTTTACCAACCCGATCGAGGTAAGCGTCAAGTCCGGCTTCGTGGAAAACGAGACCTTCCTTCTCAAAACGCTGGTCCAAAAGATTGATTTGTGCCAACAACTCCAAATCGACTTTGCCGAACTTAAATGGACCATTCGTGTCTGTCTGAGCCTGAACCGGGGCCTCGTCGCCGGTACTCCGCCAGTCCGACTGGAATCGATCTTCAACCGGTGCAGGTACGGGCCGAGCAGTAAATCCGGTGACCGGCAGAGAGGCCAGCAGGACACTAAGGGCAAGCAGGCAGGCTTTATATGGTCTTTTGACTTTCAAGGCAGTACTCCTGGAACTAAGAATTGTGATGGCTGGGAAGAGTGCGGTTCCAGTAATTCCGAAGCGGATTCCGTCCGAGACACTATAAGCCAGTTCTCGCCATTTTGCCTACGAATAAACTCATCACCAAGAGTCTGTATACTCTGTCTCCTCCGGCACGTCTGTATAACTCTCGAAGTCGATACGATAACCGTCTGGATCAGACAGCGAGGTGACCCACATGCCGTTGCCTACGAACGGTCTCGAAGCCTTGAGACCGCGGGCCATGACCTCGCGATAGATCGTCAGCGCATCCTCGCAGATGAAACAGATCGAAACGCCCTGGCCCAGTTTACCTTCCGGCTGCCCATCGTGGTGACCCTCCTTCCAAAACTCCTGCAGCATCAGGGCCGCGTCGCCGAGCTGCAACCAGCACCAGCGGAGCTTTCCCTCGGGAGACCAATTCTTGGTCATCACGAAGCCGACGCCGTCAACGTAAAAGCGAAGCGACTCCTCAATATTCGACACGCCGAAAAAAGGCACTGCCTGTCTCACATTAGTTTTGGTTCCTGATTCGTTCATGGTCTGCCTTTGAAAGACTATAGAGATTAGAACAGAACCGCGAGCGGTAGCGACCGG
>DASQKG010000232.1:0-3854 GCA_035630655.1 Pyrinomonadaceae bacterium
TTGCTTGAACAAGGAAGGCGCGTCGCGGCGCTACTCGTGTAGTACGGAGGACGAGCGCCTTATACTACTCTGGCCTAAAAGCTGTCAAGAGATAGATTCAGCCTCACTCAATAAGAATGTCGTGGACCGGAAAAACGTTTCATGGTCCGGATCCTTGACACTTGGGCTATTGACAACGTTCCCTCCAGCGCCATACTGTGCGCGCGTTTGCCAGACGGGTAATTGATTTTTGTTGAGTACCTAAAGCTTCCATGTATTAAGGTCCCTCGCAGGCTTCAACCTGGACCTTGATGGTTCTCACTTAGCGAACGTTACTATCAAAGAGATACTCGCGCTGTACTCGCGCATCGCCGCTGATTTCTCATCTCTCAACATCTTCCGATGAGCATTCCGGATACTCGCGCGCGATGCCAGTTGTCTTCTTAGGGAGGCCAATATGTCGACTTCTCCTTCACCAAAAGCTGAATATGCCAAGGAAGTGCGCTTCGCCGTCGTCATGTATGGCGGCGTCTCGCTTGCGATATACATCAATGGCGTGTCGCAGGAACTCTTTCGGATGGTGCGATCCACCGCTGAGAGTGGCAAGGACCCGAGCGGCGACCCAGCACCCCTCTCGGGCGCTCCAACAGCAACGGATGCTTTGAAAGGAACCGAGCGTGTTTACCGGAAGCTTAGCTATCTGCTCTCGGACGACCGGTTGATTGCTAAGTGTAGAAAACTGGCGGCAACTGCTCCAGGAAACGCTTCAGGCTCGACTCCGTTAAGCAAAATGCTCGACGCCTTGATCGAAAATAACGAGCAACCCGTAAGCACAAAGTTTGTCGTCGATATTTTGTCGGGAACCTCAGCCGGCGGCATCAACGCCATCTACCTCGCCAAGGCGTTCGCCAACGATCAGCGAATCGATCAACTCAAAGACCTTTGGGTCAACGAAGGCGACATCGCGCTGTTGTTGAACGATAAACGCTCGGTAATGGGTCTGCACCTTCGCAATCAAACTCAGCCTCAATCGCTGCTTAATAGCCGCCGGATGTATCTAAAATTACTGAAGTCGCTGGAGGACATGGAAGACCAGCGGCCCAGTACGGATGCGTTTGATTCACCCTACGTAGATGAGCTTGATCTTTTCATCACGGCCACAGACATCGAGGGAGTGCCCGTGCCCCTGCGACTATCGGATGCCGTCGTCTTTGAGAGACGACATCGCAATGTCTTTCATTTCAAGTATGGAAAAGCGGAGGTTGTTGGGGCAAACTTCAACGACTTTAGGCGCCCACTCAATCCCTTTCTGGCTTTTGCCGCGCGTTGTACTTCTTCATTTCCTTTTGCCTTCGAACCGATGCGACTTTGCGATATCGAGGAAGTCCTTCAACTTTTCGGGCAATACAGGAATCAGGATTTGAGCGAAGCTGAAAAGGGCTGGCAACGATATTTTGACGAGGAACTCGACCCGAAAACCGGCTTCCCTGTCAGGCCGCCCCGATTCTCCAAACGCTCATTCGGTGACGGCGGCTATCTTGATAACAAGCCGTTCAGCTACGCGACTGAGACGTTGATGCACCGGCAGGCTGATGTGCCTGTCGATCGCAAACTAATCTACATAGAGCCTTCACCTGAGCATCCGGAGGACCAGCCGGCAAGACTCGAAAAGATTAATGCGTTGCAAAACGTCAAGGCGGCGTTACTTGACCTGCCCACGTACGAAACTATTCGTGAAGACCTGCAGCGGGTCCTCGAACGGAATCAGTTAATCGAACGAGTCAATCGCATCGTCAGCGGGATCGAGAGAGATGTTAACAATTACATCCCGCACGCCGTAGCTAACTATCTCAAGGATAAAGATGTCAGGCCCACCAGAGCAGTGGGCACCGGTTCAGGCTATGACTTTAAACCAGAGGAGCATCGCTCGCCGCACACATCGCCAGACTGGGCGGAAATGGATCTGGCCCAAATGGTCGACGAGAATAGTCGTTACTTTCTTCCATATCGGAGGCTGCGAATTTCCGCAGTCACCGATGAGATTGCTAAGTTGTTTGCTCGCCTCGCCAACTTTGACGAGAAATCGGATCAGTTTCTTGCGATTCGCTGCCTGGTAAGACTCTGGCGAGAGGAAAACTACGTCGACTACAAAGAAGATGGACCAGTTACAGTTAACCGATTCCTTTGGAGTTACGACTTTGGCTACAGAATGCGCCGGCTCAGTTATGCGCGCTCGAAGGTAGATCAACTCTCTCAATTCAATTCAGAGCTCGCACAGGACCTGAAGAACTTTGCAGATAGCCTGAATCAGCTAAGGACTGAACGGGGCCCGTCAGCGTTATCGGAAGAAGTGCTGCAGAAGTTTCCCCAGATTCGGCTGCAGCAGTATGGAGAAAAGCTTTTGCCTTTTGGGGATCGCCCGGAGGCACTTCAACCCATACTCCGCTTCATCAAGAGCGAATTGAATGAAATTTACAAAGAGCTGCGGACCAGAGGACGTCTGCTTCGTTCCCGACCCAGCTCGACTCAGAATGCGAATGCTAATCCACTTTTCGAAGGCGTGAGCAACATTGGATTAACCCCGGAAGATCTTACCGAAATTCTTGGCATGACTCCGGAAAGTGAAGGCCCCGGCGGTAAGACCCGTCCCATGACTTTGGAGGCTGAACAGGACGAAGACGACCATATAAAGCGAGCTAAGGCTCTGTTGGCCCGTTCCGATAAGACGAATCTCAGGCCCAACCTAAACGCCATCGCTGCCAGGTTGGGCGAGCAACTTGAGGTCGCATTTCTTGAGACCCGGAACAAGAGCAACGCGCTCTTCGATCCGGCAGGAGCCTACACGCCCATCAGCCAACGCGGCAGAGCCCTGCTGGCCCAGGATCCGAGTTTACTCTCAAACGACGTTGCGGAGGCGGTGCGCGGCTTTTTAAGTTACTACTACAACCAGTTTGACGACTACGATCAGATACGTTTCCCAATCATGTATGAGACTGATTACGGCGAAGCCGATGTGGTTGAGATCATTCGCGTCAGTCCGGAAGATGCCGTGAGTCTGATCAATGAGCGCCAGGAGTTGATAAACAGCCCCGCGCCAGGTAAAGCCAGACAAAAGCTGGCAGGTGTCTCCCTGCATCACTTTGGCGCTTTCCTCGATCGTACGTGGCGGCAAAACGATATTATGTGGGGCCGACTCGATGGAGCTGAGCGCCTGATCGCAGGTTTGCTTCCAGGCAAACTGAATGAGCCGATACGGCAGGAACTCATAAAGGAGGCGCACCTCGCAATTCTCAAGGAGGAACTCAGGCCCGAGAGTCTCCTCGGTTTTCAAAGCGTTATCAGTGAAACCCTTTTGCGGGTGAGTAGCGGCCTGCCAATCAACGAAGCAATCCAAAAGACTCTGCAACCCTTGGAGACTTCGGCGGTCAAAACACGGCTGGAAGCAATCATTCGGCTAAGTCTCGCAGACGACGAACTGCTGGACTTCATGAGTAAAGGATACGAAGTTAATCGGCAGCTCGATCCGAAAACCATGCTCACGTCCATTTCCCGCTCCACCCAGATTATTGGCAAAATGTTTGAAAACCTGGCGGATGCCAACGGTCTGGAAGGAAAACGACTGGCCTGGATCGCGCGGCTGGGGAAAATCTTTTGGGGATTAGTTGAAGTGGCCGTGCCCGGCAGTATTCTCAACCTGCTGCTCTTCCACTGGCTCAAGGTCGTGTATCTTTTTGAGGTCTTCCTGATTGTAGGTTCGATACTCTTCAGTTCAAAAGAAGTACAGAACTTCGGTTGGAAAGCCTTAGGTGTGACGCTCGCGGTCAATATTGTCGTCCTGCTCCTGCGAGACTACCTGAGCGTGAGACAGCGCTGGC
>DASQKG010000233.1:0-22039 GCA_035630655.1 Pyrinomonadaceae bacterium
CTGGTCCAGCTCGCCTATCTCCTGCTGATTGTCTGGAGCCTTCGTCTGGTCTGGAACCAGGGAGGAATTTATCGGGTCTTCGCAATAGGCGCGTTATTGACAGTCCTCTACTTTTGGACCATGACCTTTCTCGTTCTTTCCATTCTGAGGTACATGGCGCCCGCCACCGGTCTATTGTTCGTTCTGGTGGGCGGCGCCTGCGCCAACCGGTGGAGTTCAAGGATCTTTCGGTTGCCGAGAACGAATCCTTAGCCGTCACACGCGTTAACTTACCAATCCTGAAAAACACGCAAGAAGAGCAACTGATCAAATAGAACGGTTCGATTAGATCACGAGGTGAGATCTGAGCAACTTTAGTTTGCGGGCAGTGTTTGGCTCCTTCGAGGCCCGGTTGTTTCTGGTTGTATGGGTCATCTACGCCTTGCATGTTGTTCCGGGTGGTGGCGTCAACCCAAATCGCTATTTTGACTTGACGCACAGCCTCGTTGACCAGCGTTCTGTAACGATCGACGCTTACCACGAAAACACCATCGATAAGGCCCTTAAAGACGGCCACTACTATTCACTCGGTTTGCCTGGTCCAAGCATCGCCGCCGTACCGGCATACCTTTCATTCAAGGTGGTCTACCGTCTCCTGCCCGACAGGTTGATGAAGTCTCTTGAGCAGGTCAAGTCTTTCAAACAAGGTCAACACGATGGCTTTTATCAAAAGGACAATACGGCTTTCTTCCTTTCGACCCTCTGGATCACCTGGTTCTCGCTCGCTCTGATATCGGCACTCTCTGCAGTGGCTTTGTTCAGAGTATTTCTTGGTTTAGGCGTCTCCGGTGCAAACGCCTTAATCGCCACATCTGCCTACGCTTTTGGAACGCCGGTGTTTTTCTACTCGACAACCTATTTCAGCGCCGGCTTTGCAGCATCCTTAGTGACGCTTTCACTGTATCTCTTGATGAAGTTGCGGTCCTCTGCCCGCACTTCGACATTCTTTCTTCTCGGACTGGCGGCAGCATCGAGCGTGCTCATGGAATATCAGGCGTTGTTTTTGGCAGGCGGTGTCGCGATCTATGTATTGCTTAATTGGAAACTCAAGGCGGCGTGGAGTTTCTTCCTGGGGGCGTTCGTTCCGTGTGCCGTGCTCCTTACTTACAACACGCTGGCATTCGGAGGTCCCTTCCATAGCGCGTATGAATTTGTGGTTGGACCTAACGCGCAATTCCATAACGTTGGTGCGCTCGGCTTCACGTTGCCTCGCCCGGAACGATTGTTCGGATTGACTCTCTCGGCCCATAGAGGACTCTTCGTGTACTCTCCCGCACTCTTGCTTTGTTTCGTTGGCTTTGTTTCCACATTGCGCCAGCGGAAGCATCAAGCGCACGGAGTGGCCCTGCTCTCCCTCGTGGTAGCAGGCGCTATCTGGTTTTGGATTGCAAGTTTTCAGGCCTGGGATGGAAGCTCAGCCTTTGGCCCGCGTCTGCTCGTTTGTATTCTGCCGCTACTGGCAGTCGGGGTCGGACTTTCGCTTTCCAAAGTTAGCAGGACGATTTTTATTCCGCTTATTGCGCTGTCCGTCGCAACGAACTGGCTCGGTGCGCAGTATGGCTTTGCGGAAAACATTTGGGAACCCTGGCGCCGGTTTTTGACAACCGGATTCACTCTCCCCGCACTTACCGCCCTCGCCACGCATTCACGAGTAGAGAATCCGCTTAGTCTATTTGTCGCAAACTGGATGTGGCTGATTACCGCGATTTACGCTCTGCTGATGATTGGCTGTTTCATGCTGATATTTGGCCCAACCCTGCGACTGCGCACGAATCTGATTGCGGAAAAAGTCCTTACCGAACGTCGAGTCTAACTTTCGGAACAAAACGTCTTTGCGCAAACAAAAGACTTCAAACATCGTGGTTGCTGGAGGCATGGACCAGCCGGGGCCCGCAGTTCCGTTTGTGTCGGTATTAATGCCTGTGCGCAACGAGGCAGCTTTCATCAAGCGCAGTGTGGGCTCGGTCATCGCGCAGGATTATCCGTCGAAACGCATGGAAATATTGATTGCCGATGGCATGTCGCATGACGGCACGCGAGAGATAGTCAGAGCGTTTCAGCAAAAACATCGGCACGTAATAATCGTCGACAATCCCGGGAAGATCGTGGCGACTGGCCTGAATGCGGCCCTGGTGCAGGCTAAGGGCGAGGTCGTCGTTCGCGTCGACGGTCACTGCGAGATAGCGCCGGATTATCTCAGTCGCTGTACGGAGCATCTGCTGAGCGATGGCGTTGAGGCGGTGGGTGGACCAGTAGAGACAATCGGCCAGTCGTACATGGCGCGCGTTATCGCCGCGGCGATGAGTTCGTGGGTTGGCGTGGGGGACGCGGCTTTTCGCATCGCCACCAGCAATACTCAATTTACTGACACAGTTGCTTTCCCCGCGTACACACGTGACGTGATGGATCGAGCCGGCGACTTCGACGAAGAGTTGGTGCGCAATCAGGACGATGAGTATAACTACCGCCTACGCAAGCTCGGTGTGAAGATCCTTTTGGCTTCTGATGTTCGTTCCCGGTATTACAGTCGCGCCACTTTGAAAGGGCTCGCCAGCCAGTATTTCCAGTATGGATATTGGAAAGTTCGCGTGATGCAGAAGCATCCGAGGCAGATGCGGCTGCGACAGTTTGCGCCACCGCTCCTGGTCGCCGCTTTGTTGGCTGGTCTCGTGCTGCTGCCGCTGTTTCCGGTCGCAAAATATCTCACGGCATCAATCGCAAGCCTTTATGCAGTCGCGGTTATCGGGGCCTCGATCCTTTCGTCGCGGCACAGAACTTGGCAATTGCTACCGCTGCTCCCGGTCGCCGTTATGATTCTGCATTTAACGTACGGCTTTGGTTTCCTGATTGGTTTGGCAAAGTTTTGGAATCGCTGGAAACAGACTGCGCCAAGGTCGCAATCAATGGGTTCGATTCCAGAGGCGGATCAGGTATGAGCGCATCCGATCCGGCTGATTTCGTCGCGGCCGAGCGCAAGCGCGTACGGCTTGAATACCAGCGGAGAGCGCGCGAGGTAAGCGCCGATCTCTACGCGCCGTGGCAGCCTTCCTCTCGATTTATGTTGGAAAACAGAAACCGTACGGCCGCCCGGCTGCTGCACGATTCGGGTGTCTTTCCGCGCGCCGGCGCGCAATGTCTGGAGGTGGGATACGGCACGGTTGGATGGTTGAGCGAGTTGATTGGTTGGGGCCTAACGGAATCCGATCTTCATGGCATCGAGCTGGATCCCGCTCGGGCCCGCAAGGCGCGCGAGATACTGCCTGCTGCCGACCTTCGCACGGGCGATGCGGTCGAGCTACCCTGGGACAACAACATTTTCCACCTTGCTGTTGCTTCCACTCTGTTTACTTCGGTCCTCGATGACAAGGTCCGTCGCCTGATGGCCGATGAGATTGTTCGAGTACTGGCGCCGGGCGGGGCCCTGCTCTGGTACGACTTCGCCTATGACAACCCACGGAATCCAAACGTGCGCGGAATCCGCCGGGCCGAAATCAGAAGACTTTTTCCGACGCTGCAAGGGACGATCAGAAAGATCACTCTGGCGCCGCCTTTGGCGCGCCTGATAGCCCCGCGTTGGTGGACGCTGGCAACGTTCCTTGAAGCGTTTCCGCCCCTGCGCACCCACTTAATCGCAGTTCTTATCAAGGCCAGATCCTGACCAATAGCGATCTCATCATCACCAAAGCTCCGGCAATCTCCACCGATGTGCGCCGGCAAGCCGTGTTTCTATCGGTCGTAGCTCTGGCTGCCGTCTTGAGAATCTATGCGATTTCACTCTATCCGCTGGCCGGCGACGAGTATGGCAGCATTGTGGAAGCGAAGTCGCTCGCCTTGAATTGGAATTCGATCATTTATTCGGGGTTCATGCATTTCTGGATTCGCCTGGGCGAAAGTGAGATGTGGCTGAGATTGCCTTCGGCGATTCTCGGCATCGCTACCGTGGGCGTTCTCTTTAAGATTGGTGAGAAACTGGGCGGATGGACCACCGGCGTTGTCGCCGGGCTATTAGCAGCGACGTCGCCTTTCAACATTCATCACTCGCAAGAGGTGCGGTTTTATTCGTTGTTCATGTTCGCTTCGGCCGTCTTTATTCTTGCATCGGTTCACTATCTTGATAGGCGCCGCACTCCCGGCACACGCGCTGCGCTGGCAATGACCGGAATTGTTTTGGTCCTGTCTCATTTCCTCGGCGTGTTGGCGCTTTATGTGCAAATCGCCGCCACGGCCTTCGCTGCAAGATCCAGCTGGTCAAAACGCAGGCTGGCCCTGGTTCTGCTTGGTTTGCCAATTTGCATATCCGGGTTGCTTTTGACACCTGGTGTGCGTCAGGAACTTTGGCGTCTTTATCACGTCTATGGCAACGCGCCCAGCTCTTTGGAGCCAGTGATGACCTCAGTCTCGATCGTCAATCTGGCCAAGGCTGCATTTGCCGGCTTCGTAATGGTGTTTGGATATCATGTCTATCCCCTTCGATTGCTCCTGGTAATCCCGGGTCTTTGTCTGGCTTCCGTACTCTTGCTCGCCGGGGCCAGACGCTTGTGGAAAGAAACGCGGTGGAAGCTCCTGCCTGTCGCATATCTGTTGGCATTGCTTGGCGTTTATGTCGTGCTCGATAGTGTGGGCGGGCGTGTTGCTGCCGGAGTTAGCCCCCGTCACGTGGCTTTTATATGGCCAGTGCTCCTAGTGATGATGGCTCTCGGCGCGGCGTCTTTCAGGAAACCCTTTCTTTACCTTCTGGTTGCCGCAACGTTGATAATAAACGCGTCGTCGATTTGGGCAGCGTGGCAAAAGGACTGGACTTATGGTCCAACCACCGATTATCGAAGCGCCGCCTCATATGCGTCGCAATGGATTGAGAATGACACGGCCGTCATACACGACGGACGTTCACAGCCCGCGATCGACTTCTATTTCCCAAAAGGGACTTCGCTGATCAACTCGTGGCCCTATCTGCAGCAAACTGATTTGACTACTCAGCTTAATCATCAGCGTTTGATCCTGGTTACAGACGATTGGGGGCCGGATCGCCGTCGCGGTTTTGATAGGTTGATGGAGCGTTTGAGAGAACGATACTCAGTGGTCCATGGCCGTGTTGACTATCCTTTGTTTGAATACGTCCTCGACCGCAAATCTTCCCTGGGCTCGCCCGGCTACGCGTTGACTCCGGATCACAAGCAGGTACTCCATCCACCGGCCTTCTATGGACTCGAGTTTCAGGACCTGCGTTTGCCGGTATCCGTAAGAGTAAAGGACGTGACCCTGAATGTGCTCGGCGCCTCTCGCCTGCCTGATGTTGAGGGCCGAAGCCAACTTAGTCTTCCACTCGCGCAGGCGACGATCGCGAGGCGCGTGATTTTCTTGAGCGACGTTGTCGGGGCCGGCGGGCTTCAACCAGGTGAACCGATCGCCGAGGTATCGCTGGAGAGCAGTAATGGCAGGATTCTCAAGTTTCCTCTGCACCTGAACAAGGAAACGGCATCATGGGACACGCAGTGTGCCCCTACCGCTCAGTGTGCAACGGTTTTTCAATGGCACAAACGCATGGCCATAGTGGGCCAGAATAGTTACGAAGGAGCGCTTCGCGATTTTCCAGCGGGACTGCATGCCGTGGTTTTCGATCTCCCTGGTCCGGTGGAGGTCGCTAAGATCGCTATTCGTTATAAGGGCCGGGCCGGACATCTTTATGTTTGGGGAATTGCGCTTCCGAATAATGATCGGCTGCCGTCAGACCAATTCATATCAAGCCAACCTGATTAGTTTCGGCTAAATCCTTATGAGCAAACTTCAGGTCCCATTCTTTCGCGCATTTCTTCAGGAGCAGGAAGTGAACGAGGTGGTCGATACGCTGCGCTCGGGGTGGCTGACGAGTGGCCCCAAGGTCAAGCGTTTCGAACAGGCGTTCGTGGCCGCGTTGGATCCGGCTGGCCGGCGGTTGGGTTCTAACGGCAAAGTGCACGCTGTGGCGGTCAACTCAGGTACCGCGGCTTTGCACCTGGCTGTTGAGGCGCTTGGTTTGAAGGCGGGCCAGGCAGTACTAGTCCCGACGATGACCTTCGCTGCCACCGCTGAAGTTGTGCGCTACCAGGGCGCGATGCCGGTTCTCGTCGATTGCGATCCAGTCACGCTTAACATGGACCTTGACGATGCGCGGCGGAAGTGTTTCCAGCAAACGGCGAACGGCAAAGCGCCCGGGGCAAACGTGAGAAATCAGAAGTCAGAAGTTAACGGCCAGAGATCAAAAACGGCGGATATAGTTGGCATCATGCCCGTTCATGTGGGCGGAGCGATGATGGATCTCGATCAACTGCAGCGGTTTGCCACAGAGCAAAAATTGTGGGTCGTTGAGGATGCAGCCCATGCCTTTCCAGCGGGCTGGCGCCGAAGTGCTGAGGCGCCGTGGCAACATCGCAGTAACGGATCAAAGGCCGTCACGTGTTATTCCTTCTATGCGAACAAGACCATCACAACCGGCGAAGGCGGCATGGCGGTCACCAGCAATGCGAAGCTGGCCAAAAGAATGCGCCTCATGTCTTTACACGGGCTGTCGGCCGACGCCTGGGATAGGTTCTCGAGCAATGGCAGTTGGGACTATAAGATTGTCGCGCCGGGTTACAAATACAACCTCACGGACATTGCCGCAGCGATCGGCATTCATCAAGTCGGCCGCGCCGAAGCGATGCGAACCGAGCGCGAAAAGGTAGCCCGGCGTTACTGCGAAGAGCTGAGCATCGATCAGATCGAATTGCCGCTCAACGACGGCAACCGGATCCAATCATGGCACCTGTTTGCCATCCGGCTGCGATTAGAGCGGCTCAAGCTTAGTCGCGATGCATTCATGGCTGAACTCAAGCGTTCAGGCGTTGCTTGCTCCGTCCACTGGCGTCCGCTGCATCTGCATCCCTATTACCAGAAGACCTTTGGCTACCGGGCGAAGGACTTTCCAAACGCTACCAGGCAGTGGAGAGGTTTGGTTAGCCTGCCAATCTTTCCGGGAATGCTTGACGATGAAATCGAACATGTCATTCGCAGTGTCCGACAACTCTGTATCCGCCATGCGCGCTGAAGTATTCAACCGGGAAGAAGGCCCCTCAGTGCCTCGGATTAATAGCGGACTACCGCGCTGGATTGATGCCGTAATCGCCTTTGCCGCGTTGATCGTCGCTGCTCCATTCATTGTGATCATCGCGCCAGTGATTGCGGCTACCTCTCGCGGGCCGGTCTTCTTTCGCCAGGGAAGAGTGGGCCAATACGGACGACTGTTCAATCTCTACAAGCTGCGCACAATGATTACTGCGGGCGACGGACCGCAAGTTACCCGCCGCGATGATGCGCGTATCACACGAGTGGGTCGTTTCCTGCGCCGCACAAAGTTGGACGAGCTGCCCACATTCTGGAACGTGCTGCGAGGCGATATGTCACTTGTGGGCCCACGCCCGGAAGTTCCGCGTTACGTAAAGTTGGACGATCCAATATGGCAAACGATTTTGACAGTCCGGCCCGGATTGACCGATCCCGTTACTTTACGCCTGCGAAACGAAGAACTGCTGCTGTCTCAGATCAAAACCGACACGGAGAAGTATTACGTCGACGAACTGCAACCCGCGAAATTGAAAGGCTACGTCGACTATCTTGAAGAGCGGGATTGGCGCAGTGATCTTAGTATTCTGGGCCACACCCTGGCTGCGATAGTCGATCCGGCCGATGCCCCACCTGACCTGGGCCAAGGCCGGCACGCCCCGCAAAAGGCGGACTTCCAAACGGCGTCAAAAGACTGAAAGGATTTGACGCATGAAAGTGTGTTGGAGGAACCCAATTCGCACTTTCTAATAATTGGCTGAGTTTATTCGCACCCTCTACCTTCAGCCCAAAAGGAAACTCACATGAGAGAAATGCCCCCAGGAAAACATCTGCTTGCCTACGGCATCCAGGTGGTCCTTGATCTGCTGCTGTTGCTCGCGGCTTTTGTCGCGGCTTATCTGCTGCGCTTTGATTTTCGGATTCCGCCGGAAGAAGTCTACAACTTCCTTACGCAGATGCCCCTCGTGGTCCTGTTGCAATTCGTCGCCCTGACGATATCGGGCGCGCGTGCTTCCATCTGGCGCTATACGGACCTGGCCCACGTAAAATCATTTTTGTACGCAGCCTTGAGTTCTCTCGTCGTTGTGGCGGTGTTGCGTCTGACCTTGCCGGCCTCGCTTCAAGCTTGGAGAGTACCGCTCTCAGTCAATCTAATCGATGTTTTGCTGGCATTCGGCGGAGCTTTCGCCATGCGTGTGATACGTCGCGCCGAATACGAACGCACACAGAAGCAGCTCCAACAAAAAAGGCATAACAATGGCAACGGCAAAGGCAGGCGAAAGCACCCGGTCCTGTTGATCGGCGCCGGCCGTGCCGGTTTGCTCGCCGCCAAAGAGATCGAAGCCCGTGGTGATCTGGATCTCGAGATCAAAGGATTTGTGGACGACGATCGCTCGAAACTTGGAAGGTCGGTAGTTCAAGGCCACAAGGTTTTGGGTGCAACTCAGGATCTGGGTCGATTCGTCGGCTCTTTAGGGATCGATCACGTGATCATAACCATCGCCCACGCCTCGCGACATCAAATTCACCGCATAGTAAAAATATGCGACGGGATTCCGGTCAAAGTCAGAATCATTCCGGAACTCTACGAGCTTATTGAAGGCCGGGTGGAGATTTCCCGCATCCGCGACGTGCAAATCGAAGATCTGCTGGGCCGCGACCCAGTGCAGCTCGACAACCGGGCGATCAGCGAAGAGCTCGCGGGTAAGACCGTGATGGTGACGGGGGCCGGGGGCTCAATCGGCGCGGAGTTGGCCCGGCAGGTACAACGCTTCGGACCGGACAAACTGCTGCTCGTGGATCGCGCAGAGTTTGCGTTGTTCGACATCGATCATGAACTGACAGCAATCAATCCCGACCAGGAAATCGTGTCGCTGGTGGCTGATATCGGCGACGACTCACGGATGCGCTCGATCTTCAAAACGTACCGGCCCGACGTAGTGATTCACGCCGCCGCCCACAAACATGTGCCACTGATGGAGTCAAATTCCACCGAGGCCATCCAAAACAATGTATTGAACGCTCGGTTCCTGGCGCGATTGGCGGGCGAGTTCAAAGCCGGAGTCTTTCTGTTGATATCCACTGACAAAGCTGTGCGTCCGACGTCAATCATGGGCGCCAGCAAACGAGCAGCGGAGCTGGTGGTCCAGGATCTAAACCGGTACTACGATACCCGCTTTGTCGCAGTTCGTTTTGGCAACGTAATTGGCTCAGCCGGGTCGGTGATTCCAATCTTCCGCGAGCAGATTCGTAACGGCGGCCCGGTAACGATCACTGACAAGCGAATGAAACGATACTTCATGACCATTCCAGAGGCTGCACAACTAGTTTTGCAAGCCAGCGTGTTGGGCAACGGTGGCGAGGTGTTTATCCTGCACATGGGTGAACCGGTGCGCATATTGGATCTGGCAGAAACGCTCATTACGCTTTCAGGCCTCAAGCCATACGAGGACATTCAGATTCTAGAGACAGGAATGCGGCCGGGTGAAAAACTCTATGAGGAACTAAGGTTCGAAACCGAGGAAACAGTCCCCACCTCGCACCCCAAGATCTTCATTAACAGGTTAGCGACGGCTAATTCGGAAACGGTCGAGACAGCTTTGAGAGTGTTAGGCAGATTGGTGCAGGACAGAAATGAGGAAGAACTGCGGAGATTCCTGAACGACTTACTTCCGGAGGCCCGGCTACGTTCAGCGCCCGCCAAAAACGGTCGGGAGAGAAAGAAGCTGGTTCTGGTTGCAGGGCAGGGAAAATGGAATTCCGGGAAACAACTGCCGGCATTGATTGAAGGGGTAAAGTAACCCGACTCCCACGCTGGCCGGCGGCAAAGGGTCCCAGCTGTGGGGACTTTCCAGCTTTATCACCATTGTATCAACACAGGATTTTAAGCATTGACACGTTCGAACGACTCCTATAAGTTTTGGCGATTACGTCGGTCTTCACCTTCACCAAATATGAACTCTAAGTCAAAACCTCCGCAGTTATTCGGCTCGGTTAAGCCCAACCCAAATGTGATTTTCCGCCGCCTTGGCGACGAGATTGTTCTGTTTGATCTGGCAAGCGACAGGTTCTACGAATTGAACGGCACTGCGGCGAGATTCTGGGAATTACTGAATGCAGGAAATGATGTCACCCAGATTCAAGAACAAATGCTCGTTGAGTTTGCCATTGATCCTGAACAGCTGGCAGGCGAAGCTGCAGCTTTGCTTGACTCCCTCCGCCAGGAAGACCTGATCGTCCATGACTAAGAAGGGCTACTGGAAAAAACAGGCAAGGAAGTCCTGAACCAAATGAACGTACGTTGGCTGGCCTTACTCACTAACGCCATCGAATCAGCGGCCTCAAATCCCCGGTTTGTGGCGTGTGGTCCATCGCGGAGGCTATACGTTCACGACGAAATAAAGTCTAGTTCGGCCGAGGCCGTCGAGAACGCTCGGTGCACAGTGATCTTCGACGGTGCGCTATACAATCGCGACGATTTGAAGTCCGAACTGGGTGCATTTCCGGCGCCCATCGGTAGTGATGCAGAAGTAATCGCCACCGGCTATCAGCGATGGGGCGAAGGGATGCTGAATCGTCTCAGGGGTTCCTTTGCGCTGGTTATCTGGGACACAGAACGAGAGGTCTTGCTATGTCTGCGCGATCCGCTAGGAACGTTTCCAATGTTCTACGCGGACAGCAAATATGGGTTGATGGTATCCACCTCAATCGACACGTTGACCCGGCAACGAGGGGTTTCATCTCCTCTAAACAGGGCAGCGCTGGCTGACTATTTTCTGGGTCGCTTTCCGCGGCTTGAAGAGACGTTTTTCGAAGGTGTGAACCGAGTGCCGCCTGGCCATGTATTGCACGTGTCGGTTAACGGTCGCGGGACATACCGCTATTGGGATCCCGCGCCTGAAGGTAACGTTAATTGGCTGAGCGCCAAAGATCTGGATCAGTTTGACGATTTTCTCGATCGAGCAGTCAAGCGCTGTTTGACCCTGGGACCGGCCGGCATCTTTTTGAGCGGCGGTCTGGATTCGGTTTCGGTCGCCGCAGTCGCCGCCGAACAATGCCAGGCAGAGAGCCTGCCTAATCCGGTGGCCCTCTCGTTGGTTTTTCCCGACCCTGAAATGAGTGAGGAGGTCGTGCAGCGGAGCGTAGCCGCGCAACTGCGGTTGCCGATGGTCGTAAGGCCCTTTTATGAGGCCGTGGGGGCCAAACAATTACTAAGGCCAGCCCTTGAAATGAGCCGCTCCCTGTCGGCGCCGCTAATGAATACCTGGCTTCCGGCATATTCTGGACTTGCACTCGAGGGCAAACGCCGCGGCTGTAGCACGATCCTCACGGGAAACGGTGGAGACGAGTGGTTAACGATCACACCTTACCTCTCGGCGGATCTTTTACGTGATCGGAATTTCTCAGATTTGTACCGCCTTTGGGCCAGCTTACGCCGCTCGAACAACAGGTCTGGATTAACCCTGATGCGGAGTTTGCTCTGGAGATTTGGCGCCCAGCCACTTATGCTTCCGCCTCTCCATAGGTTCGTCGAAAAGAAAGCACCGGTGGCCATCAGAGTAAAGCGCCGAATGTTTTCAGATTTTCCCGCGTGGCTTGCCCCGGACCCCGCGCTGCGTAGAGAACTCAAGCAACGGCGAGAAGAGTATGCCGCGAAGAAGCAGAAAAACAGATGCCGCAGCTTTTATGTTGAACAGATGCGGCAGGGTCTATATCATCCCTTGATTTCGTGGGAGCTGGAAGAATATTTTGAGATCTATCAGAATATTGGTTTGCGGATTCTGCATCCCTACTGGGACGCCGATTTGGTAGACCTATTGTATCGAACGCCGCCTTTAATGTTGGACCACGGTGGACGCAACAAGGGTCTGGTGCGAGCATCGCTTGGTCGCAGATTTCCGCAGCTGGGGTTTGAGCGTCAGGTAAAGATGGAAGCAACCCGTTTTTATGCTTCGACCGTCCGACAGGAAGCTGGAGCGATTTGGCAGGAGTTAGGCGGGGCACGGACGCTTGCGGAGATGGGGATTATCGATAAGAAAGTTTTGAGTTCCTTATTTGAACGGCTTCAGACACGGCGCCAGGAAGGACTAAATGCGCACCGTGTTTGGAGTGTGCTAAACCTTGAAGGCTGGGCGCGAGCTCAGGCTTCGTGAAAGGAGGATCGGCCATTGACAGAGGAAAATCGGTCAGTGACATCCGAGAAGGACGCGGATTCTAATCCGCGCGACATCGTAGTCTCAAAGAAGAGTTGGAAGCCCATGAGGTTAACTTACACGGGCGAAGCGAAAGACGTGGTCCGGGGCGGCGGTGGGAAGACCAGCCCATCACCCAACGATCCCGGCGATATTCGCAAGCCATCGGGTTTGGGCTAAATAAGCGCGTACATCTGGACTTTCCGGTCTAGCTGGTAACGGAGTGCGATGCTGAAACTGAGTCTTGAACGGGTAGGGGCGATACCGCCCCTGCCCTTTCCAACATTGGATCGTCGTGTCGAAGTGTGGCGAGACAACGAAGGACTAATCGCAGCGTATGGCGAGGTGCTGGGTGACGAGTATCGGATGCACCTGCCGGGTCTGGCTACATTCAGCTTCACAGGTCATCGTGATGAGATTTCGGCGTGCCTCACCGAGGATACGCGCGAGGACTTAGTCGTAGATGCCTATTTCAGGAAGGTGCTTCCGCTGGCGCTACAGGTCCGCGGTAGGGAAGTGCTCCACGCCAGCGCAGTCCGGTTCCCCACAGGTGTGGTAGCTCTGTGCGGGGTTTCGGCAACTGGTAAATCGACGATAGCTTTCGGACTGGGTCGCCGTGGCTATGGGCTCTGGGCCGATGATTCGGTGGTTCTGGAACTCTCGGATCGTATTCGCGCGGTTGCGCTGCCGTTCAATATAAAGCTCCGCAGCCGGTCGGCCGAGCTCTTCAAAATTGATTCTTCGGCAACCTCGTATATTCAAGGTCGCAAGGAACCTTTGCCTGAAGAGCATGCGCCGTTATCGGCAATTTGTGTGCTTAGCAAAGTCCCCGAAGCCGCGTCGCCTGTTAGCATTCGCCGTCTTGCATCGGCGGAGGCCTTTGCGAATGTTCTGACACACGCGTGCTGTTTCACGTTTGACAACGCCGAGAGAAAGCGCCGAATGATGCATCATTACCTCGACCTGGTTGCCACGATTCGCATTTTCGAGATCCGTTTTCAAACTGGCCTCGCAAATCTGCCGCCCATTCTCGATGCCATTGAGCGGATCGCAGAAGAGAATACTTAGAAATCATCACGACCATCCGCCCAACGAAAAGATCCGCGCACCCGCTCACCAGTCCAGAATTCCGTTTCTCCAACCTAAAGCAGCAAAAGCCACGGCTCGGAAAGGCTTGCGGAGCCACTCCGCGTAAGTGTCGGCCCACCTTAACTAATGCCCGACAATCGAATCTCGCTTCATGAGTTTTTGCTCCTTGCAACAGTCGTAACTGCCCTTACTCTGGGGGCAGCATGGGTATATCCAATCTGGGACGATGCTCGACTAATTGTTTTGATTAGAGAATCGGGGAATGGTGCAATCCTGGCTAACATCGATAGTCGGCTTCTCGTTTCCAGGTTCCTTATCTTTCTTTCCGATCACCGCGTGTTTCTCCCAGTCGGGTTAGCTGTCCACTGGATCGCGTGGCTGGGTATGGGCCTGGTAACAATGCGCCTGTGGCGGGTACTGTTTCCCGGTCGCGCCCGATTTGCTCTGCTGCCAGGCCTTCTTTCCGTTGCGCCCATCCTCTGCAAGGTCCAGTTGGTGATCGTAACAGTGGTGTTCATAGTTCTTATCGGTCCGGTGTTGATTTACCTGGCAATTCTGATGTTCACGTCAGAGCATCCCTCGCCGCGCCGCAAGATCGTCGCTGACGCCGCTGGTCTAGTTCTGATTATTCTCTCAATCCTGCTCTCAGAATATGGTGTATCGGCGGCCGCTGTAGCTTTCACACTTGTGACTGCGAAAGCTTTTAACGAGAGGGGAGAACTAAGGCGTGGACCTCGCACACTCGCAATGCTGATTGCTGTTTCTTCGTTGGCCTCGTACATCGCTTTCTATGTCCTGGCCAGATCAACAGTCAGCCCACCTTATCGACCGGGTTTTGCGCTTCAATCCTTGCCACGGAAAATACAAACGCTCCCGTTCGATTTGTTGTCGGGACTCTGGCGAGGCACGATAGGAGCGTTTTTGGAGGCCTTGGGATCGATCACGCTCAATACTAAAGCGACTCTTCTGAGTTTTGTTTGCGGCGCCATTTTTTCCGCGGTTGTCGCGCTGGGAGTTTATAGGAAAGCTGAGAGCCCTCCTGCACCTAATCGGGAGTGGCTTTCAGTGCTTACTTTGTTGGTGGCTACGCTCGTTGCCATTTTCCCTGTCTTGCTGATGGGCCGAGACATGGAATCCAAGTGGGATTCAAGATTTTGGTTGCCTGTGTTGCCCGTGGTGTCGAGTCTGACTGTCTTCATCCTGCTCTCGGTCGTTAGGGCGCGCCTGTGGCTACTAGTGCCCATCGTCTGCGGATTTCTGGCTGGATATTGGACGACACTGGAAATAATAGATACACGGCAGCACCCGGAGCCTGTATTCGCCGCGCCGCCGGAAATGAAAACTGGGTTAAGTTCCCGGTCCGTCATCGGCACAATTTTCGGCCAACGCGCGTCGTCTAATTCGGTGGAGTAGCATGCAACCTTTCGCGGAACTTGGAGCGGTCGTTGAGAGCCGCTGGCGTGACAAGAACTACCACGAGGATCTGTTTCCAGACATTGCTGCCCAGGCCCTTTCGGAAATGAAGCTTCCTGAGCGCCTCACCGCCTGGGATATCATTCGATGGCTTTACTCAACTCCCGCCCTGCCCGAGCAAATGGATGTGGAGGCGAAGTTTGGAAATCCGCCGATTACGCTCTTTTCGGGGCCGAGATTTTACATAGATACTTATTTTTGGCTTGATGGCACAACCAGCATTCATCAGCACGCGTTTTCCGGTGCATTTCAGGTCTTGCTTGGAAGCAGTGTTCACGCCAGATACGAGTTCGAGAAACAGACCGAGATTAATCCACATTTACTAACCGGTAAGATTTCACTGCGCGAGGTCGCGCTGCTTAGAAAGGGCGACATTTGCGAGATAGTTGCAGGGCCAACGTTCATCCATTCGCTATTCCACCTTGAAAGGCCCTCGGCAACCATCACCATCAGAAGCTACAAAACGCCGAACGCGCCAGTTCAGTACTCCTACCACAAACCCTTCCTGGCGCGAAATCCATTCTTCACCGACCCTTTACTCAAGCGAAGAGTCCAGACAGTAGAGCTGCTGCTCAGAATGAAGCATCCTGAAGCCGACACATTCATCGGCGAACTGATTGACTCTTCAGATTTTCAGACCGCCTATCTAGTGCTAAGCGGCGCCTTTGAGTTTCTGTGTCATAGAGAATTAGAAGAGATGCTCGACGTGTCTCGCAGCAGAGACCGATTTCAGGCATTGCTGGATCGCGCGCTGGCGAAGCATGGCGAGCTGGCGGGAATGCTGTTGCCATCGTTTGAGGAAGAATGGCGAAAGAATGAAATCGTCCGACGGCGCGCTGAAGTAAAGGGAGAAGACCACCGGTTTTTCCTTGCCCTGCTTTTGAATGTACCCGATCTGCCAAATACTCTAAGGCTCGTTCAAGAGCGATTTCCTGAGAAAGATCCCGTTGAGCTGATAGTAGAGTGGGTCAAAAGGCTGGCGGCAACTAAAAGTTTTGGTTCACGGGAAGCGAACGTTCTGGGCATCGGAGAATTTGATGATAATCATCTCTTTGTTTTTAAAGGGCTGCTTCAATGCCTCACGATAGAAGAGATCGAGGCCCAAGCTACTGCCAGCGGTATCAGCGGGAATATTCCGGAGTTGGCCGATCACATCAAAGGCATCTCGCTGTTCAAGTCATTATTCGCGAGTGATGGCGTGTGACTGAGTGCTTGTTCCTACCTAACGGCTGCCAGGCTATCGGGCGAAGGAATCGCGCCCCGCTTATCCCCCCTCCATAGGCTCCCCGCCAATGAGTGCACTAAATCCCCCGATACAACAAGGCGTCCTCGAGCGTTAATTCGAACAACTTACCTGGGTCGGTCAGCGGCGGTGAGCTATCATCGTCACCAGGCGCCGTCCAACTCGTAACACATGAACCGTGCCCTTTTGAGAGTCAGCACTCGCCTTGAGGGGTTTGCGAGGTTATGTTAGTTCCACGCCCTGAAGACCAAATACTGATTTGCGTGGCTCGCCAATCGCTGGACGCAGCCGCGACAGAGCGTCTGCGCGAATTGCTCAAACGAGAGCTGGACTGGAAATACCTGGTGGCCACTGCCCACCATCATTGCCTCGCTCCACTTCTAAATCTGCACTTGAAGGCCGCACCTCCATCGTTGGTTCCACCGCACGTTATGGACCGGCTTCAGCGAGACGATGATCAAAACACCAAGTCTAACCTCTCCCTTGCGGGAGAATTGCTGAAACTGCTGGATCTCTTCGAAGGGCAGGGCATTGAAGCGATCCCTTTCAAAGGTCCAACTCTCGCTGTGTGCGCGTATGGCGATGTTGGGCTAAGGCAGTTCGGCGACCTCGACCTGCTGGTGCGCAAGCGTGATGTTCCGCGAGTGATCGAGTTGCTAGTTAGTCGTAACTTCAAACCAACACCCGAACTGACCGACTCGCAGCGAGCAGCTTTACTGCGATTTGATTGCGCCCAAAATTTCAAAAACGGGAACAATGTAGTGCTTGATCTGCATTGGAACTTTACCGCACCTAGCTACGCGTTTGCGTTTGACGTTGATAGCTTATGGAGTCGTCTCGAGACGGTAAACATAAGCAGCCGCCCAATAGTAACCCTCACATCTGATGACCTGCTTTTAATACTGTGCCTTCACGGCGCCACACATTTTTGGGAAAGACTGGGATGGATCAGTGATGTTGCCGGCCTGATCACTCGGGGAACGAACCTCGACTGGCAGAGGGCGCTAAGTAGTGCCGCAGCGCTGGGAGCGCAACGGATTCTTCTCCTCGGACTCTTCTTGGCGGGTGAGTTACTGCAAGCACCAATTCCTGAGGGAGTTTGGAAAGTAGTGATGGCTGACCCTACTGTGAGAACGATAGCCGGGCAAGTGCAAAAGCAACTATTCGCAGAAGAGGATGCGGCGCCTGGAATATTTGATAGCACTCGCCTCCATCTCAGCATGAGGGAGCGGAGGCGAGACAGGCTAAGATATTGTCTCCATTTGGCAGCGACCCCCAGGGTTTATGACTGGATGGTTCTGCCACTGCCCGATCGGCTCTTCTTTCTCTATTACCTACTACGACCCCTACGGCTCACCGGAAAGTATGGGGTGGAATTATTGAAGGGTCCTCGTGGTCCAGAACAATCCACCAGGACAACAAAGTAAGTAGTAGTCCCGCCACAAGTCACTTTTGCGGTCAGTTCAGCGCCGCACTGTACCTCGAACATCTAGAGCGCCTTCGGTAGTTACGGCGGAGAAACTACCAGCCACAGCGGCGGTCCGAGGGTAAGGATTGCGCTACGGTAAGAAAGCGTTCTTCATAACCTGGGGCATACAACTCGATACTACGTTTGATTCTGCTAAATAGCAGGCATCGCAAGCTGTCCTCGGCGAAACGATCGCGAAGATAGAGCATGGCATTGGTTTCGCCCCAGTATTCCCGATCTTCCCAGATCTCGACGGGGGTGGCTCCCATCCTTTTTTCCAACTCAATTAGACGTGGATCGCGGACATCACGCCCGTTGCTCAAAAAAATGCGGTTGTATTCAGGCATCAATTGGATTTGAAGTTGATAAAGAACAGAGTCACCCTGTGCTGTGCGGTTCACGTGTCCGAACTCGTGGGCCATCTTGGTTGCCGCCATCGTTTCTCCGCCGATGTTGCGGGTTGTTTCGGTGGGCAATAAAGAGTTCATCACCGGAAAATAGATTGGATTAGGTACGCCCTCATCAAGACGGCAGCCCAGCGTAATCGTGGCTGCTATCAATTTGCCCTCCTCGTTCCACTCATAGTTACCGGTCGTTCCACCCTCTGCATTGGTGCGAGTGACGACCACGGTCAAGGTGAAGTTGGGATTGTTTTGATAGGAAACCCATTGCTGCCGGCCAGTTTCGGTAGAAAGAAATTCCTGTTTCCAACGCTGGTAACGAGCAAGGTATTTGTCCGGGACCCGCTCATAAATTCCGCCCGGATTGTCGGCAGACGGCTTCTCAACACGCGTCGGGGAATTCATATTCGGAATGACGCCGTGATACTCGGAGACCAAAGAAAGCGAACCCTCAGACTTGAGGGAAGCACTCCGGCCGGCAGGAAAGAAGGGAAACACGAGCAAGGCCAGCGAAATTGGAATGACAACAATGCGTAGCCATCTGACTTGGCCCATCAGGGAACCTCATCTTAACGCTGTATGTTTATCAGGAGCGGGGGGTGAATACGGAACGACGTGTTTCTAAACCATCCGTGATGAGAAGTCAACAAAATCGCTAAGCCGGGGTAGTCGTCCGTAGTGTCTGGATCAGAAAGCGACCATCTTTGGAAAAACAAGTGAACGATTTGTTCACAACGGCCACGCCCCAGGCCCACCATTAAAATCAATCCAGTGACCTAAAGAAATTATGCGCCGAGCAGTACAGACCGACGTGGTGGGGCAAAAAAAATCGTCCAGAACGAATAAAACACTTGACTGATCGGCTTTGGAGGATTATGTTCCCACTCCGAACAATATCGTTACCCTAAGCGATGCGCAAAATAAACACCCGAGATTTCCAGCTTGCAACCCGCAGCACATCGCGCGACATAAACAGGCAGATTGCTCTCAATGTTATCAGGGAGCATCAGCCCATCTCGCGAGCCGACCTGGCGCGACACTTGAATATCACCAGGGGGGTGGTTAGCACGCTGGTGCAAGAGTTGATCTCCCAAGGCGTAATCTATGAAGGCGCCACAGGCGAGGCCGCGCGGGGCAGGAAACCAACTTTTCTTCACATCAGAACTCGCGATCGTTTGGCAATAGCGGTCGATGTTCGCTTCAGCAAGACCTACCTGATGCTTTGTGATTTCTCGGGACGAGAGCTCGCGCTTGAAGCTCACGACACTATTTTCAATGTTTCGGAGTTCATTAAGGATCTCTCGGCGCGAATTCGCAGAATGTTGAAAACCCACAAGGCAAAGGCCACTTGTGAAGGAATAGGCATAGTCGTACCCGGCATGGTGGACCAACGCACCGGCTTAATTTTGAACGCACCGGCAATGGGTTGGCGGGGTGTGGATTTGCGCGACAAGTTGGCCGCCGCTACAGGACTTCCGGTGCATATTGAGAACTCCGGCCGCGCATGTTCGCTAGCGCAGCTTTGGTTAGAACGGGGCGAGGTAACTGGTTCGAATAGTTTTGTTTTCATCAGCGTCTCCGATGGTGTGGGTGTGGGCATGGTGGCCAATGGTGAGTTGGTGCGGGGCCACGATCATATTGCCGGTGAATTCGGACACATGCCGCTGAATCTGGATGGACCGAGATGCATGTGCGGTTCTTCCGGATGCTGGGAAGCTTACATTTCCAATCTTGCTACTCTCTCCCGTTATTTTGGGTGGAATTTGTCCAAACTCAATCCAAATACCCTGCGCGATGCTGAACAAAGTTCCTTCACTGTTCTTGATTTGATCACGCGAGCGCGTGGGGGCGACGCGAAAGCGATCGGCGCGATTCAGTCTACGGCACGCTTCATCGGCCTCGGGTTGGGGACCATTGTCAACGTCATTAATCCAGACTGCATTTATTTGGCGGGTGAAATCACGTCAGCATGGGACTTGATCGAGGGGACAGTGCGGCAGGCTCTGGCCGAGCGAGCCTTGACGGAGGCAGCCGGTCGTACGCCACTGCGCGTCAGCGTCACGCAGGAACCATTCCGATTAAGGGGAGCGGCTGCGCTGATTGCGGCGCCAAGCTTTGCAGCACCGAGAGTAGCTTAAATTGTATTGACAGCACCAAGGGGGTCGCAGCTTAAACGTGCAACCGGATCGCCACCGACACGGCGAGGTTGCTTCGCGGGTTTCTCTTACTAATTTGGAGGTCGCTGAAATGTTAAGCGTAAAAACCTTTGATTCACTGAAAAGGGCGTTCGGTGTATTGGCACTGTTGTTCGCTATTCCACTGGCAGCCTTGGGCCAAGTCACAACCGCCACGATGGTTGGTACCGTCACGGACCCAGGCGGTTCGATTATGCCGGGCGCCGAGGTCACGGCACGCAACGTTGACACTGGCCTCACCCGCACCGTGAAATCCGGTGACGACGGAGCCTACCGGATTGAATTTCTGCCAGTCGGCCATTATGTGCTCGAGGTCACCGCCGCCGGCTTCAAGAAGGCCTTCATCAGCGACATACATTTGCAGGTCAACGATACGGCCCGCGTGGACGTCCCTCTCACCGTAGGCCAAGTCACCGAAACCGTGACCGTGACAGAGGCAATGCCTCAGATAAACACCAGCACCTCTGAAATTGGGCGCACCATCCAGTCCGCTGAGATCGTCGCGCTTCCCCTCGTGGAGCGCAACGTTTACACGCTCCTGGATCTAACACCTGGGGTGCAGTCTAACAACAACGGTGTAGCCGCCGCCTCCACCGGCACTAGCTCACTCATCCTTGGCTTTCCCGAGCAGCGTACTCTGATCAACGGCGGTACCGATGGTGGTACAGGCTCAGTGAACTACTTCCTTGACGGTGGTAGCAACATGACCAACCTGCGCAACACCGGGAACATCCTGCCCAACCCGGATGCCATCCAGGAATTCCGTGTTCAGACCAACAGCTACAACGCCGAGTATGGCCGGTTTGCCAGCGGCATCATCAATGTTCTTACCAAGTCCGGGACCAACCAGTTTCATGGCTCGGCTTTTGAGTTCATCCGCAACACGGTCTTCAACGCGAATGACTGGGGTTCTCAACTGGAAAGACCACCTTTTCGGCGGAACCAGTTTGGCGGCACACTCGGAGGCCCGATCAAACGCGACAAAACTTTCTTTTTCGCTTCGTACTCTGGCCTGCGGCAGACCACCAGCACATTTCTGAGCGGTGCCATCGTTCCAACTGCGTTGGAACGGGCCGGCAACTTCACCGCCTCTGGGACTAAGCCTATCGACCCTGCCACCGGCGCTTCATTCGTTTGCAATGGCGTCACCCATGTGATCTGTCCAAACCGTATCGATCCCGTCTCAAGGAAGATCATCGACACCTATATCCCCCTTTCCAACGTTGCCGGCAGCAGGTGGCAAGGGAATGTTCCCAGTCCTTTTAATACTAATGAGTTTCTGGGGAAGATGGACCACCAGCTTAACGCTGACCATCGGTTAACCGTCAGCTACTTCATAACTCAGGGAAGCAACACAGTCAGGGCGGGCGGCGGCAACCTTCCCTGGGGAAGCCAACAATTCAAGTGGCGCCAGCATAACGTCAACCTGAGCGACGTCTGGCTCGTAAGCGCCAACAAGATCAACCAGGTCTGGCTGACTTACACGCGCAACTTTGGCGGTCGGCTAAACCTGCCCGCGACGTCGCTTGGCGACCTGGGTTCGGCGTTTACGATCCAGGGCGAGCCTTCTTTGCCTCAAATCACCGTCAACGGCTTCTTCCAACTGACAAACTCCATCGGCGGCCCCAGAGCAGGAACAAACTTTTACTCCATCCGCGACGTGTTTAGCTGGGTCAAGGGGAGCCACTCCCTGAAGTTGGGCGGAGAGTTTTCAATCAACAAAGACATTCAGCAGACGTTGCTCAACAACTATGGAGTCTTCACTTTCAATAACGGCGCCACCAGGAACGCGTTGTCGGATTTCCTGCTCGGTATTCCAAGTGCGGTCAGTCAGGACGCGCCCGTTACTGCTTACACCGACA
>DASQKG010000234.1:0-23366 GCA_035630655.1 Pyrinomonadaceae bacterium
GTTGAACATGAATCGATCCAGCTGGGCTTCCGGCAATGGGTAAGTCCCTTCCATTTCGATTGGGTTCTGTGTAGCCAGCACGTGAAACGGGCGGGGGAGGTTGTAGCTAACTCCCTGCACGGTCACGCAACCCTCCTGCATGGCTTCGAGTAAGGCGGCCTGAGTTTTTGGCGGCGTACGGTTTATCTCGTCCGCCAGCACGATATTGGCGAATAGCGGTCCACGAATGAACTGCATAGCACGATGACCGGTGGCGCGATCCTCTTCGATGATCTCGGTCCCGGTAATATCTGCAGGCATCAGGTCCGGGGTGAACTGAATGCGTTTGAAAGAGAGGTCGAGCACGCTGGCAACTGTGCGAACCAAAAGAGTTTTGGCGAGGCCCGGCACGCCCGTGATGATTGAGTGCCCGCCGACAAACAGCGACAGCAACACCTGCTCAACCACGTCGTCCTGGCCGACGATCGCTTTTCTGATCTCCCGCAGCAGTGATTCGCGTGCCCGGCTCAGGTTGTCCAGTAGTTCCTCGTCGCTGATTACGGATTCTTCAATCGCCACGTGGTGACCTCAGTTAGAAGTTATGCACGGATACTGAAAAGTACGCTGACAGTTAGAAGTACGCTGAAAGCGTTGGCTAATTCCAGCCCAGGGTTTGCTTTGAAACCCTGGGTTCAAAAGACCCGCAAGAGATTTTTCGCAACTCTGAATGAGTTGCGAAGTGCTTTGCAGTATGCGAATGGCGACGCAACTCCTTCAGAGTTGCGTCTTCGAGAAATGACTGCATGTTCCCCATGGCTGTCAAAGCCCAACCCAGGGCTGTAATTAGCGAACGCTTTCAGCGGAAGTCCGTAGCACATGCAGTTTCAAACAACCTATACCGCGATCGGTTCTGTAAATTTTATTGCCCCGTGATCTTCAACAACAACTCTTGTGCTTTCTCGTAACTCGGCGCAGCTTCCAGCGCGCGCAGCACGGCGCGTCTGGCTTCAGGCGGCCTTCCTAACATGTGGTAGGCATTGGCGACGTTATAGTTTGCCTCAGCCACATTGGGCGGATCCAAAGCCAGTGTTATTTGAAACTCGGCTAATGCCTGGGCGTACTGTTTGGTATCCAGACTAAGTTCGCCGGCTTGAGTGTGGGTCGCATACTCAAATGGACTCACATAGAAACTAAGTCGGATCGCCTCGAGCGCCCGCGTGCGATCTCCCAGACCGAGCCGCAAACGAGCGACATTCCTGAGGGCCACTAAATTATTCTCGTCGAATTTGACCAGCGCCGTGAGTGTATCGGCAGCCTGAGCCTTGTCCCCCTGCTTCTCCAGTATTTCCGCCAGCGGCTCGTATGGATTTCCCTCGTCGGCATAATAAGGAAAAAGCTCGATGGCCCGCTTGAAGTGCAGGATCGCGTTCTGATTATCACCACCGGTCGCGAGCAGATGCCCAGCTCTCAGGTGTAGCGCAAATGTATCCTGGACGGATAGCATCTTCAGCACATCTGCTTTGCTCAAAGACGCGGCGAGATTGAATTCAGTCTTCAAGGCCTCTTGGAGCGGCCTCGTCTTCGTTTCGATGTACTCCTTAAACGCCCGATCAAATTCGCTTTCACTGAGCTTTAGAACCTGCCTGAGAATATCCGCAGTCTGCGCCTTATCGCGATAGAGCGCCAGCATGCGCAGAATCGCATCAAAGCCGAAGCGATCAACGATGAATTCGCAAACTTGTGAGGCTTGAAAATAAGCGATCGGCAAATCCTCCGGACCGCGGGGGCGTTGGAACCCGGCATCCAGATCTGCAATCTTAAACCAGCGACCGGCCCCGAACGCGCGCAGCAACTTGGGGTTCCAGTCGTCGCCCCAGCCGGGTCGCGCGCGCCGCTCTTCGTAAACCGAAAGACCTTCCGAAAACCAGCGTGGAATACGATAGTCAGTGATCTGCAAAGTGATCACGTGCGTGTATTCATGCCAGAGCGTGCTACCCCAGTTGAATTCTCCGGTGGCGCGGGCGGATGGTGAATCGGCGGCAATCACCTGGCCAAAGCAGACCCCCAGCGCACCCAGGCCCGGCAATCCCAGCGTACGCACTGCAAAGTCGTCGTGATTCGGAAACAGCTCAACCATGATCGGGCCCTGCGGCGTAAAATGATATTTCGCCGTCAGCTTGGTCGCTGCTTCACCCAACAATTCCGCCGCGTACCCGGAAATTACGTCACTTTCTTTGGCGTCTGCCTTGATCACAAACTGACCATTCTTTGTCTCGCGATAGTCTTTCATCGCATCCAGCAGGTCCAGGGTGTTCTTCGCCCAAACGTTAAAGGGATCTCCCTGGAAAGCCCTTTCGACCTCAGCGCGTCCGGCCTCCATCTGGCCCAGCCGCAGCAAAGCCATGCCCAGATTGAGATGAGCTGACCAGAGTCGGGGCGAGATTTCGATCGCCCGTCTGGCAAACGATGCGGCTTGCGCAGTGCGACGGGTCATGGTCGCAAAGTGAGACAGGACATTGAAGATTGTGCCATAGCGTGGATTGATTCTGAGCGCGGCGGCGACCTCAGGTTCGAAGTCGCGATCCTGCAGGTAAAGCATTGCGGCGCGTGTTGCGTGGGCGTCGAGTGAACGCGGGTTGATCTTGAAAGCCTTTTCGATGTCAGCGGTAGCCTCGCCGTATTCCGAAGCTTCCAGCGCCAAGCCAGCCCGGAACGTTAACGCCTCAACGAGATTTGGATTAATCCGGAACGCGCGCTCGAGGGCCGCGGACATCTCCTCGCCACCCTCAAAACGCTTAACCAGAGCCACATCGAGGTGCGCCCGCGCGCTGTTTGGATTCAGTTGCAGCGCCTCCTCAATAAACTGAGCGGCGTCGCCGTAATTGTATTTCTGGATGAACAGCTCGCCTGCGCCCAGTTTCGACTCAAGGTTAGAAGAGTCGGCTTCGATGGCCGCCTGATAGAGATCGTTCGCGTCCTGGAACTTTTCAAGGTGCACCAGGGCCCGCGCAACTACTTTTAATTCAGCGCCGCTTTCGGGCTGTTTGTTTTCGTAATAGGCAATCAGTGATTCAAATATCTGACGCGCGCGATCCTCCTGACCAGTGAGCTGCAGGACTTCCGCTCGACGCAGATCGGCCTCCAACTTCTCTGCGGACGACATGGTTGCGTCAGCACCGGCGCGCTCAAACTCGCTGATCGCCTCGGTGTACCGTCCAGTTGTGACAAAGACCTCGGCCAGTTGGTGGCGGACCGCGGAGGCTTTCGGTGTTTTGAGCAGGAATTTTTTTGCCGAAGTTTCGGCTTCCAGGTAACGACCGATCTCCCTGTAAGCCAGCAAGAGATGTTTTTCGGAATCGGAGTCGTTAGGGTTTGTGACAAGGCGTGCGCTGAAAAGTTTGATTGCAGTCTCATAGTCGCCCTTTTTCAGCTCTGCAAGGCCGGGCAATTCATCAGCTGGCGCTTGCGCAAAAGCGCCTGGAATGAAAAAACAGATCGAAACGAAGACAACGAGCAGCAGATAGCAGCACTTAGGTTTCGTGCGAGTTCGTGTTTTTTTGTGGATCGTCATCAACTGGTCCTGATCCTACTTGAAGTAAACGAGATATCGGACGTACTACACTTACCCAGTCTTCGAGATGATATCGTCGGCGGCTTTGCACAAAAAGTCTGCGGCGATTAGTTCCAAGCAGCCCGCGGAGCGGCCGACAGCATAAAGCCTGGGGTGAAGCGAAGCGCAACCCCAGGAAGGACGACGCGTTAAAAAGAGACCAAGCCCGCGAGAGCGGCCGACAGACGAACCACCTTGATTGACGTTTCTAAAATCCTTACCTCTAACGGCCGCTACGCGGGCTAGGGCTTTCTCTCTACTGAGGATCCTGGGGTTTCGCTGCGCTTCACCCCAGGCTTTATGCTGTCGGCCGCTCCGCGGGCTGCTTGGATTTCGTCGCCGCAGACTTTTTTGTGCAAAGCCATCGTCAGCCATGAACATCGCATTTCCGAAGCACCCGTGAACTCTTCGAATCTTTTACTCATCACTCATTACTCAGCACTCATCACTTAGTCAAAGCGCTCCTTGCTTGAGAGCTCGGTTGGTTTTCGCCAACTCGATAAAGAGCCTCTCGAGCGCGGTTAAATATTCCGGTTCCGGCAAATCCCTTTTGCGCGCGATGAGTTGCGCTATTTCACCTTCGAGCCGAATGCGCTCACGGCGGAGTCTTACGGTTGCAACGTTCGCGGCTGCCTCCTCCCGGCTCCGCGAATCGACATACGTCGCCCGCGCCAGCAAACCGTCGCCGCCTTCAGCTTTCTGGTGGCCCACGCCATCGCCGTTGTCTTCGAGCAGCGCGTGTTCGGTCGCCAATCTTCCGGCGCGCACGTAGAAATCGGCGGTAAGCCGATTGGCGTAAGTAAATGCCTCCAGGACCGAAATGCGTCCATCCTGATCGGTGTCGGCATCTGCAGCTCCTAGTGCCGCGATCAGAAACTCGGTGAACCTGGTAGCGTTCTGTTCCTGCCCGCTCCGTGTGGCCGTGACGATTATCCTTCCGGTGGCGGACAGAGGCTTGAGAAATTCTCCACTCGCGCTGGTCATGTTAAAAACAACGACGCGACGAGTTGGAAGTGATGAGAGCAAGGTATTGTATTCGCCGGCAGAAAGGTCGGGCCCCACCAGATTAAACTTGGCTTCTTTACCATCGAATGCACCATGGCCAATCAGAAATATGAAGAGCACATTGTCCGACTCGAGCTCGGTGCGTAACGTTCCGAATACTCTTTTGACTTCTTCGGCGATGGCTGGCGCTGCGGTTGAGTCGGTTGGTTTCTCACTCAGGACCTTCACTCGATCCTCGGCGAAGCCAAACTTTCCGACTAACGACGCGCGCAGCCCCGAGGTCCACTGCGCAAATTGTTTTGCGTAGGCAGCCTCACCGCTGGCGCCGCTGATGATGACTGCGTACTTGTTGCGATCAGCAGCAGTTCGAGAAACTGTTTGCGTGGAAGGAAGCGCGTTCTGATTTGTTTGACTGTTTGCTGCAAACAGCCCGGATCCAGCGACCAGGAGAGCGCCGGCACAAAATGCCTCGATTGTGCGTCGTATGAAGTTCATAGCAAGTTGCTATAGTACAAAGGTCTAACTTCCTGTTTCTGTTGGCAAGATTTTTCTAACCCATTGCTCGTCCCGTAGGGACGAAACGTCTATAGAACACTCGACCCCAAAAGGTCCTCCTCGCTCCAGCGGAGCGAAACTAGATCCGATATCGCGCACCATCGCAAAACACATTGCGCTCCGCTGGAGCGCGGGTTAGTAATTGTCGCCAGGTCTATAAACATTTGGCTCCGCTGGAGCCAGGGCAGTTAATTACGACAATGTCGGCGCGGTTTCTCCAAGAAAACTGACTTTCGGTCTACGCCAGGCCTTCTCGCTTCCGCAGAAACCACTCCCCGCTCAGCAATCCAATAACCAGGATGAAGTTTATGGGCATGTCCCACAAATCTTTCGTCACACGTTCCGAAAAAGGTGTCCGCCGGTATGTCAGGTCGTCCAACAACGTTTGAATATCGCTTAGCTGATAGTATTTTCCGCCGGTGTCGGCGGCAATGCGCTGCAACAGATCGCTGTTCTGAGCCGCGCTGTAAAACTCCCGGTTTAGATCGCTGACCAACACCCCCGACTTTGCGCTGACTGGTCCAATACTAGGGCTCGTTCCAGTGAGTTCGATTGTGTGTTGACCTAATTCGTCCGCCTTAAACTTCCCACTATAGATGTTCGCGTTGTTTATGGCAGTGAATTTCAAAGGAAGGTCCAACGATGCTCCGCTGGGTTTAGTCACGCGAACGGTGGCGTGTGCGTCGTTGACCGCGTTGTAACGCTGGTCGCGGATGTCGGCAACAATGTGCGTATCATCGCCGATTACATAGACGTTCTGTCCGGCGCCCACTTCGATCTGCGATGGCGAGCCGCTTACCAGGTAGCGCAGCATTTGACGCCAGAAAGTTTCGTGAGCGTTGCTCTTCGAATCCATTTTCATCCGCCAACGCCAGGTATCAGTCGCCATGAAGGCGAGCGTTTGACCGGCGCCATAGCGTTGCTGCACCAACAGCGGCACGGCGGGAACAGACGACCCCGTGCGTTTCGCCTCGAGTAACACCGTCGCTCCCGGCTTGACTGCTTTCAATGCTTCGGAAATCGAGATGGGTGGTAACTCAGTCCAGATCTTCTGACTCAGGGCGCGATCTTCGTGGAGCCGGGAGATCGGATGTGCCTGACCGGCGCCGGTTAATTGTGGTTTGTAAACCGGAGCAAAAGTTTCAGACAAATTTGTATTGCGGCCTTCGAGAGCCACCGGAAGTAGATTGGCAACCGGCGTCCCGTAATACTTTCCGCCATCAAACGCCAACCGACCGCCAAGTGCCAGCAGTCCTCCCCCGCGGCGCGAAACGAAAGCCTCAATATTGCGCAACTGGTCGGCCGTAAAGAAACTACTTTCGACGCTGCCGATAACCAAACCGTGGTAGGCAAATAGCTCTTCTTCCGTTTTGGGGAACCCGCCAACCAGCTCCTGCTGCCCGGCAATACCCTGGCGATAGAACTTGTTTTCCCCGGTCCGCTGGAGTGACACGAGCGTGACATTCTTCTCGCTCGGTTGCAGCGATTCCCGAATCTTGCCGAGTTCCCAGCGCGGCTCGCCTTCAACGTGGAGCACTCGCAGCGGGCCATCGATTACTTCGACGAGAGCCTCCTGTTTGTTGTTCTCCATGGTGACTTCGCCATCAAGCGGGGTGATCTCGACGGCGTAACGCCGGAAGCCCGACGTTGAAGGAGAAATCTCGAGATTGACTGGCTGAGTGTCATTGCCGCGCAGGTTGAACTCCTCCGTCTTAATCGCGCGCCCATCTTCGGTCACTCGCATCAGAACCCTGGTGGGGCCATAACCAGACAACCTGACAAAAGCTTCGATGTTAGCTCTGGAGCCGACGAGTACGCGGCGCGGCAGATTCATTCCCACTAGTTCGGCATCCAGCGGTCGGGATGCCTCACCGATGCCAACGGTGAAGACTGGGACATCACGGGCTCGCAGTTCTCTCAGGGTAGCGTTGAGGTCATGGGAAACGTTCGAGGCGCCATCGGTCGCCAGGACAATCGCGGAGAGTGGCGTGCCCGATGAGCGTTTCGCGATCTCATCGAGCGCGCCCACAAGATCGGTGGTGCGACCCTGACCGAAGAGGCTATCGCCGTCTTTGACACCGATGAGCTCTCCTGAAAATCCGTAAAGGTTGGTCCTGAATTTTTCTTCCAGGCGTGTGATGAAAGAACCCGGCCCGGAACTCTGGCCCGAACTCTGCCCCGAATTCTGTGGGCTGAGCAGCACCTGCTTCACCGCGTCCAAACGGGTTGCACCTCCCGGCGTATCCCGCAGTGTCATACTTAGCGAGTCGTCTATTGCCAAAGCGACATAACTGCTGCGCGGGACAACGGACGACACCACCAGCACCGGTCTCAGAAGCATGAATATTAGCAGCGCCATTAATGTGGTTCGGAGTAGCGCCAGGGCCAGGGTCATGCGCCTTGACAAACGCAAGCGCGGTCGAATGTAAACCACGTAGATAAAGATACTCAGAAACAGCGCTATGAGGATGAAAGCCAGTGGCCCCGGACGCAGATCAAACCCGAACTGGCCATTAGTGAAAACTGCCCGTTCGTGGCCAAACAATAAACGTGATATTGATCCCATGAGCTAAGGTCTGATCAATTGTATACGCGCCGTCTTTGGAGCTTTGATTCGCGGAACCGACGCCTATGCCATAAGTGTGATGACGCTGCCCGGATGTGCTTGAGTGACTGATAGGGAACACGCGGATCCACAAATGGATCTCGCAGCGCTGATTAGCGCGGCCACCGAACAGCGAATGCTGGAGAGACTACCAAAGACTATGGCGGAGGGGACAGGACTCGAACCTGCATAGCCTTTCGGCCGGCGGTTTTCAAGACCGCTGCACTACCATTATGCGACCCCTCCGCGTTGATGAAACTATATCGTAGCTGGGTGAACGCCTCAACTTGCGCGCGACGGAAGGAGGGGTCAGGGCCGATCCAGAACCGAGCGCGGTAGCGCCGGATGCCGGAGGCTTGTCACAGCATCGTGCTCGCTCTCGTTCGTGATCCTAACCGAAGGTATCTCCAGCATCCGGCGCTACCGCGCTCGGTTCTGTAACGCCCCAGCATACCCATCGCCAAGCAAACTAACAGTTTGCTTTACGTCGATGCATTTGCGCGTTCGCAGAGCGAGGTCTAAGATCGTAGTCAAACCAAAATGCGCGTCACCATCGGTCAGATAAACACCACGAACGGCGACTACGAGGGGAACACTGCGGCTGTCATTCGCGCTATCGAGTATGGAAAGAAGACCGCTTCGGATGTCGTCGTATTACCGGAGACGTGTATTCAGGGTTACACGTCGTTTGACTGGTTTCTTGATCCCGACGTGGTGCGCTGCGTACTCCAGCCACTCGAAAAGATCACGCCGGCTACTGAAGGCATTACTGCAATAGTCGGCACCGTTCGGCCCAACGACCAACCAACAGGACGAAAGCTTTTCAACTCCGCCGCCATCATTCGCGATCGCAAATTAATCGGTTTTGCCGACAAGACTCTGCTGCCGGAATATGATGTCTTTGACGACCCACGATATTTCGAGCCAGCCCGTGAGCGTCGATTGTTTACCGTGGGCGACTGCAAAATGGGCGTCGCGGTTTGCGAAGATTTCTGGAACGACAAAACATTCTGGAAGGAACGGCTCTATGGCCACGACCCTGCGGATGAGCTAATAGCCATGGGCTCGGAACTCCTCATTTCGATTAACGCCTCGCCATTCAACAAAGGAAAGATGGGCCAACGGTGCGCAATGGTTTCACATCGCGCGAAGATGGCCAACATTCCGATCGTCTTCGTAAATCTTATCGGCGGCAACGACGGAGTTATCTTCGACGGCGCCAGCATTGTTTCTGACTGTCTGGGAAAGATAGTTCTGCAAGCCCCGCCCTTCGAAGAATTCTTTGGCACGGTTGATCTTGATTGCGGCGTTGCTGATGAACGCTGCCTGCCGGGTGACGACATTGAAACCGTCCGCAGCGCCCTGGTTCTGGGCATTCACGACTATGCGCGAAAGAACAGATTTACTACCGCGGTATTAGGGTTGTCAGGCGGCATCGACTCCGCCGTGGTGGCGGCGCTCGCATGCGAAGCTTTAGGCGGTTCGAATGTTCTGGCGGTGATGATGCCTTCGCCTTTCTCTTCTCGCTCGAGCATCGACGACTCTGTGGATCTCGCCAAGCGCCTGGGCATGAAGATCATCGAACGTCCAATCACTGACGCATACGAAGTTTTGCTGAAGCAACTTCAGATTCCCCCGCCTTCTGCTGGGGGTGGTTCGCATGCCGCCGAAAACCTGCAATCGCGGCTGCGCGGAAACATTCTCATGACCATCTCCAATAACGAGGGACGTCTGTTGCTTTCGACCGGAAACAAGTCGGAACTTGCGCTCGGTTATTGCACGCTTTACGGCGACACCAACGGAGGCCTCGCAGTAATTGGCGACGTTTTGAAGACGGAGGTCTACGCTCTCGCCCGGCATCTGAATAAGGACAGCGAGATTATTCCGGAACAGATCGTTACCAAGCGGCCGTCGGCCGAGCTGGCGCCCGGACAGTTTGACGATCAGTCGCTGCCGCCGTACGACAAGCTAGATCCGATCCTGCGAATGTATTTTGAGCAAAGGGCGACGCCTGATGAGATTGTCGCCGCGGGAAATGATTCGAACATGGTCTACGACATACTGAACCGCGTCGAGTCGCCAGCCAACGAATTCAAGCGCCGCCAGTTGCCGCCGACTTTGATCATTTCGAGGAATGCGATTGGGATCGGCAGGCGACGGCCGATCAGTCATCGCTATCGAAGGGATCCGGCCGTGAAGTGCTGGTAAGTGGGACAGACATTCCTGTCTGTCGGTCCTGCCAAAGAGGGCTGACGGAAGTTCTCCATAATCTCCAACCTGCTATTTCGTGAGTCAGACAGTCAGGAATGTCCTACTTTTTGGCTGCGCTTGACCAGGGCCATTCTTCCGGTCTACTGCATAGCCGAGCTTTGACGATATGAACGTGGTTCGACATTACTGCATAAGCACTGAGCCGGTAGAATTGTAATTGTTGCTCAGCGTGATTGAGAGAGTCGTCTACGATCTTGGCTAAACGAACATCCTTTAACCAGGTTGGGCCATAACGAGAACGGGCCCTTGATCAAGGGTCAGCGCCGCGATGCACAGATTTCGGTTTAGCAAGATGTCTGGCTTGGGGTGAGATGAACCAAACTGGCTTCTTCAGAACGTACGACAGACAGGAATGTCTGTCCTACTACGTCGCGTAACGCGCATATACAGACTTCAACTTCTCCAGAAAATCGCGCCGGTCGACGATGTGATAGAGCTTAGTATTTCCTGTGCCGCCTGAGAGTTTCTCAATCAGCTGCTCCAGAATCTCAAACTGATCACCCTGCGCAATCTCCTTCGCGTCGAGATAGCCGCTGTAACGCAAACGCCTAATCAGGTCCTGCAAAGTCAGACGGCCTTCAAACGTGCGACCGCCGTGAACGTGTGATCGGCTTACCAGGTATTGGACGATCAAAACCTCATGGTAGATCGGCGATGAGAGAAACAGCCGCGAGCCGTCCTTTTCCCATCCTTCTTTGAGGCGCTGCGAACGCCGGACAGCACGGAGGTCCGCAAACACTTCGCTCCAATCAGTCTTTGGTTCCAGACGCGCCAGATAAGCTCGAGTGGTTTCAATCAACCACGCATTGTCATCCAGGTCGAGGTGACGGTCGAGCGTGTCGAGCCAGTCAAAGAAGATGGTTCGTTTGTCCGACTTGGTTTCTATGATTTGAAACTGCCCCTCTTTCTGGGGCAGCTTTTTTACCAGACCGCGGCGTAGTCCGTCAGTCGACTTTCCGCCTTCGATACAATAGGTGTCCAGGCGCGCATGCCAACGCTTCACGGCGTCGCAATACGGGCAATGTGGGTGTTTCTCCTCGGAGTCAAAAAACGGGCGCGCGGCTTTCGGTGCTGTCAGCTCGGCGATTGTGGGCGCATATTTTTTGATTTCAGAATATGCGGTGCGGGGAGCCAGACCGAGTTGCTTTGTAAAAATGTCGAACGTACAGGCAAGGCAGACGAGCGTGGAATACTCAGTAACAGAGCCGGGAGGAAACTCGCTGAAATCGAGTTCTCGTTTTGCGGCTGCCTTTGGCATGGTGATCTTCTAACGTCCGACGGCGAGATCAAGCTCTGCTTCCACATCACCCGTCGCCGCCTTCAGTTGTTTAAAATCGAAAAGCTTATGGTCCAGGAGATGCGACGGAATGGCATTGCCCAGCGCTGTCAGCATCGAACTTCTAACATTGGGGATCTCTTGTTCAAGCTCGCCGATTAGCCGCTTAATGCGCGCGCGTTTCATGTTTGGCTGCGAGCCGCATAGATCGCACGGAATGATAGGAAAGTTCTGCGGCTCGGCAAACGCCGTGATGTCCGACTCACGGCAATAGGCGAGCGGCCTGATCACGGTGTTACGACCATCGTTTGAGCGAAGGACAGGCGGCATCGCTTTTAGCGAACCGACAAAGAATAGATTCAACAGGAAGGTCGTGATGATATCGTCGGCATGATGACCCAGCGCTATTTTGTTACAGCGCTCCTCTACCGCGACGTTGTAGAGAATTCCACGTCTCAGACGTGAGCAAACGGAACAATACGTTTTTCCCTCGGGCACCAGACGCTTGACGATTGAATAGGTGTCGCTTTCAACGATGCGATACGCAACGCCGCGCCTCTCCAGGTAATTCGGCAAAACGTCAGCAGGAAAACCGGGCTGTTTCTGATCGAGGTTTACTGCTAATAGATCAAAATGAACCGGCGCGCGTTTTTGAAGGTCGAGCAGCAATTCCAGCATCGTGTGGCTGTCCTTACCGCCCGAAAGGCAAACCATTATGCGATCCCCGTCTTCGATCATGCCGAAGTCTTCGATCGCGTTTCCCATGGCACGAAGTAGTTTGGTTTTAAGTTTGTTCTCCGCCGCCATTTGGCATACCTTCCCTAAGAAACCACCTGCTACCGCGAGATGGTACTGACTTCATCGCCCACTGTTCTTTATAGATATTCTAGCATCCGGCACAGGGCAGATACGATCCACGAAATTACACCACAACCCACTAAACTTTTCGTGTGATTCGTGGATCCTATGTGCTTCGGTCAAAGCGCCCACGGAAAACGGGGCGCCCACGAAGGGTCGCCCCGCAATCTGTGATCTGCGGTTTATGGCACCGCCGGTTTTCGGCTTCGTGCTTGTTCGAGCGCCTGTCTGATCGCCTCTACCACTAGCACCGGTTCTTGTGCCTGAACAAAGTGGCCGCTCTTTTCCGCGATGATGAGTTTGCCACCCGGCACCTTCTGTATCCATTCCTTGTGTTTCTCCGTCCAGACTTTCCTCGTTTCGGCGGGCATGCTGTCATCTTGCCCCGCGGATATTAACGTTACGGGAATACCGGCAGGTATCCTCGCCGCTCGTGCCTGTTCGTAAGTCGCATCAATAGCGGCATATTCGTCACGCACACCGGCAGGCGCCTGCGCTATCTTCGCTACCTCTTCTTTGAATCCTGGCGGCGGATTAGTTTTCGTCCACAAATGAAAAGCTTCCTGAGACGGGTCGACAAGTACAAGGCCTACAACCTCGTTCGGGTACATGTCGGCATAAACACGCACAAACGGACCACCAAATGAATGTCCAACCAGTACGTAAGGCGGTTTAACGCCTGCTTTCTGGAGAGCCGAGTGAAGCTCATTTGCGATTTTTTTCGCGTCACGAGGCTTTGGACCAGGGTCAGATTGCCCCAGGCCCGCGCGATCATACGAAACAACCTGGGTGAACTTTGCAATGTCGCGCTGAATAGCGGACCATGAAGCGATGCCGGTTCCGAACCCTCCTTCAAGTATGACAGCCGGCGTTGCTTCCCCGCGCTTGCCGCCTACAAGCAGATTAAGACCATGGCCACCTGCGTCTACCTTTTGTAGTGTCAACGGATTCTCCTCCGTTTCTTTAGACACTGCCCCGGAACGCTTCAGGAGTAGCGGAAATGTCTGCCCTCCCTGACTCCATTTCCCGTCGATTTCGGAATCGTCTTTTGTGAGTTGACCTTCGTAGAGGCCTCCCAACGATTTCATTTCAAAACGAACAGCTGCTGCGGACAGTGTGATCGTATCTATCGGGAGACCCGTGTGTCCTTGATCCGGCGTGTCCAGAGTAGCGCTGAGGGCACCGTCTTTTCTGACAACGTGTACGATCAACCTCAGCTTCATTGCGCCCGCATCTAAGGTGCCTTCCCAATCGCCCTCGATCTTGCGTGGCGGCGACTCTGGCTGCTGAACTCCTAAATAGTAAACGTTAACTAGCGGCATCGCGTGGTCCAGGTTAGCTCCAGCGGTCGGCTGTCGCGCCTGCGCCGCAGTACTAAACCCGGTGCCCCCGATTCCGAACATTAAACCGATGCCTGCAATTAGGATCGCTCGTCTGATCTGATTGAATCTTCGCATATAAATTTCTCCTCAACTTCAAAACGGATGAATAATGACAAGCCCGCACGGATAGCCGCAAACGTCCCGACCTTCCCGGAGCTCGATGAATTTGTCGCAGGAGTTAAGCGATTAATTGAGGCGGTCCACGGCCGGAGGCACGGGGTACTGAACACGACGAGTAGAGACTGGACGCGTAGCAACCTTCGGCGATTTGGGAATTATCCGCCGCCGGCAACAGCTTCTGATAGATAGGAATTGCGGCGTGGACGATCTGTGGTTGGCGGACTTGAGCGCGTGACCCACTGGGCCCTGTTTCAGACGGCTCAGGACGGGCATAGGGCACCCGAATCGTTCGCCTTACGGGATTCGAACGCTGAATGTCTGCGGGAGCTATGCTGGGGTTGAAAAGTTCTAACCGTGAGTTGTAATCAGACGCAGGCCAAACCGCGTGCAAAGACAGCGCGAGTACTAAGATACCGAAAATTCTGGTGGGCCCAACTATTCTGCGCATGACGACTGTTACGTTAGTCCCTATTCATGCAAAGGTCAATTAAGTTGGTGCTTGCGATCCAAAACTGATGTAACACACACTATTAGTTTGCGGATCGTTAAGTTAACTCCCAGACGCTTGTAGAAGATGTCTGGATTGTGATACCGTGCGGCTCTCCATTGAGTTTCGCCCTTGGATTAGATTTAGTCCCGCCTCGTAGGGCCAAAAGTTTATTCCGATTCAATAAAAGTGTGTCCCCAGAAATTTAGCGACTACTAACGGAGAGCCGACTTTTGCTTACGCCTAAAGGTATCCAACGCCTGGATGCGCTCTAATCTGCCAAAAGTCGTGTTTTCTTCGACGGTGGTTTGGAATCATTAATCAAGTGCGGTCGGACAGGGTGTTCCGCTTGATGGTTAGTTCTGCAGCCACAAAACAGATGACGGCCGGCGTTGACGTTCAGCCAGTCGACGTCGCTCAAGCACAACCCGCTGCGGATTCCGGATTCGATCCCGGTGCGCAGTTCGATCAGTGGGTTCAAGCCCTTGAAACATTCCGCAATCGAGAGCCTGAAGAACGAACTCCAGGTGTTGTGCTCAATGGTTCTGAATTGGACTACGGAAGCGGCGGCAGTTTTGATGACCATTTGGCAGACAAGTTGGAGATTCCCGGCACGCTGGTGGTGGCTGAGCACGGCATGCTGCAGGGCGACGTCACTGTCACGGTTGCTGTGATCAGAGGGGTTTTTAAGGGAAAGATCACGGCGACTGACAGCGTGATCGTCGAGAATCACGCGGTGATAATTGGGGAAATTGATACGCCCGCGCTGATAATTCAAGGGGGAGCAATCATCGAAGGCAAGTGTCATTTAGAAAACCCGAAGTGTCTCCTGGAAGATAAAACAACCGAGGAGAGCTTCGTCGAGAACCAAATGACCCTGGACAGCCAATTGAAAAATGAGGAGACGCCCGTTCGCTCAAGCCGCAAGGTTAGCTTTAAGAGGGTTTGGCGAGGAAGACTCTTTCATTAACTTACAGAACCCCGACGCGTCGGCGTCGCGCTCGGTTCTGAATACTCTCTTGGAATGCGACATTGCATTTTGGTTGCAAACCTAGACATTGAAAGGTGCGTTTGTCTATTATGTCCCCCCAGCCGTTGCGTTTGATCTGAACAGTCACCAGCTGGCAATCCACTAACACAAGCCGCGCGTTCGCTTTTCCCGTCCCGATGGCATCGGCGACTATTCCCGCGGCCCCCCAAACTACGGAGGTTACTAATGCTAAGGATAGGAAAGAACCCGAAAGATTCAATGGAACCCGAATCTCAACCAGAACGACAGGAAGCGTCCCCTTATGCTTCCCCCAGACCTTATACCCCTCAGAGCGTGCCGGAAACCAAACCCCAAACGCAAACGGATAACGCGTCGTCATCGCCAAAAGCAATGACGGAAAGTGAAACGCTTGCACGAGAAATTAAAGAAGGCAATCTAAGTGGGTTTGTCGGCAGCGGCACAGTTGTCACCGGTGAAGCGAACTTTAAAGCGTTAATGCGAGTTGACGGACATCTGTCGGGTCGAATAACTTCGAGCACGGGAACTCTGATCGTCGGCGCAAACGGTAAAGTGGATGCCAATATTGAGGTCGCCATTGCCACGATTCACGGCGAAGTTAATGGCGATGTGATTGCAACTCAACGTCTGGAACTCGGGCGCGCGGCTAAGCTGAACGGAAATATTCAGACCGCCTCGCTTGTGATTGAGCCAGGCGCGCTCTTCGAAGGCACATGTAAGATGATCAAGATGATGAGCGCCGCTACAGGCAAAACGAAGGGTACTGGCCGCGACCTTCAACCTCAGGACGCGGTCGCCTCGTCAAAAAACGATAGTCACTCCGGCGTTGCTGACGAAAAATCATCGAACGTCTCAAGCATCTCAGCCGTGGCCAGCTAAACGGTTTAGATGACTGTTTGAAAAGCGCCTCATCCTCGCAGCAGGGTGAGGCGCTTTTTGTTTTTCAGGTGCTGAACACGATGTCACCTTGACATTCCTTACTCGCCTCCCTGATACATATATTGCAACTCCCCTGAAAAGACTTGTACTACTAAAAACGCTTTTATCCGCTGATGCCGAAAGCCTGCCACCGAGTTAACTTGAGCATCCCATTGGCTGTTGGCGCGCTCGCTATATCACTGTTCATATCCGCCCAGGGCAGTATCCCAACCGGGCTACTGCCCCAGCAATCCCCGAGTAACGCGTTGTTCCAAACGCGCCTCCAAACACCAGCCACGCGATCAACGCAAATAAGTAAGACCATCATGGTGCAGATTGTTCGGGCGGAAGATGAACGCCGCTGGGGCAATGACCTTCAGAGGTTGTTTTCCCATCTAGACTCTTCAGTACGCCGTCGCGCCGCGCTCGCAGCCGGACGAATCGGCGATGATAGGGCGGTCAAGGACCTGGCGGCGCTACTCCAGCAGGATGAGGACGCGGACGTGCGGGCAATGGCTGCTTTTGCTCTCGGCGAAGTTGAATCCCTTTCCGGGGCAAATGCGCTAATGGCTACTTTGAAAGCAACAAAAGACGAGGGCCTGCGGGCACGAACTCTTGAAGCGCTGGGCAAGATCGCTGCCGCCGTTCCAAAAGAACAGGAAGCGTCAGCGCAGGAAATCCGCAACGCCATTCTTGACGCACTAAAACAGGAGGCGCAGCAGCCTTCGGGGTTAAACAGAATGACGGTCTTGCTGGGATTGACCGCCGCTTTGCGTGCGAAGCCTGCGAATTCAGGTCCGACCATTGCGCAATTCCTGACGTTTACGGATCCGCGAATCCGCGCCGACGCCGGCAACACGCTGGCCCGGCTTCGTTTGAACGACGGTAATTCTCAACTGCGCAAATTAGTGATTGGCGATCCCGATCCAGTAGTTCGTGCGAATGCAGCTCGTGTGCTCGGCGCTACTGAAGACAAAGACTCCTTTGAGAGGCTACTGGATCGAGCCTTAAGCGATACCGACTCACGCGTGCGGGTTAGCGCGATACGTGCACTTGCAAGCCTTAAGGATGGGCGAGCCACCCAGCCTCTTATGGACCGAGGCTCCGGTCTATCAGTAGGTGCGAAGCAAACGAAAGACAGAACTACGCTGCCAGGACCTCCGGCTGAGGTCAACGAATTGCTCGAGATCGTCACCACCATCGCTCGGCTCAGGCAACACACCGATGATGAAAGAGCCATCAAGTGGCTTACAGAGCTTCGCCCTGTTATAGGCACGGGCGCTACCGAACTGGAAATCGCATTGGCCAGAATCTATCCCCGCGCGTACCTGGATCAACTCGGCGCCGGACCGGTTACCAGGTATAAAGCGCAAGAGCTGCTGTTTCTTGATTGGCGCGCGGCATCAGGTTTCGCACAGGGCCTTGGTGAGATCGCGACGGCGCCCGACTCCGTTCGCGAGAATAAAGCTGCTCGCATACAGGCTGAAGATCTCCTTCGGGGAATGCTCGACTATCGGAACTCGGGCATCAATATAAACACTCTTGTAGCCGTTCATTCGGAATATGCGATACCCGACGTCTTGAGGGCTTTCGCCGCTCATAAACCGAAAGATTTGGCTGAGGTGCTGAGAAAACATCTCAAAGAATCGGATGCAATAATTCGCGGCACTGCCGCAGATCTACTCGGAGAACTTCCACCAGATGAAGCAAACGCACGAGGGCTGATTGAAGCCTTACCTGCCGCACTCCGGGACAAAGACCTCAACGATGCGGCTCTTTCAATTCTCGACGCGCTAGCCAAACAAAAGAGTAATCAGGCTAATGAAGCAATCAAGACGGTACTCAATTCCCAGGACCATTTAATCAGTCGTCGCGCTGTCGCCCTTTTGAAAGCGAATGGTGTCGGTGATTTTTCTTCACGCATCGGCACGGTGAAAACACTAAACACGCTGGTCGACTACCAGCGGGCCGTTTCGAGAATTGGTAAAACTGTTAATGCTGTGGTCTCTACGACAAACGGAACTTTCACCATCCGCTTCCTTGCGGAGGAAGCTCCCCTCACCGTCGACAACTTCATTCGGCTTGCGAAGCGCGGCTATTTTAGCGGCATCACGGTGCATCGCGTGGTGCCGAATTTCGTAATCCAGGATGGTGATCCTCGCGGAGATGGAAACGGCGGGCCGGGTTATCAGATTCGCTGCGAATTAAACGAAATTCCTTACGAACGCGGCGCGGTGGGCATGGCCCTTTCCGGCAAGGACACTGGTGGCTCGCAATGGTTTGTCACGCATTCACCACAGCCACATCTTGACGGCGGCTATACAGTTTTCGGGAATGTTATCGACGGAATGAAAGTGGTTGATGGAATTGTACGCGGCGACGTGGTTCGTTCTATCGTTATTCAAGAAGGAAGCACCTCGGCGCCCATGCGAAGAAGGTGATGGCGATAGTTCTAGGATGAAAAACATTAACCTGCCGAAGCTACGAGCGAGCAAGTTCAGACTGGAGAATGGCTTCAAGTGGGCATCATTTTGTTTATCGTGCCTCTTATTTGTCACACCGGCATTTTCTCAATCGCAGCAATCCCAGGAAGCAACACCAGAATCCATTCCGCGTTATCGAATTCAATTAAAAATAGACTTCGAGGCACTCTCTTACTCAGGCAGTGAGCAAGTGCGATGGACCAATCGCAGCGATCGTCCCACCTCTACGCTCTACTTTCACCTGTATTCAAACCTTCGTCCGGACGCGCCGGCTACTCCGGCCAACTCTGTGGCCGCGGAAATGGAAGAACCGCGCATTCAAATCACCGACGTGCGCTCTCTCGCAAACGGTGCTCCGCTTTCGTACTCGATAGATGACCACGGAACTAATTTGCGAATCACTCTTCCGGAACCAGTCAGTTCCGGCGCCTCGACCGAAGTTGTGATCGGCTTTAAAGGAAACGTACCGGAAGTTGATGCGGAAGAAACAGGGCTGACTACGCATGTTGTAAAGCAGGTTAGCGCCGCGCTCAGAGGCGAGCGCGAAACACGCCGGCCGCGAGACCTGAATTTTCGGTGTCGTGGGGTCATGATGCTGGGCACTTTCTATCCGATGCTGGCGGTAAACCATGGTGGCGAGTGGTCGCGCAAACTCGAGCCCAGCGTGGGCGATGTGGTGTTTAATGAGGTGGCCGATTACGAGGTCAAAATAGAAGCAGCCCCGGGCGTCTTGGTCTTCACTTCTGCGCCGGAAGTCGTGAATCAACCGGAGAACTCAGCGGCAAAAGTTTTTTCGTCACCAGCACTGCGCGACTTTGCCGTTGTCGCCGGGCGCAGCCTGCGTTCCGAGCAGACTCAGGTTGGCGAGATCACCTTGCGATCCATTTACCTTCCGGAGCACGAACGAGTCGGCAAACGCGTGCTGGTTATGGCGGAAGATGCTTTAAAGATCTTCCAGGCGAAGTTTGGTCCGTTGCCTTTCAAAACAATCAACATGGTTGAGGCGCCGCTGGTAGCGGGTCTTGGCAGCACCGAGTTTTCCGGTCTCAACGTAATCGCCAGCGCTTACTACGTAGATTTTGATTCACCGGCGATGCGCAATCTTCCGGAAATCATTCGTGAACAACGGCCGTCGGTCGAGGAAAGTCTTGAATGGAGCGTGGCCCATCTGGTCGCGCATCAATGGTGGGGGGCAGCGGTCGGCAACGATCCTGCGCGCGAACCGGTCCTGGACGAAGCGATGTCCAGTTGGTCCGCACTCACATATTTCAAGGAACGCTACGGCGAACAGAAAGCGGCCGCTATCCAGCAAGACCAACTTCAAGGCGTATATCGTTTATACCGGACCTTTGGCGGCGACGACATGAATGCCAATCGGCCGTCGCGCGATTATAAAAACAGTTTTCAGTATGCGGCGCTGGTCACAACCAAGGGCGCCTTGATGTTGGTTCACCTGGGGCGACAGCTTGGGCCGGAAAAACTAATCGCTGCTCTTCGGCGCTATTATCAAACCCACTTGCTGAAGATCGCATCGCTCGAAGACCTGCGCGATGAGTTGATCGCCGAAGCTCCACTTGAACAAAAACGGGCCGTGGCCCGAACAATTAATCGATGGTTGGCAAGCAGGCGCGGCGACGAAGACATCGCGAAGCCTGATGCAGAGCTGGCCACGTCGTTGGGACTGCCTTCGAAAGCTAATCAGCGACGCGGCGATCGAAACGCGCTCGGCGCATTCGCGCGTGTAGGAAAATTCTTTTGGCAACAAATGACCAGGATTAGGTAGGACAAGTAGGACAGACATCCTGTCTGTCATAGATTATTGAGAGGAATGTTGAACCTGCACAGGCTTGTTAGCCCACGTCCGACAGACAGGAATGTCTGACCTACATAGATGCAACCTTACAAACGCGAAACAGTAGTTGTCACAGAACGTCAGGTCAAAATCGACGAAAGTCTTGACCGGCTGAGTTGGCTGATGGACGACTTCATTCGCTTGCCGGTGATTGGCTGGCGGGTGGGACTTGACGCGTTGGTGGGACTTATTCCTGGCTTCGGCGATACGGCTACTTCGCTTGTTTCTTTCTATATTCTTGTCTCCGCCGTCCGTTACGGCGTGCCTAAAGTTACTCTGCTGCGCATGGGAATGAACCTTGGTATTGACTACGTGGTGGGCTCATTACCGATCGTGGGAGATTTGTTTGACGCCTGGTGGAAATCTAATCAGCAAAACGTCGACCTGCTGAGCAAACGTGCAACTGTTTCAGCCGAAGAAGCGGGAGAAGGCACGGTCGGCGACTGGCTATTCGTAGGCTTGATCATTCTTCTGTTGATTGGATTGGCGGTAGGGGCCGCTGTCGTCAGCTTCTACCTGCTGGTGCTTATCACCGGCGAGATTTCCAAGGCGCTGTCAGTCTAGTTTGATTCGGGAACCCTTTACAGAACACAGCGCGGTAGCGCGGGATGCTTCGGGCTACTTAACATACACAGTTAGGCCTTCATAATGTTGCTGCCTATGGCATCCCGCGCTACCGCGCTGGGTTGTGTAGTTGATCAGCGAAACTGCATCAGTTCCCAAATTCGGTTTATTTTCGTTTCGTCGTTGACTTCTGTTTCGTTGTTTTCTTTGATGATTTAGCAACTTTCTTAGCTGACTTTTTCCTGCTCGCGCCTTTCATCAGTTTTTTCGTTCCAGACTTTGCCGGCGTCTTGCTGGCTGATTTCCTGGTTCCTTTTTTTGCGGACTTTTTGCCAGAGGCAACCTTGCGAACTCCGCCAGCCTTCGCGGTCCCCTTTCTTTTTCGCCTTTGTACTTTCTGACGCGCGTCGGCCGTCACCGCCGCAACGTGGTCCATTTGACTCAGACCAGCTTGGCCCGTTTGATCGGCGAATGGCAGATCAGACTCCTCAGCCAGCTTGCCCTGACTCTTCTGAAACTCAAACTCATTTAGATGTCCACCCTGGACCTGGTAACGCTGGAGGTTTCTCTTCGGATCTTTCGGCATACCTTTTTCCTTCCAACCGAATTGGTTTGTTCTAAATACCTTCGCCGGCGGCTGGTTAAGTTGCTGTGGTCCTTACTTAGGTATTCCTTCCTCCTGAGATTAAAGGCCGACCCGTCCTAGTGCAATCGGGACCTGGCTCTGAGTCGGTCAGATTGGACTCGTCTTTTGCCTGGTGACGCGGAGCAGCCTGCTGCTTACGAGGATTGCCTCGCTCTCTCATCGCCTTGTTATCCTTGTCCTTGCGCCTGTGATCTTTCTTTTGTCGATCCTTGTCCGACATTGTTGTCTCCCTCCTTACCGGTATCCAGCTCAACCAGAGCTTCGGTTTTCGATACAGCGTCGCCCTGCTCATAAGGCGCTGCGTTTTCCGCCGAAATGCGATATCGCAGCAGCGCGCCTACGCCACCCACATTCTTAAGCGCGTTGTCATCCTCGATAAAGGTTATCCGGGCGGCTGACAATTGTGTGGCCCGTCTCACCAGTTCATCTGCAACTCTGCGATGATCCAGCGTGGGCGGTGACTCGCCAGGGCCACCATAGAGACTTAAGACTTTCTCAACCTCGGATTTATCAAACTGAAGAGTGTCTGCCGCGGAAGCAATCAGCAACTCCTCAACCTGCCCGTTAGAAAGCGCTGCCAGAGTCTGCACCACACCAGCGACGGCCAAGCCATCTCTTCGATATTCGCCGATCAAGTGCTCAACTTTTTCCATGTCACTTAGAGAGTTGTGCCTGCGATAAGCATTCAGTGATTCCTCAAGCAGTTCTTGCTCGGGAGTATCAATTCCAAGGCTCAATACATCGATGACCTTTTCCGACAGTTCCTTGGACATTTGCTCGCGCAGAAGTGGAATGATTGTTTCCTTATCGCCTGCCAGTATCACGTGCTCGATTCGCTCGTCGCGTACCAGGCGTTCGATATTGTCAATCACTTCCTTCGCATGGTGAAGATGATAATTCTCGGTATGCCGCTGATAGCGCATTTGTGACCAGCCGCCGACTTGAGTACGTTTAGTCTTCACATTTTCTAACTCTGTTCGCCTGGACGCTTTGCCAAGCGCGAACACAAAGATCCTGGCCGCATTAGTATCGGCAAGCACAACCGCGTAACGCGGATATTGATCGAGCAAACGGGCCAGCGGATACAGGTGTGGCCGTTCATAAACAAAAACGCGATTGTTTTCAATGGGCGCCTCGAGTTGAAGCGTCTCAAAAAAACCGTTCACTCCCGAGCACGCGAAGATTGCGATGCCTTGAGTGGAAGGTTCGATATTCTGTTCGAGGTATCTGGTTATTTTAACCACATCCGCGTCGATGCTTGCCCTTTGCGGTGTGTCTGCTGCGAAGGTCTTCGCCCGCTCAGAAAGTTCCTTGCGCACAAAGACATCGTAATTGTGTTTTCCATGCTCGTCGGCTTGAGCATTGAGATAAAGACTCACAACCGGCAAATCCTGTGATTCGAAAGTTGCCAGGCGGTCGACGACGTGTTCCAGTGGCATAGTTGTAAACCTTTCTCTTTCTCCCTATTTCGCCTTCACCGGAGACCAGCGATTACTTGGGTGACGAACAATATGGTGGTTTGTCGCAAATGAGGTGCCAACTTAACAACGCAGAGGTTCAGAACACTTGTATGGACCAGACATCGCACATGTAAAAACCTAAACCATATGAGGGTATACAGCTTGCCTATTCGGAACTATGTAATGCCTTTCAATTAGGCAAAACCAAAGAGGATGTTTGGCGCAACCTGCCAAAGGAGTTGCTTGTCAACTAAGTCCCTTGAGGGTCGCTGTGTATTTCTCGTAC
>DASQKG010000235.1:0-7319 GCA_035630655.1 Pyrinomonadaceae bacterium
AATAATGCGTCGCTCATTTGCGTTCATTTCGCCGAAAACAAACGGCGCCCCACTCGAGCGCACGCGATCTGCCGCATGCAATGCCATCTTGCGTAACTCTGCTTCGCGGGTGGCGCGAAAGCCTTCTACATCGCAAACGAGTCGCTGGCCCTCATCGAGCCTTCTTCCAAAAGCCTGGGTCACAATGTGTTGCAAGGCCTGCAGGAGCTCGCCCCCCTCAGCCTGCAACAAGCCGGAATCTGGCCCACTGAAATCAAGCAGGCACTCCGTGGAGGATTCGGTAACAGTGACGTTGAGATTCAGCTTCATCTGCTGAAACAGCGAATCGAGGAAGCTACCTGCGTTAGAGCAACTCTCTTGCATCATCGTTCAGACTCCTGAAAGTTAAGCCCGTGCTGCTTTCGGTGTGCCCATTCCTTTCTTCGGACTTCCTTTGCTAGACGGCTCAGCGGGCGGAGGAGAATCGTCGCTCGACTGCGTAAGTTTATTTATCAGGAACTGCTGACTAAAACCAACGATGTTTCCAACTAACCAGTAGAGCAATAATCCGGAAGGCGCGCCCCAAAGCACATACAACATAAAGATGGGCATGCCTATGGCCATCATCTTTCTCTGAAGCGGATCCGCCGACGGCGCCGGCGTGATCAGCTGAAGGACGATCATCGTCCCCGCCATCAGGATCTCCAAAATATGATAGGGGTCTCCTCCGGAAAGGTCCGGCAACCAAAGAAATGTCGCCTGTCGGAAATCCAGGGAAATCGTAATAGCCCTGTAGAGCGCGAATAAAAAGGGCATCTGGATAAGTAAGGGAAGACAGCCGCCTAGCGGATTCCCTTCCTTCATCAGGCGAAGCTGTTCGACCTGCAACTCTTTCAAGCGCGGATCGTTTTGCTTCATGCCTTTGATCTTCTCCTGTAGCTCCTTCATCTTGGGCGCGAGTTTCTGCGCCTTCTTCATGGCCTTTGAGGAGCGCCACTTAAGTGGGAAAAACAGCGAATAGATGACGATCGTAAACAGGATAATCGCGACGCCGTAGCTGCCGGTCATCTGCTTTAGCCACTTGATCGCCTTCAGAATTGGCACAGCCAGCGGCTTGGACATCCAGCTAAACCAGCCGTAGTCGATAAGCCCCTCAAGGTCAACGGACCGGCCCACAGCCTGGCTGATCTTGCCGTTAATTTCCTCCAGAATGAAGTGATCTTTCGGGCCGGAATAAAGGACAGTGCGCGATCCGTCCGTGGGAACCGGCACCCACGCCGTAGTCAGAAAGCGACTCTCCTTGGTTCCATTCGCTGAGTAGTCATACTGCGTGGTGCGAAGCTCCAATCCCTCCACTGGCCTGGAAGGGACGGCAACCATTGCAAAGTAGGTGTCTCCCACACCAGCCCAGTCTACCGGCCCTCCGAGGGCCATTCGATCGGGAGAAGTCGTGTCGCCATTTATAGATTGAGGTGGATATCGGGTTACGGTCGGAGGGCCGCCGACGGACACCACCGCCTCCGGAGCCACTGAATAAAACGTGTAATACTTGACGCCCTGATCACCAATACTCGGTCCGACCCTGACCTTAGCTGGGACCGTTTGGTCGCCACGCCTAACCGCTATCTCCAAATCGACCGCGTAGTCATAACCATTGAACACTATGGTTTTGGCGACGTCCAAACCCATGCTTGGTTCATTGAAACGGAAAGTAACTCGCCTGCTCTCGGTTGCGGCCAGGTTAATTTCAGCATCTGGTGTTCCGGCATCAATTCCCTCAACCGAATAACTGGTTGAGGTGAGCAGTCGGTCCACCGCCGCGTCACCCGTTAACAATTGAAGCGGGACTTCACGTGGTTCCCTCTTCAGCCCTTCGGGCGAAACGAGCTCAAGCGGTACCGGATTGTTCTTGTTCCCACCAACCGAGTGGATTTCACTATTGCTGTCCTTGTTTTTCTTAATGATCCAGCTAATCGCCTCGGCGCCCTGGCTGTCCAACTTTACAGCGTAGAGTGGAGTGTTTATTGAGACTGTGCGACGCGGCGCATTGTTTACAGTTGGCGCAGGCGCTACAGCTGTAGTTGGCGTTGGAGAAGGCTGGTTACCCGCAGTAGCCGTTGGCTGGGGCGTGGATTGCGCGGTCGTGGCTGGATCGGGCTGAGGTTTCTGGACCGGGGCTAGGTAACCCCACAGGAAAAGGATTGCCGTGGAAATTAAAAGAGCAAGAATTAAGCGTTTTTGTTGCATTTACCTCAACCGCGGGAAACCCTGCTCCGCCTCAGTCTTCACTACTTCACTGGATCATAGCCGCCCGCGCTAAACGGGTGACATCGCAGCAGTCTGCGAATCCCGAGCGCGGTTCCCCGCAAGGCGCCATACTTGGCAATCGCCTGGGCGGCATATTCAGAACACGTTGGAGAAAATCTGCAAGAGGGTGGAAGAAAAGGTGAAATGACGGATTGATAGAACCTGATAAATTCGGTTAGTAAAAACTTCACGTACCTATTACCCAAATTTCTGGGTTTTGCCTTCTTCCTGCGCCACTCTCAATACTACTTTTTCAAAATCTTCAAACGCCGCGGCCAACTTCAACGACGGCAACTTCCGCTTGGCGTTAAGAACCCAATCGTATTTATCAAGCAAGTCGACTAATAAAGGCTCTTTAAGGCGAAACGTTTCTCTTAGCAGTCGCCTGGCGCGATTCCTGTGAACTGCGTTGCCAATCGCTTTCCGGGACGCCGTAATGCCGAAACGGTTGTGAGAGAGCTTGTTGGGTAAGACGAACGCCGTTATCAAAGCCCCGTCGTAACGCTTGCCCTTCCGATAGACCGTTTGGAAATCGCGGCTGCTACGCAGATACGCGGTCATCGAGCGCCGCCTATCAGTAGTGTGCTGGCGTGAGGCGCCGGCGGCCTTTAGCGCGCCGCCTCTTCAGTACAAGTCTTCCGGCCTTTGATGCCATTCGCGCACGAAACCCGTGCGTCTTCGCGCGACGTCGATTATTAGGTTGAAAAGTTCGCTTCGCCATACAGATAAGATTCTCCCCTAAAAAAGAAACCGTAAGACTATCCGCCATCAACTCTTCTGTCAAGAAACGGAGGGTTTCGATCCGTAACCCAATTCTTTCAAGGCAACTAGCGCGGCAACCTTACGAAACGATGACCTGAAATCCAGATGCACAGAGCGCTCGTGTAATGTTCCTGACCCCAATTATTACCGCTCTTCTTTTTGAAATTTTTATGCGTCATGGCAGCTGGCTGTTTTATCAGTATCAGTCTCTTGCGCCCGCCGGGTCGGTGTGTTAGTCTCCGGCGCGGGTCAGACTCAGCGCTTGTAACTCGTTGATATATATAAGCTTAAAGCTTTACTTTAAGGCCGTGGCGTTTTCCACAAAGCTGAGGAAAACCCTGTGAATAAATTATTCGGCTCGGTTTTGTTTCCCGCTGGCTCACCAGACGACAAGACACAGCGACTTTAGTTTCTTCTTTAAACCACGCCCGCGCTCTGCACGAGGGTCGGGACATTTTTTGATTACATGGTCAAGGAACGGTGAAGGTTAGTGCAAAATAATTTGTGGGACAATGTTCTTCTTTCCATCAAAAGCAAGCTCCAACATGAGAGTTTTGAGACCTGGTTTAACCCCATCAAGTTTGAGGGCGTCGACAATTCCCAGCGTTTAATTCGGTTGAGAGCACCGAACCCGGTGGTACGGGATTGGGTCACAGTCAACTATTCGCATTTGATCCATCAGTCTTTCGGCGAACTGAGTCTTGCGGGTTACTCTGTCGACTGGGCGCTGCCAGAAGAAACCTTTAAGCAGTCAATCCCTGCAACTTTGTCTTCCTCTGACACCGAGTTGAGCGCGGTGGTTTCAGCGCAGGCTCCTCCGAGTTCCTCGGCTGCCGGCACCGCTCTTGCTCCCGCGCGACAAGTTGCGTTCGATCCGTCGCTCAATTCAAAGTACACGTTTGATGGTTTTGTAGTAGGTTCATGTAACCAGTTCGCACATGCAGCTTCATTGGCAGTCGCCGAAGCGCCCGGTAAAACCTATAACCCGCTGTACCTGTATGGCGGCGTCGGTTTAGGAAAGACCCACTTGATGCATGCTTGCGGTCACGCGATAAAGCAACGAAATCCTCATCTGCGTCTTTCGTATCTTTCTTCAGAGCGCTTCATGAACGAATTGATTAACGCAATTCGTTATGACAAGACGCAAAGCTTCCGAGAAAAGTATCGCTCAGTCGACGTGCTACTCATCGACGACATCCAATTCATGGCTGGTAAGGAGCGAACGCAGGAGGAGTTTTTCCACACATTCAACGCTCTTTATGAGCAACAGAAACAGATCGTGATTAGTTCGGACTGCCCGCCCCGTGAGATTCCAACGCTTGAGGAAAGATTACATTCACGTTTTGAATGGGGATTGATTGCAGATCTCGAGCCTCCCGATCTGGAGACCAAGGTTGCCATTCTCAAGCGCAAAGCCGAGACAATGGGCTTTGTAATCCCTGACGACGTCGCCCTGCTGATCGCCAGCCGCGTCAAAAATAACGTGAGAGAGCTTGAAGGCTCGCTGGTGCGGCTCCTGGCCATTTCGTCGCTGCGCGGCATTCCCATCTCAAAAGATCTCGCTAGAGACGCAATCAGAAACATCGCCAGCGATGAAGAGTCCGGCATCATCACGATAGAACAGATTCAAAGGACTGTAGCCGGAGTCTATAAAATAAGCGTTGAGCAATTAGTGGCGAAGAGCAATGCGCGGCAGTTTTCTTTCCCTCGTCAAGTGGCTATGTATCTCTGTAAGAAACTAACGAAGCACAGTTATCCCGAGATAGGCAGGGCCTTTGGCGGAAAGCACCACACGACCGTGATTCATTCGGTTGAAAAAATTCAGTCGATGGCTTCATCCGATGCAAGTCTTAATCGACTTCTGCTCGACATGTCGGAGTCTCTGCAAAAGTAAACCGGTTTTCCACCGGGATTTCCTTTCCGACTTGATGCAAAAAATCAGGAAAGTTGTCGAAATAATTGATATCCACAGGGTGTTTGGAACTAGGCCGTTTAAAGAATAGAATAACTGCCTCCGAGAAGAGTTATCGACAGATCGGGATTTCTTTCAGTCTTAGATCCACTGGCCCGTGAGCACCGAATATTATTTATCCGATTGAGGTTTAGCAGGTTTTCCACAAATCAACAGTCACTACTACTACTGCTAGAAATAAACAGACTTTGGTTTAGTTAGTAACAGAAAAGTAACGAGGAGTTTATTTATGGCTTCGAGTGAAGGCGCAAAACGTAAGGAGTCGAACATGCAATTCGTCGTAAGCAAACAGAATCTTCAGAAAGAACTTAGTTACGTCCAGGGTGTCGTGGAAAAAAAGAACACGATCCCGGTTCTCTCGAACATTCTGATCGAATCAGTGGGCGAGAATAATATCCGGCTCACCGGAACGGACCTCGATGTGACGATTCGATGCGACATGGACGCCGAAGATATTTCGACGCCCGGTTCAATCTGCGTGCAAGCCAGGAAACTTTTCGACATCTCCAGGCTGTTGCCTGATGCGCCGGTGACCTTCAGAAAAGAGGATAACGACTGGGTAACGGTCACCTGTGATAAGTCGCGATTCAAGATGGTAGGTGTCGCCAGGGATGCCTTTCCTGAGGTACCGTCCTCGAAATCCGCCCCTACAAAGATATCAGCGAGCATTATTAAGACTTTTATTGACCGCACAATCTTTGCGATCACTCAGGAAGAGTCGCGTTACACGCTGTCTGGCGCCAAGTTTATTCTTGACGACGCCGGAGCCAGGATGGTTACGACAGATGGACACCGTCTGGCCTACGTGGAACGAAAGGGAGTTTCAAAGAACGGCAGCGATTCAATCGATACACTGATTCCCCGCAAGACGCTGGCTGAGTTAACAAAACTGACCGCCGGCTACGATGGAGAAATAAGTCTGGGCATGGACGGCAACCATATTTTCTTTGAAGTTGGCCCACGGCTTTTGATTTCTCGCATGCTCTACGGCCAGTTTCCTAACTACGACATGGTGATGCCGAAGAACAACGATAAGTCGATTCAATTTGACGGCGCGTTGTTGAACCAGGCGATCAGGCGCGTGGCTTTAATGTCCGATGAACGCTCACACGCTATTCGTTTTCACCTCGAACCGAATCAACTCGTAATCAGTTCTCAAAACGCGGAAGAAGGCGAAGCGAACGAAACAATTTCGACTGATTATAGTGGCGAAGAAATAGACATAGGTTTCAACGCCCAGTATCTACAGGATTTTCTCAACGTAATCGGCGACGGCCCAGTCGCCTTTGAATTCAAAGATGGAAACTCACAAGCACAACTCCGGCCAGCAGAAGGCGGCGACTACGACTATAAATACGTCGTCATGCCAATGCGGATCTGAGGTGTACAGATTTAAGTTATCGTGACTGATAACCGAAAAGAAAGTTACGGACTTGAAAAGAGAGTTGCGGACTCGGAAAGAATGTGCCGGACTTAACTGTGGTGTGCTGCCACATCTAAGTCGCGGACTTTTATGTCCGTCGGAATTAAAGTTCTATCCTCGGGATTAAAGTCCTATCCTCGGAATTAAACTTGTATACAGCACGGGAGGCGCGACCCGATAGCCAATGATTCCACGTCGAGCACTTCGTTAACATTAGGGTTATCTTCACGGCAATGAAAAAAGGGCGCGCAGCAACGACTTGCTGGTGCCCTTTCGATTGTTAAAGTCAACCGAAGCCTCCCGTTTCCGGGTAATAGCCTAAAACGCGATTGAGTAGACATGACGTGGTTGTCTAGCGTCCGTTCTTAGTGTAGCGAGCTTTTCGCAGCCGACGGCACAGGTACGAACCCTGATCATCTGGATTTCTTTGAGGCTCACTTCAACCAGGCCTTTCGAGTCTTTCGCATAGATATAGTCAGGCGGGAAGAAAAACTTCGCAAGCGAGCTAACGTCACTTTGCCCGACACGGAAGACAATGAATCCACTTTCGATGACGACCTCTTAAAGCATTTTCAAACACCGGCAACCCAAGAGAGTACCTTTGTGCTCAAGCAACTGAGAGAAGCAATACGCTCGCTGCCTCCGGATGAGAAGCAGGCAGTGGTCCTCTGTCATATCCTGGAATACGAAGTAGAATCAGAAAACCCCGAAAAGAGAACCGCCGCAACGATCTGTCACGTTACAGGACGTACGATTCGTAATCGTCTCAACCGAGCGGCTGCTAAGCTCTCATCATTCAAGGAGCGAATACAATGAGTTACACGAATACAGATCCAACGTCGCTGCGCGACGCCAAATACCATCTCGCCCTCTCTA
>DASQKG010000236.1:0-7769 GCA_035630655.1 Pyrinomonadaceae bacterium
CTCCTGAGGTAATGGCGGAACGCTCTAAACAAATTCTTAATCGACTCGGTTATGCCTCTGCAGCGTTGCACACGGTATACAGCTACGATCTTGACTCCTCCTATTTGAACTACGCCAACCGGGAAAGCACCGCACCGGACCGCTATGAAAAAATTCGAACGGGCCAGCCGGTAAGCCTTTATTTTTGGCAGCGCACCAGCCCGCGCTATATGATCCCGAATGCCTTCGGCGAGGTAAATGCTTTCGATCCGGCAAACGACATTTCAGGAATGACTCGCGTGATTCTGGACGCGCGTGGGCGTTTGGTTGAATTTCAAGCCGTCCCACCACAGGTTGAAGAGGAAGCAACACAGCAAATAAAGGCTGACTGGTCCAAGCTCTTTGCCGAAGCTGGACTGGAGCAGGGCAGTTATACTGAGGTTGAATCGCAATGGACCCCGCCGTTTTTTGCAGACGAAAGAAAGGCCTGGGACGGCCCAAACGTTGACCACCCCGATATTCCCGTTCGGATCGAAGCGGCCGCCTTTCACGGGAAACCAGTTTATTTCGATATAGTTTTTCCCTGGGACAGGCCGGCGCGACAAACCCAGCCGAGCCAGACAACTTCGAACAATGTAATCAACATATTTCTTGCGGTGGTGTTTTTTAGCATTCTAGTAACCGCACTAGTGGTTACGCGTCTGAATTTGAAAGCCGGACGAGGAGATACCAAAGGCGCGTTGAAGCTCGGTGTATTCGTCTTCTCAGCAATAACGCTCGCACGACTTTTTGATGGCAACCACGTGCCAGAACTGGGCGGCGAACTGTGGATTATTTTCCAAGCTACCAGTCTCGGGCTCTTCCTCGCCACGGTCACGTGGATCTTTTACATCGGGCTCGAACCGTTTGTTCGGAGGCGTTGGTCGGAATTAATGATTTCGTGGAGCCGCCTGATCGCCGGCGATTTCCGCGACCCGCTGGTTGGTCGCGACATTCTCATTGGTGGACTGTTAGGGCTGGCGGCGACCTCCATCGAGTATTCTAGAATTCTCCTTCACCAGAGGTTAGGGATTGCCTGGCAGGCCAACAGGTTCGGCACCGAACCGCTTTCCGGAGTTGACGGTATAGCAGTCCATTTCCTACACATGCTGTCCGAACCTGTTTTTGGGACAGTGCTTTTTTCATTTTTACTTTTAATCCTGGTTAAGGTGTTCCGAAAAAAACGGTTGGCGATCGCAGGTTTCTGGTTACTGATTCTCGTGCCCGATCTGGTCAGTGCGGTAAGCGGCAGTCTACTCCCGTTGGTCGGAGACGTTTTGGTAGCGGCGCTGATGACTCTAGCCATCGCCCGGTTCGGATTGCTGGCGATGTACTCCTATCTGCTGTTTCACCACCTGAGTATCGGCAATCCTATCACCGCTCATCTTTCCAGCTGGTACGCCAAGAGCACGATATTTGTTTTTGTCTTCATTACGAGTCTGGCGATATACGGCTTTTACACTTCCCTCGCGGGACAGCGTCTCTTCAAAGGGAAACTACTGGAGGATTGATGAAGGGCTGCCGACTATTAGCGGAAACGCTTCAGCGCAGAGGCCTCTCCTTGCAGTGCGGCGGCCCGGCGCCGCTTTGGCCCGCGGCGGCCGGGCACCGCTTCTCCTTGCGACAGAGTCGACTCCGATGTTAACTAACCTGAAACGAAGCGTGGGTCGCGCCTGGCCGCGACCGGCCAAAGCGCCGCCAGGCCGGCGCACTCCAAGGAGACGCCCTTTCCTGGAGTCGTTCTTATCTATGCGTCTGACTTCAGTTCTGATCAATTCACAAGCGGTCGCCCAGATGTCTAACTCAGTTTTTCCCAGCAACTAACCCGAGCCGTTCATTCCGGCTTATAGGAGAAAATATGCGTAAACTGATTCTTGTCTCCCTAACTATTCTCTTACTCTGCTGCGCCGTCCCGACGGATCTCCAGGCCCAGCAGCCAACACCGACTCCCGGGCCACTCACTTTCTATTACGACTACTCCGTCTTCCCCGGCAAGGAAGAGGATCTGAATACTTTAATCAGGACTGTCGGCGCGCCGGTCCGCGACAAGCTAATGGCGGAAGGCGTCATTATGGCCTGGGGAGTTGAGACGCCGATCATGCGCTATCCTGGCGGCACGACCCACCTAATCTGGTTTACCGTGGCAAACTGGGCCGGCGTTGAAAAAGTTCTCAACGGCATGGAAGCGCGGCTGGCGCAGCTGGCTAGAGAAGAAGCTCAACCGGGGCGTGGTAGACCACGAGGGGCGATGACCACAGCCGAACTCAGCCGCGCGGTGTTTGATGGAACTAAGACACGCGATTGGCTGACGCGCGATATCGTCGCCGGCTTTGGACCACCGCCTGCGGCCGGCGTGCTGCCCTTCACCCGCTATAACTTCATAAAAGTGAAACCAGGAAAAGGTGCTGACTACCGGCGCACCTGGGAGAAGTACAATAAGCCCGTCTTCGACAAGCTTGTCGCTGATGGTGTTGTGTTGGGCTATGGTCTGGCTGCGGAAGAGGTGAAAACCGATGGCAATTGGACACACTTCGTCTGGATTGCCACTGCAACCATGGCAGCAGGTGACAGAATCGGGCCTGCATTTGCTGCCGATCGCGCCCGGCGTTCAGAAAAGGACCGCAACCAAATAACTGAAGATTTCCTTGATGCGACGGAACCGGATAAGGCCCGGTCCATGGTCACGCGCGCCCGCATCTTCAAAATCGCACCTCAGAGATGAGTTGGAAGATCTAGCGCTCAGAAGTCAGAAGTCAGAGGTCAGAAGTCAGACCCAGGGGCGCGCAGTTTAGAGTTCAACCTTCAGGTTGCGTCTTACCCAACACGCAGCTAAAGCTTGAACTCTAAACTGCGCGCCCCTGCGTCTGACTTCTGACCTCTGTCCTCTGACCTCTGACCTCTGACTTCTGCCCTCTGCCCTCTGCCTACGGCTCGACTGCATAGATTCGCAGGTTAGCTATCTGGACAGTTGAAGGTGAAGCAACGTTGGAAGTGATGAACAGACCGAAGCCGCCGCTCGCTGGTACATTGTCATCCGTGAAATCAAACGCCAGCTTGTCATCAACAAATAAACGAAGCTTTTCTCCCGCCACCTCCAGACGCACGCGGTGAAACCCTGAAGCTGTCTGGGCCACGTCGTGAAGTGGAAACTCCTGGACTACCGGCCAGCTACCATTCTTAAAACAAAACAACGTCGCCGTGGGCGTAACAAACCCTAGTCCGACCGCATAGTAAGAGGAGAAGCCACCGCCCTGACCCATCTGGCGGCGGAAGAGAAGGCCGGCGCTCGACTTGGCAGGATTTGGATTCCTAATATCAAACTCCGCAACGAAATCCCGGAGGTCCAGATTCCGATACATCACCGGCAATATTCCCGCAAACCTGCCAGTTAATTGCCCCACCCCATTTGCGGATTTGAAGTCATTGTATTGCTTCGCGAACAGAGGTTCGGCATCACTCAAGCCCACAAAATCATCTTTGAATAGTAGTCTTCTGGTTGCGGCGGGTCTCTCAACGATGGGTTTCTCGGCTGGTTTCTCGGCGATGCGCCGGCGCGCGAGCTCGGCGAAGTGTCCGTTTGGATATTTATCCAGATAGGATTTGAAATCTTTCGGATCGGTGCTGTTCTTGATCGCGTCCCAATATGCCAACTCAAACGCCGCCGGGTCTGTCCTGGACACTGGCGGCTGATTGTCATTCGGGCCGACAGTCGATGTCGTGTTCGATGTCGCGTTGCCCTTTGCGCTTACCGCAATGACTAATTGCTCTGCCTGATAGCCGCCAATCTCGGCAAAGGGTTTTTGCTCCTTCCCTGCCCCCAGATCAGCCAGCACGTGTTTGGGCACGCGCTCTTGCACATACCGGAGCAAGCCCGCGAGCGTCACTTCGCCGCGCTCGTTTGCCGCGCCGCCCTTGAGACCTTCGACCAGCTCCCATGTGAAGTAGCCCTGCTGCTTCTCCTTATACTCGTAAGCGCGTTGGCCCACCGCGGTTGCATAGAGCGTGGCGAAAGCCGTGACTTCACGATTACGCAGATCAAAGTTGAACGCGCGCACGTAGGCGGGTGTCAGATTATTGTCTTCGTTGCTGCGCCCGACAGGATCGTTTCGGCATGCGTCGATCACCAGCACGACCTGGCCCACGCCCGTCTTGCGAATTCGATCTTTCATCTGTGCGACGTTGACGGCAGTCTGTTCCAGCAGATCGACATCGTTGCTGACTTGCGCATCGGCCGGCAGCAGGAACGCCTGGCCGCCGCGTTCCATTCCGTGGCCGGCAAACGAGACAAACAAAAGTCCATCGGGACTGACGACCGACGCCAGGTTAGAGAGACGTCTTAAAATATTGCCGCGCGTGGGCTGTCGCTCTGCCGGTTGATCCGACGCGAGCAGCATCACCTGATCGGATGGGAATCCAGCGTAGCGTACCAAAGCATCGGCGATTGCCTTGGCATCGTTAGACGAGCCACCCAGAGTCGTAATCTGCGTGTCCGCATATTTATCGACGCCAATAACCAGCGCCCAACGCTTGGGCTTGCTGGGCCAGGTTTCAACTGAAGAGATTTGCTGCAGTTGACGCGACTGCGGTTGCTTGGTTTGAGTTGGCTGTGGATCGGCAAAAACTATCGTTGAGGCCATCGTTAACGCGATCATTAACGACAGCAACAAAACAACCAGCAGCAATCTGTTGATAGAGTGAAATGAATACTTCATAGGGAAAGGGGGTACCTCTTAGACGTGTCTCGAAAGTCGGCGGCAGTGATAATACACGAGCCCTATTTCCAGCGATAGGGCCGTCGCCCTGGGGCGCACCATGACGTGTCTGTGCGACATGTTGAAGCGTGACTTCAGCCCGGTGATCAATATCTCCAATCATTTCTTTTAACATCATAGTTTGCTTTCGAATCACCCGGCTGAAGCCGCGGTGCTAATGAAATCGCTCCGCGCGCTTCAAGGTTAAGGGAACGTCTGGTTAAAAACGTTGTCGAAAACAAGAATATCCGAACCTGGATTCGCCAATTGATCGAATTCGTGTGGTTCGTGTCACTTCGATCGTCGATCTTTTGAATGACAACAAATGATCCGCGAATCACACGAAATCCCACGAATCAACCCTAGCGCCGTCAGCCCTTGCGGCTAAGATGAACGCGTTCTCCAGAGCGCCCGGAAATTGTCTAACACACGATGGAAGCTCTCGCCTCCGGCTCGAGTCTCTCCTACTACCGCATCGTTTCTCAATTAGGAGCGGGCGCGTGAGGGACGCACTCTGGCCATTACGCGTGACACGGGAATCAATGCGCTGCTGCTAATCCAGAACTTCAGATGACAGCCCACCCAGAGACCAGTCGGCGATACGGAACGGGTGATATAGCCCAGCCCGCGAAGCGGCCGACAGCATAAAGCCCGGGGTGAAGCGAAGCGAAACCCCGGGAACCATCGATGAAAATTATTGCCCGCAGGGCGGCCGACAGTCGAATCGTAAGATGTTTTCGTAGTCGCGCTCTATCGGCCGCTTCGCGAGCCCTGGGTTCTTTTCAATCACGGTACCCGGGGTTCGCTTCGCTTCACCCCGGGCTTTATGCTGTCGGCCGCTACCGCGGGCTGGTGTTTTATTTCTTCTTACTAGTTTTTTTGGCGACGCCTTTTGAAGTCTTTTTACTGGCCCGCTTGAGTTGCTGTACGCCTTTAACGTTACTTCCTTCTTCGACTGCGCCCTGCAACGCGCCGACCGCCGCCCCCTTAGCTGCAGCTACCGCAACTTTGCCAATCGCCTTCTTCGCCTGGTTTAAGAGACCTCTTGACGAGGCTTTGGTGGATTTCTTGCTGCCCTTCTTCGATCCCCCAGACTTCTTAGCGCCTGATCCTTTTTTCGTTTTCTTTGCCGCCATATGATCCTCCCGTGTTTGTTAGTAGATTTCGTAGTCTCGCGAAATACAAACTGATTCAGACTTTTTTCCTCTTCTTGACCGTCGCTCGTTTCTTCTTAGAGGCAGTTTTTGTCCGCCGTCGAGTCTTGGGCTTCGAACCGCTTCCGATCTCATCTAACAGATCAGAGAAGTCGAAGCCAAACAGCTTTTTAACCTTTTCATTTATCGAGGGCATCACCATGTTGTTGCCCACTGTCGAGAGTTCCTCCACAAGGCTATTGGCGAAAGCACTAATTTCCGATTGCCTCTTGCTGCCTTTAGTTTTCTTATGCGCATAACCCATCGTGTAGCCGAGCGCAAATCCGGCTGACAACGCGCCCAGACTCCACACCAAAGGTTCTTTTGAAAACTCCTCGCGATAATCCAGGACGCCCGTAATGGTTTCTTTCGCAGCGAGGTATTGCTCTTCCACTGTCTCTTTAATCTCGCCCACTGTTTGCGCGAGTCGCTCGCGAGAGTCCTCCATTTGCAGTTGCAGCTCTTCCTTGGTGGGCTCTCGATCCTCGCTGCCTCGTGAACTGATATTCGTCATTCCCACTCTCTCCATGGACCGCGATCCAACTATCTTGACTAGAATCCATACACACTTAGAAATTCTCGCGGATAGACTGCAACTCGAAGGCCACTCGGCGCTCGCAAGGCCTGAGGTGTTACGGTGCTAATAGGATCGCTCCGCGTGCTCCAAACGTTAGTTGATGCATTTCGCGCCCCTAGCTTTGCGATCTCAATCGATTTCCTGGACCGATGGCCCAGCTTTCAGTTTTTTCGCCTTTGATCTGAGATGGGAGTGTGGCTTTCCCAAAGTACTCGGTGCTACTGGTCCCCCTCGGTTCCTCGCAGGCTGGTTTTGGTCAGTTAGTCTTTTTAGGTGGATCGTCAATGCCCTACTCGCAATGGAACGATCCACGAAATTACACGAACTAACATGCACATCCGCGGAAGGCAATTTGGAAGCGCGTCCCTCGACATGACATGATCCAGCCGCGGATTCACGCAGACGAACGCGGATTTGAAAAGGAGCTGATTCAAATGCGTTGAGTGGTCCGGTCTTTGGCTCGATCTGCGTTCATCCGCGGGAACCCGCTGCTAATTGATTGCAGAGCAAGCGCGAGATCCAAGTTCGATCGTGCGCTGGCCTTTCTGGCGGCGCTTCGCGCCTAAGACATCCCATCCAGACCTGTGGTCCAGGCCCTCACGGACCTGGCTATTGACTAACGGCCCTTCGGGCCTGTCGAATATGCTTCCGGATGACCAACGACATTACTTTTCAACTCGGATCAGACGCTTATGACAAACCAACCAAAAAACGTGCCTTCCCTGCAACGGTCAATCATGACCGGCGGAATCGGTTTTAGTCTTGTCAGCCTTTGCGTGTTCGCGACGGTCGCGTTTGCTGAAAGGTGGATGTATACGCAACTCGGCCTTTGGGGCGCCTACCTGGTTTGGACTGCTCTCTTCATCTTGTTGGGAGGTGCGGTGTTTGGCTCGCTGGTGGTTGGGCCGAAAAATAAATGGGGACGTCTGCCAAAGTTTTATCTTCTCTACGGGATCGCCTTCTTCGCATATGCCGTTGGTTGGGTTGGTGCGTACTTCACGTTGAGGGGCACCGCCGGTGAATGGGTTGGCTCCATTGCCGGATCAGTTTTGATGGCCCTCGTGTTCGCATTGGGATTTGGGGCGATACGCTCAATCATGCAATTGTCCGTCATACTATTTATCGGAAACTCCCTCGGATATTTTGTGGGCTCAGCGCTTAACGATTACGCCGGCGGCAGGCGCGGAATGTTGTTGTGGGGGGTTGTTTACGGGTTGTGCCTCGGAGCAG
>DASQKG010000237.1:0-5213 GCA_035630655.1 Pyrinomonadaceae bacterium
ATGGGCGAGGACGAAAAGCGTGGTTGGCTGACCGGCTTCACGCGAGACCCCGCTCAACTGGTCGCGGCATTACAAAGCATGCCGGACTTTATTGCTAATAGTCAGTTGCCGCCCGACGCGAACGGTGCAAAGCAAGTTCAAAAGAACGATGGAGATCGCGGTAGCAGTTTGACGCTCGGCGCTGATTCGTCGAAGAAGGATCCTGCAAACCACGCTGGTCCTGGTCCAGGAACGCCGCAGTCGGATGACATAGCGGAAGTGGAAATCGTTAAGGGCAAGAACGGCTCAGTCGTAACTCGCACCACGCGTAAGGATGGCTCGGTTGACGTGAAACGCGTCAACAAGAAGGGCGACGTTACGATGGAGCTGGGCGATATCTACGACATGGCCGCCGCGGTGAAAGATACCGTCCGCAAAACTGAACGTGAGCGGCCAAACTCACAACTGGCGATCGTTTGGGTCTCCGACGGGATTGCACCAATATTCTTCGAAGACCGCGACGCGACCGAGCAGCTTGTGTTGCGTGAAAACGTAATCTTCAATTCGTTGACTACTGAATTGAGAACGCTGTTCAAGTTTCTACTGCCGATCGGTAAGCCGATCGCCGGCATGCTCGGCGTAAGTGTCTACGGCACTGCGAAGCGTCTGGCCCAACAGACAGGCGGCGAGGCACTGAAAGTGAAGCGCGTGAAAGACTACACCGCTGGGTTGAACAAGATCATTGGCAACCTGACAGCGCGTTACAGCCTCGGCTTCGCGCTTGCCGAAGATGAGAAAGATGACGGGCGCCTGCACAATCTTGAAATCCGCGTTAAAGCAAAAGATGCGAAAGGCAAGACACGCAAGCTAGAAGTGAGTGCGCGGAAGGGTTACTACATGTCCGAAATGCGCGCGAAGGAAGATAAAGAGACCACCGCAGCGAAAGAGTGGTAGCTACTCTATTGTTACCCATAATGAATGCCCCGGTGTGATTGCCGGGGCATTTGTTTTCCGTCGAGTGTTTTCCATGCTTATGCAAGGGAGCCACTGTAAATAGTTAGAGTCGCCCTCGAACGTCAACGCACTTACGCGCGTTGGTCCAAGGTGATCTAACAAATTTCGCTCACGCCCAAAGCGCGGCCCAGGTGCCTGGCCCACAGCAACCGTCGCTGGCAATCCCCTTCTTCCCTTGAAACTCCTCGAGCGCAGCCCGCGTTCCTGGTCCAAAGTTGCCGTCCACAGTAAGCGCATAACCAAGATCTGAGAGGCGCTGCTGCATTGTTTGCACGTTAGCCCCTTTGCTTCCCTGGCGAAGAACCGAGCCGGGATAAGCTGGCGACGACGAGCCGCCGGCATCCACAACCGGTAACGGAGGCGCCGCGGCACCGGATGCGTCCACCGCGTCAGATGCGTCCACTGCGTCATCTTTGTTTAAGACTTGCTTCGCTCTGTTGTAGTACTTGGTGCGGTCGTCCTTGCCGTTAAAGCCGCCATTGATCTTGAAGGTGATGGCATCGAAAGCAGGAACCTGCTGGTTCTGACCCTTGAGACGGATTGTGACAATCTGCAGTCCTTTGTCGGCAAGTTCGTTGAGGCCGTTAAGTTTCCAGTACTGGCCGGCGATTCGAAAACCAACCTGGGGTGTGGCCGCGGTCGTTGGGTTATTCACAAGATCCAAGCCGAGCAAGTCACCATATCGCTGGTAGTTCGCCCGTCCAGTCAATTGGATTGGCCCACGGCCTTTGTAGCGTTTGCCATCTCCTGGCTGCGTGTTGCCGAGATCTTTTCGTCCTTCGTAGGCAGCGCCCGACGCAATCTCTTCCATGTAGCGCAGCTCGCCGGATTCATGGGCCAGTTGGGCCAGGAACGCTGCTTCACGCAGGTAGCTGGTTATCTCAAACTCCTGCATAGCTTGCTGGATAAAAGGGAGATAAGCTTCGCGCTTCGCGGCAGCGCAATTGGGCATGATTCGTCTTAGTTCGTCATCGGTGACCATGTTCTATCCTCCAGGGTGAAATCGGAAACTCATAGCCAAACGTGTTGGTATTAATGCTTGAGATGGCCGAACAGCTTTGTCAGGCTGTCAGGATGAAGCCGAACGCGGCGTCAGATTATCCGCGCGCTTGCGCGGTGTCAATGTGCTTTTACTGCTCTCGCAACAACTATTGATCACCCCGTTTAGAACCCGGACTCGTCCGCTCTGCTTGGAATCACTCGGGCAGGCCAGAAGAACCCTTCTCAGGTAAGGAAGGAGGGCTTGCCGGAATTGATTTCAAATTAAGTAATCACCGAAGAGCGGGGGCTGGCGGGGTCCCCAGCGAGGCATCCCCGCTGGGGCGCTAATCCCTCCTTCCCTACCTCGAGAAGACGAAACGTCGCGGTGTTCTGCAAGCAGCAGCTCGTCCTATGCCCGTTGATCCCTGGGAACGTAAGGCAGATCGCGAGCGCCGATGTATTCGGCGCGCGGACGAATCAGTTTGTTGTCGGCATACTGCTCGAGGATGTGTCCGGTCCAGCCCGATATACGACTGATGGCGAAGATGGGCGTGTAAAGGTCGAGAGGGATTCCCATCATGTAATAGGTCGACGCTGAGAAGAAGTCGACGTTGGGATAAAGGCCCTTCTCGCTCTTGATCACTTCTTCAACCTTGCGAGACATTTCATACCACTTGGAGTCGCCGGCCAATTCACCCGCCTGTTTAGAAAACTCGCGCAAGTGAGTTGCACGCGGATCCTCTGTCTTGTAAACGGCGTGACCAAAACCCATGATCTTTCGCTTCTCCGCCAGGGCTCTTTTGACAAACGGCTCGACGTTTTCAATTGAACCAATCTCCAGCAGCGTCTTCATCACGGCCGTATTCGCGCCGCCGTGTAGAGGGCCTGACAACGCTCCTACTGCTCCCGTCACTGCGGCGTACATGTCCGCGAGCGTTCCGGCAACCACGCGTGCTGTAAACGTCGAGGCGTTTAGTTCGTGATCGGCGTGAAGGATCAGGCAAACGTCGAATATTCGCGCGTCACGCTCGGAAGGGATCTCGCCCTTGAGCATGTAAAGGAAGTTCGCGGCGATATTTAGATTTGGATCAGGCTTAACGGGCTCCAGACCTTTGCGAATTCGATCGCTGGCGGCAACGATCGTGGGAAATTGAGAAGTTAACTTAATTGCGGTCCTGACGCTTGCCTCACGAGATAAGTCGCGCGCGGTTGAATCGTAGAACTCACAAGCCGAAACCACGGTCCGCAAAATATCAATAGGATCGGCTTCGCGTGGAAACTGCTTCATGAGCGCGATGATCTCAGAAGGCAGCCCATACTCGGCGCGCAGCGACTGCTCCAATTCCTGAAGCTCCGGGGCCGTTGGTAGCTGTTTGTTCCACAGCAGAAAAACAACTTCTTCAAAAGTGGATTGTTTGGCCAGGTCGTGGATGTTGTATCCCTGGTAAATCAGTTCGCCTTTTTCGCCGTTGACATCGGAGATGGATGAGGTTGCAGCCGCAACTCCCCTCAATCCCGCAGCGGAACTTCCGGCCGGCGTATTTGCTTTAGTAGTCATGAGTTGAACCGAAGATAACAAACAGTGCTAATCAGTGACAAGCGACGCATCAGCGGACGTGCAGCCCTAATCTGTAGGGGCGGCACTCCGTGGCCGCCCCGTCTTTCGCTTGAGACCTGTGAAAGCTGATGCTGTCCGCCCGCAAGAGGGGCGCCCACGGAGGAACGCCCCTACAGTACGACGTGAGTGTCATCCTGCTGCCAATCGATCGAGGTCGGTACCACTCAACCGGTAGACGTCCCACTCATCCATCGGAACAGCGCCCAGTCGTTTATAAAAACCTATCGCTGGTTCGTTCCAGTTAAGCACGGCCCACTCGATGCGCGAGCAGCCTTTCTCCTTTGCCAGTCTTGCCAGGTAGCGAAGCAACTCGCGCCCAACTCCTTTGCCACGAGCTTCCGGCTTAACGAAAAGATCTTCGAGATACATGCCTGGCAACGCGACGAAACTGGAATAAGTGTAGAAGAACACCGCATAGCCGACCGGCGTGTCATTGTCGTAAGCAAACACAACCTGCGCCGCGGGCTCCGCGCCGAAAAGGGTCTTTCTGATTCGTTCTTCGGTTGCCTCGACCCGGTCGAGATGCTTTTCGTATTCAGCCAGGCCGCGGACGAATTCGAGAATCAGCGGAATGTCACGCTCAGTTGCCGGCTCGATGCGTAGTGACTCAGTTGAATCCACGGACCACTTCTCTCTGTGTGCTACTGCCGTGATCTAATTTCAGTTGCCGCTCGAATCAACGAAGGTGGGTCCGAGGACGACTTCCATAGATTCGCTGCCGCGCTGGGTTTTGTCTCAACGGCGCTTTTGGTTTCCGTGGGTGCGTACCAAACCCGCATCCTTCTACTGTCAGCGCTGGCAACTCTCTTACCGTCGGGTGAGAAAACGATTAGTCCTGTGTAGGGAGTCGAAGAGAGCCCTCTGAGTGTGAGTAGTTCCCGGCGAGTAGTCATGTCCCATAGCTTCAGCGGTCCGTCGGCGCCGCCGGTGGCCAGTATCTTACCGCTCGGAGAGAAGGCAAGCGAACGTACGAGGCCAGCCTTAAGCGTTGCCACTACCGCAAACGTAGCGACATCGTGTAGGACAACCTTCCCGTTCCCGTAGGCGATGGCAAGAATGCCGCCGTCGGGTGAGAACGCCGACGAAACAGGGAAGTCTTGTTCATCACCCGAAATCTTAGCCTGCCGCGATGGCATTTGCAGAGTCCTGTCCCAAAATTCGACAGCATTTGCGTAGACCAGGGCGAGCAGTTTGCCATCGGGCGAAAAAGCGACTTGTAATAAATGGAATTGCGGCTTATTGGGATCCTCAAGCTCACTGCTTTCGTCCCGGAGGGTGGACAGTAGCTTTTGTGAATACGTGTCCCAGAGTTTTACGGTGCCCCCCTTACTAATGGTGGTGAGCAGCTTGCCATCGGGCGAGAACGCTAGTGCCTTGATAGCTTTGTCGTGTTTCATCGGCTGGCCGATACGCTTCCCGGTAGAAACATTCCAAAGAACCGCGTAAATACCGGTTGCAGTAACCAGCATTGCGCCGTCAGGTGAGATAGCGACCTCGGAAGTGTTGCCTGGGAGACCCACTGGAGGATAACCGCGGGGCTTGTGAGTCTCGGCGTCCAGTAGGACAATCTTTCTCTCATCACGGACGGCGAGGGTTGTTGAGTCAGATGTATAGGCGACTG
>DASQKG010000238.1:0-14960 GCA_035630655.1 Pyrinomonadaceae bacterium
TGCCGAAAAACATTCGTTGATAAAGCCAAAGCATGTAACCCGCATTCAGGATTATTCCCAGCGCGCCCCAAGCGGCCCACATCGGATTGGCTTCGAAAGCGCCGCGCAACGCCAGAAACTCTGAAATAAAAACGCAAAGCAGCGGCAGGCCAATCGCCGTCATCACCATCGCCAGAAAGATTGCGGCGTATCCCGGCATGACATGCGAGAGGCCACCAAATTCGGCCACGTTGCGAGTGTGTCTTCGCTCATAAATTATTCCGACCAAAAGGAAGAGCGCCGCGGAATAGATGCCGTGGTTGATCATGTGCAGCACCGCGCCGTTTAGTCCGTTCGGATTCAGCGAAAACAGACCCAGCATCACGATGCCCATCGAAGACACTGACGAATACGCGACCAGTTTCTTTACGTCGCCATCTTTCTTCACGACGAAATACATGGCCGCCAGCGCCCCGTAGATAATTCCTACGATCGCCAGGAAGATCATCACGCTGCGCACGCCAAACGTCCCAAAATAGGATTCGTCGGCCGAAGCCGCCGGAAACATGGGTACGTTGAAGCGAAAGAAACCGTAGGTACCCAACTTGAGCAGGATGCCGGCGAGGATCACTGAACCGGCCGTGGGCGCCTCAACGTGAGCATCGGGAAGCCAGGTGTGAAACGGAAACATCGGTACTTTAATCGCGAAGCCCAGCGCAAATGTGAAGAACAGCAGAACCTGCATTGCGCCCATCGGCATCACGGATCCCAGCGCCTGCATGTAAAGAATATTGAACGTCCCGGTCCCGTTTTGCGCGGCTAACTGAACAGAGCTTGAGACCATCGACGCCGCTTCACTATTACCCGCCAGCAGGTTAATCGTTGCCTGCGATATTTGGCTGGTAAGCGCCGTGTCCTGTGTTAGGAAATACATCTTGAGAACGCCTAGCAGCATGACGACCGAGCCCACCAGTGTGTACAAAAAGAATTTGATCGCGGCGTACAGGCGATTTTCTCCGCCCCAGATACCAATCAGGAAATACATCGGCACCAGCGAGACTTCGAAGAAAAGGTAAAACAGAAAGAGATCCATCGAAGTGAACACGCCAACCACTGCCGTCTGCAGCAGCAACAACAGCACGTAGTATTCTTTCTCGCGTTTCTGGATGTAGTTCCATGAAGACAGTGAGGCAATCACGCCCAACAGAGTGGTCAGCACAATCAACAATACCGCGACGCCGTCAACGCCCATTTGATAGCGAGCGCCAATCACGGGAATCCATTGGTGATCCTCGAGAAACTGCATGCCGCTGATCGCCCTGTCATACTTCAACAGCACCAGCGAGACGACGAAGGCGAGTCCAAACCACACGGTGGCAAACTTCTTGATCGCGTTCGCCTGGTTCTTCTTGAAGAGCGCCAGAATGAGGATTGCTCCCAGGGTTGGCAGCCATGTCACTATTGATAAAATATTTGACTTAAGCACTTCAGTCCTCGCTGTCAGGTTCTTTTTCTGCTGATGTCAATATCCTGACGTCCTCTAGATCGACTTCACGTCCCGATGCGGTTTTGGACCGGATCAGGTCAGCGAAGCAGACTACTTCGAACTTTTGGCCTTTGTAATTCATAGTCTCACGCCGCGGCCACGCATCTTCAAACAATATTCCGGGGGTGCTGGTTTGCACATCGAGGCGAACTCTGTCAGTAAAAATAGTAATTTCGGTGCCAATGATCTCATCCGCGCTGGTCATCTCCGCTGTTCCAAATCCCACTTGGGCCAACGCATCTAGGAGCCTTTGTGCATTCTCTTTCGTAGGCTGGATCAAAATGTCCAGATCAAAAGTTGCACGCGGTACGCCATATAACACAGCAGCTATGCCGCCAATAACCAAGTACCTGACGTCATTCTTTTGAAAGGACGCGAACACGCTCTGAAGCTGGTCTAGCATGCTTCTTCTTTGCAATCTCCGGATTGTTTTCCAAAATCAGATTGGTAAATGCGACAAGGATATTCATCCTTTCTTCAAGAGAGAGTGCCCTGAACCATCTTGCCTTGGCTTCAAGGCTCTCGTCGGCGAAGCTGTGAGATATGGATCCACTCATCTCGTTCTCATCACCAATCAAAAGATAACTGCGAACATATTTCTCACCGCGTTCAAAATATCGGCGCCGAAAAACAACGCGACCGCGGCAACCAGTCCCACGACCATTACCAGCGCATAGTTTTGTGTGAACCCTGTCTGTGCTGCTCGAAACAGCGGGGACATCAGGCGCACAACAAAGGCTGCAACGGCGTTCACGAGCCCGTCAACAAAATACTGATCCGTGCCGCCGGTTATGCGGCTCGTAAGTCTGGTGACCCAGGCTGAACCGTTTACAGCGCCGTCGACCACTTTTGAATCGAAGGCGAACACCGCACGAGAAAGATCCATAACCCGGCGCGTGATCGCCCAGCCATAAATCTCATCAACCCAAAACTTGTTGTAGCTGGCTTCGTAAAGCGGTTTGAGTCGTGTCGCCCAGATGTCCGCCAGCCTCGGATTCTTCACGTAGAACAGGACCCCAAGTCCGATGCCGAGTCCTGCTACGAGCAGTGAAATAATGATGAACACCCACTCCGTCAGAGTATGGTTGTGTATCACCGAATCAACCGCATGCGCGAGATTGAAACTATCATGCCCGTATATTGGCGGCGGCGTTTCAGCATGCGCTGGTTCCGCCGTCAGAACGGATGCTGAAAGGTGCGTTTCGACCCCTTCCGGATGCTTGCCGTAGCTATCTACAAATTCGTGCGTCCCGAATTGCCGCGTTAGCGGATTCCAGATGATCGGATCGAGGAAGTTGACAATATTTAGTTTGCCGCCGACGTGATGGCCGCCGGTGAACGCCGGGCTAATACCGACAAAGCCTCCGATCGTTGCCAGCACAGCCAGCACGGCCAGGGGAACCCACATCGAAGGGGGCGACTCGTGTGGAATGTGAGCATGGTGCGCAGGCGTGTCATGCTCTTCGTTGTGTACCTCATGCTCAGGCGTGTGACCGTGTTGGTCGTCCAAAAACCGCTCTTTGCCCCAGAAAGTCATGGCCACCAAACGCGTCATATAAAACGCTGTACACGTCGCGGCGATCGTTCCGATCATCCAAACCAGCCAGCCGACGGGAATGTATCTCGTAGAGGCGGCGCTCCAGAGAATTTCGTCTTTGGACCAGAACCCGCTGAACGGAATAATCCCGCATATGGCCAACCAACCAGCCAGGAAGGTCATGTAGGTGTAGGGCATGTATTTCTTAAGACCACCCATGCGCCGCATGTCCTGTTCGTGATGCATTCCATGAATAACGCTGCCCGCGCCAAGGAACATCAACGCCTTGAAGAACGCGTGGGTCATCACATGGAAGATGCCAATTGCAAATGCGCCGACGCCGCAGGCCATGAACATGAAACCAAGCTGCGAAACAGTCGAATACGCCAGAACTTTCTTGATGTCGTTTTGAGTAATACCGATGACCGCCGCAAAAATTGCCGTCGCCGCGCCTACAACTGCGACCACGGTCATCATCGTTTGCGAATGTTGGAAGATGACGTTGGTGCGGGTCACCATGTATAGACCCGCGGTGACCATGGTCGCGGCGTGGATTAATGCTGAGACCGGTGTTGGGCCAGCCATCGCATCCGGCAACCAAACGTGCAGCGGAAGCTGGGCCGATTTACCACAAGCTCCGATGAAGAGGCCCAGGGCGATCCACGATAAGAGACCCCACTGGCCCAAAGGTTCGAGAGGATAGCTCGCGGCCTGGCCAAACACGTCGACATACTGAGTAGTACCAAAGGTGGCGATGACGCCGAAGATTGCCAGGGCAAATCCGAAGTCGCCGATGCGATTTGTAATGAAGGCTTTGCGTGAAGCGTTGGCGGCTTCCTGCCGATCAAAGTAATAACCAATCAGCAGGTATGAACAGAGACCTACTCCTTCCCAGCCCACAAACATCATCAGGAAATTCGAGCCCATCACCAGCACCAGCATGGAAAACATGAAAAGACCCATGTAGGCAAAGAACCTGTAGAAACCGGGATCGCCATGCATGTAACCTGTAGCGAAGACGAAGATACATAGCCCCACGCCGGTCACGATCAACATGAAGATCGATGAGAGCGCGTCCAGCTGGTAGCTCCATTCGACATCGAGAACAGAGCTCGCTTCTTTAACTGCGCCGCCCACAAAGAACTGCTGGTTCCTCTGTTCGGGCGGGAGTTCGGCTCGTTTTTGTTCCGTTTCTTCGTGCAGTTGCTGGGACAGACGCTGCTCGCCACCTTGCGTCATACGAACCGCGCCGCCGGGGATCCAGGAATACTTGAAGCCGTCCTGACTGGTAACGTAAACCTGTGGATAGAGTGCGCCGGAGCTGAAGGCGTATGAGAAAACGGCGCCAACGGTAAGCAGGAACGCCAATGCGATTGAGCCGACCGCAATTCCGCCGATCAGCTTTTCACTAAACCCAAGCTTCCGCCCCAGCAGGCCGTTGATGGCCGCGCCGGCAAGAGGAAGCAGAGGAATTAGCCAGATGTAACGATGCATCAAAGTCCCTATGAATCCTGAGCTTTGTTATGTGTACTTTGTGCTTTGTTCTTAGTACTTAGCTCTGTGGCCTTGTCGAGGCGATTGCACGAAGCTCAAAGAACAAAGCACAAAGTTCAGTCTTTACCATTTAAGAATATCAATCTCATCGACCCAGATCGTTTCTTTGTTCCGGTAAAGCGCAATCACAATTCCCAACCCGATTGCCGCTTCTGCGGCGGCGACAACGATTACGAAAACAGCAAAAATCTGTCCGGCCACGGCATTAACGCTGCCGGTCTCCTCCAGGTAACGAGCGAACGCGATGAAGTTTAGATTCGCCGCATTAAGAATCAACTCGATCGACATGAAGATGACGATGATGTTGCGGCGCGTAAGCACACCGGCGACACCGATGATAAAAAGCAGTGCGCCGATTACAAGAAACTTGGAGAGGTCGGGATGCTGCGCGCGCTGCCAGGCGGTGGCCACACGTCCGCTGGCAGCCTCCTGAAACAGCAGGGACAACGCGGGAGCGAAGATCTTGAAAAGAAGTATAGGCATTTACCCTTGAACGAATGGCTCGTCCTTAATTTCGGCTAATTCGGCAACGCTGGTTTCTCGGGGCACATCGTCAACAGCCGCTTCCTGTTTGAGCGTTCGCGCTAACATTACCGAACCAACGATTGCCACCAGCAAAAGCACGCTGGCTATTTCAAATGGAAGCGAACCAAATCGATAAAGACTGCCGCCCACTTTTTCGGTTTCGGTGCTGATTCGCGATGACCCGGTCGCTGAAGGGGCCAGGTTCCGCTCCTGATTCAAACGTTGTTCGGCTCCGGCCTTTATCGGCACCGCATCGCGTCTTGCCAGTCCTTCATAACCAACGTTGATTGCGTAAAGCAGTCCGGCTGCCAGCAGCGCACAAAATATAACGCTGGTCGTGACCTGCCGCGGCCGGTTGAAAATTTCTTCGCGGCCGCGCTCTTCTGCGCCCACGTTGACCAACATGATGACGAAGAGAAACAGCACCATTACGCCGCCAACGTAAACCAGAATCTGGACGCCGGCGATGAATTCTGCCTGGAGCAGAATGAAGAGTGCCGCGACGGAAACAAGAGAAGAGATTAGGAAAAGGGCGCTGTGAATGGTGTTACGAGCCATCACAGTCAACAGCCCTGCAAAGATGGCGGCGATAGAGAAAACCCAGAAGAAGACAGCTTCCCAGCCCGAGAGAACCATAATGATGAATGAAGAACGCTGAACGATGAATTCTAAGTCCGCCGTTTGACGGTTTTTACTGACGCTACAAGAATTGCCGCCAACTCGTCTGCTTCTTGGCACAATCCTGATAGTTGCTCTTTTTTCACAATACCACTGTCAATGAAGAGATTAAGCCAGTAAATTGTTTCCTCGAGCTCTTGCAATCCACCCTGTGACTTGCTGATAAACTCTGCATTCGACTTCGCTCGTGTTGCTTCATGATAATGAGCACCGACTGAGGTTCCACTACGAAGAAGCTGCTTACCAAGAACCTGAGCCTCCGCTGCTTTCGGCAATGATGTATAAAGTCGAACGATTCTGAGCGCGAAGGAACGAGTCCGTAAACGCAGGTCAGTCTTCCTGCTGTTTTCAATCGTTCTTAAATCATCGCTCATTATTCATCATTCATCATTTTTCAGCGCGTGTACTTCACGGTTTCTCGGCCTTGCTCGAGCATCTCGCGATTCCAGACAAAACCTGCGCGCGAGTAAGTCGCTAACTCAAAGTCCTGGGTCAGCTCCAAACATGACGTCGGACACGCTTCCTGGCAAAGCGCACAAAACATGCATCGCGAAGTGTCGAAGATGAATTCGTCGAGAACTTTCTTTTTGCGCGGCTTGCCGGCCACGATGATTTCGACGTCCATCGCAAGCACGTCGATGCAATCTTCCGGACAGGCGATGGCGCAAAGATTACAGGCGATGCAAAGCGTGTCATGCGTTTCGGGGTCCATGTTCAAGCGCGGCGCGCCATGAAAACGCGGCGCAACGTCGGGACGAACTTTCGGATACTGCTCGGTATAGATTCCCTTCCCGCCTACTGAATCTTTGTCAGTCAAAGCCCCGACGTTGTACTTCAGGGTGAGTTGCAAGCCCTTCAACAGATCAACCATGAAGAAGCGCTTCAGCTTGTCGATAAACTTTGGTTTTGGAACTTTAACCAGGGGCATAAGATCATTTCCGATTGCCGATTTTCAATTTCCAATTTGAAAACCGACCCTGCTTAACGACGTTCAGACGATCAACGCAAGAGTACTCCGGTTTGTGCTTTAAATCGGCAATCGGCAATTGCCAATTGGCAATGTTTTACACCTCACTCGCCACCGGAGCCACAGCCGGTTTACCTTGCGGCACGTTCACCAGTCGAATGTCACGGCGCTGGCTCTTCAAATTGAAATCGCGCGAGCGCCAGTTGATTCGCGCCAGCATGAGACCGGCGATGCCGAGTCCGATCAGACCCATCACAATCATCAGAATCTTACCGGTTGCAGTAAGGTTAAGTCCGTTTGAAAGCGACTCGATGGTTCGAATACCGCGCCAACCGTTTAAAGCCTGCACTACAAAGATCGAGATTGCCGAAGTTGCGATGTTGATGAGCGCAGCTGGGATCAGCCACTTCCAACCGATGTCCATCAGTTGATCGTAGCGAAAGCGCGGCAGAGTCCATCGCAGCCAGAAATACAAATAGAGAATAACTGCCAGCTTTATGAGAAATATCAGAAGGCTGACTATAACATAGAGATTGTGATAACCCTTTGCCTCTGTTAGCTGATAGACAAACGGAAAATACCAACCACCGAGATAGACCGCCACCGCCACCGCCGACACGATTACCATCGCGGCATATTCAGCAAAAAAGAATAGTGACCAACGGAACCCGGAGTATTCGGTGTGAAAACCGGCCACCAACTCCGATTCAGCTTCAGGCAGGTCAAACGGGGCGCGATTGTTTTCCGCGATGCCGCTGACGAGAAAAATGAGCAAGCCAAGCGGCTGGTAGAAGAAATACCAAACAGCGTCGCCGGCTTGCGCACTTACGATCCCCGAGAGGGAAAGCGTTCGGGCAAACATCAGGGCGCCGATCAAAGCCAGCCCCATCGCTACTTCATACGAAATCATTTGCGCGCTGGAGCGTAGCGCGCCCAGCAGCGAATACTTCGAATTGGAAGACCACCCGGCAAGAATCAAAGCCAGAACGCCCACACTCGACACAGCCAGCACAAACAGCAATCCGATATTGACGTCTGTGATCACGGCCCAGTCTGGACCAAACGGAATGACAGAAAAGACTATGAACGCAGCCGCCACCGCGATGTAAGGCGCGAAGAAAAAGATCCAGCGATCTGCCTTCTCCGGAATGAAATCTTCCTTGGTCAGCAACTTGATGCCGTCGGCGATTGGCTGGAGGAGGCCCCACGGGCCAACTCGCATCGGCCCGAGACGGGCCTGCATAAAGGCGGATATCTTTCGTTCGAGGTAACTGGCATAGGCGACCCATCCGGCAACGACAGTCACCACCAGCCCGATTTGGAGAAATGGCCAGATCACGTGCTTCAGCGTATCCGCGCCGAAGTATGTGTTCAGCAGATCGCTTACGAAATTGATTGGAGCAAAGAGAAGCATAAGAATTCGGATGAGTTTTCTGGCTCTGTAAGAGCCAAATGTTTATAGCCCGCTACCCCATGAATAATCTCGCTCCGGTAGGAGCGACATGTGCAATTCGATCTACATTGCGCTCCTACGGAGCGGAATATTGTTAGCTGAGTCTTCTATAAACATTCGGCTCCTACGGAGCTGGACGCCATCTTAGAAAAGACCTACCTGTCGATCTCACCCAACACAATATCCAGCGTTCCTATGATCGCAACTACATCGGCCACCAGGTGACCGAGACAAAGTTTTTTCAGCGCTTGCAGATTAATCAGTGACGGTGGTCGGACGCGCACGCGCCAGGGCTGCGCAGTTCCATCCGAGACGAGGTAGCACCCAATCTCGCCTTTCGGCCCTTCGATCGAGTGATAGTAATCGCCAACGGGTGGCTTAACTATTTTCGGTAGCTTTGCATTAACAGGACCGTCAGGCAGTTTATCCATCGCCTGATCGATAATCCGGCGCGACTGCCGCATCTCCTCAAGTCGAACCAGATAGCGATCGTAAGTGTCGCCGTTCTCGCCCAGGGGAATATCAAAATCCATTTCCGCATACGCCGCGTACGGACGCGCTTTGCGAATGTCCCAGGCGACTCCTGAACCGCGTAACGCCGGGCCCGACAATCCGATGGCTATCGCATCTTCACCTGAGATCACTCCAATACCAACTGTGCGGCTAAGCCAGATGCGATTCTCAGACAACACTGTTTCATATTCATCGAGCCGGGTCGGGAAATTACTGACAAAGCGACGCACATCAACTTCGAAATCGTCGTAAGCGTCGTTCGGCATTCCGCCGACCCGCCACGCGTGACACGTCAGGCGCGCGCCAAACTGTCTCTCGAAAATCTTCAGGATTTCCTCGCGTTCGCGCAGTGCCCATAACAAAACTGTGACGGCGCCGATGTCCAGCGCGTGAGTAGCCAGCCAGAGCAGGTGCGAAGCAATGCGGTTGAGTTCAGTAAGAATTGTTCTGAGGTAGTGTGCACGTGGCGGTACTGGCAGACCCATCATCTGCTCGACCGTTTCCACCCAGACCAATCCGTTAGAAACTGCAGCGATGTAGTCGAGACGGTCCCAGTAGGGAGCAATCATCGTGTACATCCGGTTCTCGGCAATCTTCTCCATGCCGCGATGCAGATAACCGATGTCACAATCAAGATCGATGACCGTCTCGCCGTCGAGCTTCAGGATCACGCGCAGCACGCCATGCGTCGAGGGATGCTGCGGTCCCATGTTCAGCACCATCTCTGGGCTGTCGAGCAAGGTCTCTCGAGTTGTGGCGATCTCTACCTGATGCATAAACGTGTCCGATACACTTTATTTAGTTTGTCGTTCTCACGCCTCGAGCGCGTATACCGAATAAAGAACCGACCCGTGTAACATTTCTCTGCCGTCAAGGAGCCTGTCGGGCAACATCCGACAAACTGAAGGGTGGCGGACGTCTACATCTACGCTGCCGCCGGCGCCGGTTCCGGTGGCAGATAACAGCCCGTGATGCTCCAGGGTTCGATAATTAATCCGATTTCCGTCGCTTCGCCTTGCGAACGCTTGTCGCTCAGCTTGGAAACTATCGCCTGCGCGGCGCTGGCTTTGTTCCAAACGTTCCGCGGCGCCATCGTTTCCGTCAGGATAAACCCAGCCACCTTCGCCGCCTCCGGTGTGTCGAAGACTTTTGCTTCATACTGAGCGGCGATCTCTTTTGGAGTCATAACAGGTGTCGGGTTTCGGGTGTCGGGTGCCGGGTAAAGTCAGAAAATCCGACACCCGGCACCTGGCACCCGACACCAATCATTTGTCTTTGGGCATCACTTCTTTTCCGCCCTGAAAAATATCTCGCATCATCCGCTCTTGTGGCACCGAGAGTATTTCCAAACCATAAGCGCGGCGTTGCTCCAACTGTTCGCGTTGCACATCTGTCATCTCAGGCAGATGTCTGGCGGTCCAGGCGTTCTCTATAAACTCGAGGGGATAATCCTTCAGCATCGGATGTCCTTCCCAGTCATCTGGTAAAAGAATTCGGCGCAAGTCCGGATGGTTTCTAAAAGTCACCCCGAAGAGATCGTAAACTTCGCGCTCCATCCAGTTTGCTGATGGCCAAACTCCTGTGACACTGTCAACTGTCGCGTTGCTCAGCGAAACTTTCAAACGCACACGTTCATTCCGAGAGATCGAGTAAAGCTGATAGACGACTTCCAAAGGCGCTTCTTGCCTCAACGGAAAATGCACGCAGGTTAAATCGGAAAGGTAGTTGAAGCGCGTGTCGGGATCGGTTCGCAAAAATTCGCAGACAGCCGTCATGCTGGCGGGTGTTATCCCAACCGAAATCTGACCGAGAAACTCCGAGGCTTCAAGGACGGCGCCATCAAATTTCGCTTTCAGTTTTTTGACAAGCTGATGATCGGAAGCATCGACGGGCTTGGGGCCCTCTTCCTTTTTCTTAACTGGCGCTTTGGGCGCCCCGGGAGCGGCAGCGCCCGGAGCACTCGGTGGAGCCGCGGCTTTGTCACCCAGTGATTCTTTTACGGCAGCGACGCGAGACTTGGCCTGCTCGACCATCGCGGCCTTCTCGGCGTCCGCCCCAGCCAATTCACCCGCAGGGGGAATCGACGACGGCGGTGGAGTGCCGGTGGAATCTGAAGGCGTCACGACTCCCGGCGGGCTTTGTTTCTCTGGTTTTTCGTTTTCGTCCGCCATAGGCCTACATCAGCGCACCATATCCTGACCGGCGCAGCCACACTATGGCTAAAGGGCGATCTGTTCCGTGACTCCGATCGCACCAACAGCCCGAAGAAGTGTTAATGCCCGAAGAGTGGTAATGCTGTACAAAAGGTCGGCAGAGGTGGATTTAAACATGGCATTATACCGCTGTCAATAAACTTGTTTGACGATCATAGGCCTTTGGGAATTCGTTGTCCCGCTTGACGATACAAGCACCACACCCTATCATTGCACGTTTGAAAAATACGGCATTTAGCTGTCTATAGGCGAGGCACGGAAGACAATGAAACCAGGAATTCATCCAGACTATAACGAGATAACAGTAACCTGCGCTTGCGGGGAAGTTTTTAAGACCCGTTCGACGAAAAAAGGCGACCTGCACGTCGAAATCTGTTCCGCATGTCACCCGTTTTTCACCGGTAAGCAGAAGTTGGTTGACACTGCAGGACGCGTGGATCGGTTCAATAAACGCTACGGGAAGAAGACTCCGGCGGAAACCCCCGCTGCCCAGTAACGGGCCAGACATTCCTGTCTGGCGAAATTGGACAGACGCGTCTGTCTTTCCCTCAGGATTTAAAAGACTTGTTCTCAACGCAACATTAGCAACCATCCAGATTCGAGACGCCGGCGACAATCGTCGGTCGCTATTCGTGCATCAAAAGCACTGCGACCGCCCTCAGCGCCGGCGTTAGTGTTTGAAAGCAGGTGTCGGGTGCCAGGTGCCAGGTTTCCGGCTTGCTCCTGTCTTACCGGCACCTGACGCCTGACACCCGGTACCCAAATGAAGCGGTACCACTAGCAACGACGTAAGGAACAACACATTGAGTACAAACGAACGAGACCTTATTGTTGGCGGCCAGGCAGTAATCGAGGGCGTAATGATGCGCACCCCAAATGCCTACGCTATCGCCGTCCGTAAAGCTGACGGCACCATCGTTAACATTGCTGCTCGACTTCCGAAGTGGAGTGACAAGTATCCGATCCTCAAGTTGCCGGTGTTGCGCGGCAGCGCCGTGTTGGTTCAGTCGATGGGCCTTGGGATTAAGGCTTTGAACTACTCTGCCAACGAAGCGTTCGCTGATGCTGAGGAAGCCGAAACGAAAGAGGTTCGTGTGGCTCTCACGCCGGCTGTCATCGAAGGCGAAGGCGACTTTGCAGGATTGACGGGGGCCGTTCCCGGTCTTTTCCCGGTACCCACCGAGAAACGCTCCAAAGACGAATTGAAGAAGGGTGGAACTGCAGCGGCGATGGGCTCCATCATCTTCGCCTTGATCTTCAACGTGCTGCTTTTTGTCGCCGCTCCTTTGCTCTTAACTAACGCAATCTTCATCGCTGCCGGCTGGGCGCCGTCGCCCGCAGCTACCGCAAGCCAGCAGACGACGGTAACATCAGTCGATAACAGCACAACCGGCCAGACTGCCACGACCCCGGTCCAGCCCTGGTACTCGCGCGGATGGCAGACCGTGAAAACTTACCTTCATCCCGTCAGACCCTCCATTGCCTTCAACCTCGTCGACGGGGGCATCCGGATGATGTTTTTCCTGATCATGATCTTTAGTTTTTCTTTACTGAAGGACATCAGGCGCGTCTTTCAGTATCACGGCGCGGAACATAAGACTGTGTTCACCTGGGAAGCGGGCCTACCGTTGACGGTCGACAACGCTCGGCCGCAACCGCGCCAGCATCCGCGTTGCGGGACGAGTTTTCTGATGGTGGTGATGCTGGTGTCTATCGTTTTGTTCTCGGTCATTAAGTTTGATTCGCTGCTGCTCAACTTCCTGGTGCGGCTGGCATTGATGCCTTTAGTTGCCGGAATCTCGTACGAAATCATTCGTCTGTCGGCGAGAAAAGAGAGCGGTTGGTTTTTCAAACTCATTACGCGGCCCGGTGTCTGGCTGCAAAATATTACGACGCAGGAGCCCGACGACCTGCAACTCGAAGTTGCTATCGAAGCCTTGAAGGAGTCTCTGAAGCTTGAGCCACAGCCATCGGAGCCGGCACTCGCACCTATGTCTTGAGGCTAGTAGTTCAGAGTCCAGCCTTTCAGGCTGCTCTTGGAAGGAATGACGAAGAACACTCATGTTAGAACGTCTGGAACAAATTGAAGCGCGCTACGAAGAGTTAGCCAACGAACTCTCTTCGCCCGAGTTACTCGCCGATCGCAGCGCCTACACCAAAGCAACTCGCCAACACCGAACCTTGGGCGAGATAGTCGAGAAGTATCGAACGTGGAAGACGCTCAAGGAAGAGTTGGCGGGCGCACAGGAACTGGCTGGAGGAACTGACGATCAGGAGATGCAGGAGATGGCGGCAATGGAGGTCGCGGCACTTCAGCAGAAGCTTGAAGCTACCGAAACCGATTTGAAGTTATTGCTTGTTCCTTCCGACCCTAACGATGAAAAGAACGTGATTGTCGAAATACGCGCTGGGACGGGCGGCGACGAAGCTACATTGTTTGCCGCTGAGATGCTGAGAATGTACAGCCGTTACGCAGAGAGGCAAGGCTGGCGTTTTGAAGTTCTTGACGCGTCCGAATCCGGAATTGGCGGCGTCAAGGAAGGCATCGTGCTGATTGAAGGTGACAAAGTTTATTCGAAGATGAAGCACGAATCGGGCGTGCATCGGGTGCAACGAGTGCCGCAGACGGAAGCCAGCGGACGCATTCACACTTCAGCGATCACCGTGGCTGTGCTTCCGGAGGCCGAAGAAGTCGATGTGAAAATTGATCCGAAGGACTTGCGCATCGATACGTTCTGCTCGTCGGGGCCCGGCGGTCAGTCGGTGAATACAACCTACTCTGCCGTCCGCATCACACACCTGCCCACGAACGTGGTTGTTTCCATGCAGGACGAGAAGTCGCAAATCAAGAATCGCGAGAAAGCGATGCGAGTATTGCGCGCGCGTTTGCAGGAGCTTGAGGAGCAGAAGCAGCACGATGCCGTAGCCAGTGAACGCCGTTCGATGGTTGGCTCCGGAGATCGCTCGGAAAAGATCCGCACCTACAATTTCAAAGAAAACCGCGTCACGGACCATCGGATCGGGTTAACGATTCATCAGTTGGACCTGGTGATGGAAGGCGCTCTCGACGAAATCATCCAAGCTCTCATTACCCACGACCAACAAGAAAAACTAAAGAACGAAGCAGTCGCTGCGTAGCTGTATTCGTAACGCAAACTGTTAGTTTGCGGACGCGTGGCCTGAACTTCCCTGCGCGTTTGGTTAGACTTACGATTAGTTCAAACCCCGATTAAGTTAATTGTCGAAGACAACGCACATAATCCTAATCCGTCACGGCCAATCGCAGGGTAATGCGGAAGGCCGCTTTGGTGGGCATACCGATACGCCGCTGTCGCCCAAAGGCCGCAAGCAGGCGGAGGCTACCGCCAGAGCGCTCTCCTCGGAAAAGTTCAGCGCGATTTATTCCAGCGACCTTCCGCGTGCAATTGAGACTGCAACTCCCCTCGCCAAGCTCACCGGCGCGCCTTTAATAACCACCGACGCCTTTCGTGAGCGCAGTGTCGGCGTAATGGAAGGTCTGACGTTTGAGGAAGCGGCAGAGGAGTATCCGGAACAGTACCAGGCGCTGCTCCATCGTGATTTCGAACACGTGCTGGAGGGCGGTGAAAGCTACCGGCAAACTCTCGATCGCGCTTCGCGGGCACTTGATGAAGCAATTGAAAAACACAAAGGCGGGCGGATTGCTGTGTTCACGCACACTGGGGCGATCTGCATTCTGAGTCTGCATTTGATGGGGGCTCTGGACGCACCCGAACTCAAACCTGTTTGGATTGCGACTACGAATTGCGGACTGGGGCGTTTTGATCTCCGCGATGACGGGTTTATTCGGGTCCTCGCTATTAACGACACCCGACATTTGGTTGGAATTTGAGGGATATGCAGACGTGGCCTCAGCGCCAAAGTGGGTATGTCAACCCGCGGCAATCCTCTCCCGCTCAGCGTTGGTCCAGTCGCAAAGCAGCTTCACATCTTCAGCCGACAGCTTTGATCCGGGA
>DASQKG010000239.1:0-21476 GCA_035630655.1 Pyrinomonadaceae bacterium
CGGAAATCGATGACATGAAGGAGACGGGCAGAAAGATAACCACCAGGGAAAATGTCGTCGCCATCACAGCCAGACCGATGTCTCTGGTTCCCTCCTTCGCGGCCTCCCTCGGGCTCATCTTCTTTTCTTCGATGAAGCGGAAGATATTCTCGAGCACGACGATCGCGTCATCGATCACCACACCCACCATCAAGACCAATGCCAGCATCGTCACGCTATTCAGCGTAAAGTCGAGTGCCCGCATCATCCCGAAGGTTGAGATCACCGAACAAGGAATAGCCACCGCCGCTATCAGCGTCGAGCGCCATGAACGCATGAAGGCGAAAACCACCAAACTGGCCAGGATACTGCCGAGTATCAGGTGTATTTCGATCTCATGTAAGGCAGATTCGATATAACGTGACTGGTCGCGAATTACCTCGAGATTGACGTCGTTAGGTAGTTGGGAGGCGACGCGAGGTAGTTCCCGCTTGATGCCCTCGATAACTTCGATAGTATTTGCGCCGGATTGTCGCCGAATTTCAAGCGATACAGTAGGGACCCCATTGAGCCGCGAAAGTGAACGCTGTTCCTTAGTGCCATCTTCAACTCTGCCGACATCGCGGAGACGAATCGGAGCGCCGTTGATATTGGCAATTACCAGATCGTCAAACGCGCGTGAATCAGCATAACGGCCCAGGGTGCGTAGGACGAGTTCTTCGTTACCGGTGTTTACATTGCCACCGGGGACATCAGTATTCTGCCGTACTAATGCCTGGCGAACGGCGGTAATAGGAATCTGATAGGCAGCCAGGCGTTCGGCATCAATCCAGATGTTAATTGCTCGATCCAAGCCGCCAACAACCCGCACCTCGCCGACGCCACCAGTGCGCTCGAGCTGGACGCGAACTGTTTTGTCAGCCAGTTCAGTAAGTTCTCTTAGCGAACGATCCGCGGAAAGGGAGATCGTAATAACGGGGGTACTGTCGTTGTCGAACTTCTGCACGACGGGCGGGGTAGCGTCCTCAGGCAACTGCCGGACAACGGTGGCTACGCGATCGCGTACGTCCTGGGCCGCAGTGTCAAGGTCTCGATCCAGTTTAAAAGTCGCGATAACAAAGGACGTTCCCTGCCCGGATATGGACCGAAGTTCGTCTATGCCATCGACAGTGTTAACGACTTCTTCGATCTGCTGGGTGACGAGCGACTCCATCTCTTCCGGCGCAGCACCGGGAAGACTCGTGCGTACGCTGACTGTCGGCAGATCGACCGATGGAAACCTGTCGACCCCAAGCCGGAAAAAGCTGGCCGCACCCACAACGACGAGCGAAAGCACGATCATCGTCGCGAAGACCGGCCGGCGAATACATATCTCTGCTAATTTCTGCATGACTAGTCAGAATCTTGAACTTTGTTCTTTGAGCTTTGTTCTTCGGCGCGCCGGGTTACTGAAATGGGTGTGCAAGGCGTTCCCATCTGGGTACAAAGCACAAAGATCAAAGCACAAAGTTCTTACTGCACAACTTCGACTGCCTGACCCGACTGCAGGTTGCCCGGATCTACCACTACCTGATCACCCACATTCACGCCGGCAACGATTTCCGTCCACTCACCGCTACGGCGGCCGGTAGTAACAGGTTTTTCTACAGCTTTGCCATTTTGCACGACAATCACTTTTTCGATACCTGCGAAGGTCACAATCGCATTGGTTGGAACAGTGACCGCCATCTTCGCGTCGTCGGTCACAATTTCAGCCCGCGCAAACGCCCCCGGTCGCAAACGCCCATTATTTCGGACGTCGGCTTCGACTAGCAGCATTCGAGTCTGCTGCGCAATCACCGGACTCAGACGCATGATCTGTCCCAGGTAGGCATTCGAATCGCCTTCGACAGTGACTCTGACATTCTGGCCCGAACGTACGTTGACCGCCTCTCGTTCCGGCACCTCAGCCCGCAAACGAAGTGGATCCATCTTCACGATGTTCACTACCGGTGCTCCTGCCGCCAGATACTCGCCAACGCTTGCACGTTTCTCCTGAACGATTCCATCGATGGGCGCCTGAACCGAGGTGTCTGCCAGTTGCTGCTTCGCCAAAGCCAGCTCCGAACGTCGTTGAGCCAGCAGCCCTTGCCGATTTCGAATTTCCTCAATGGCGTCCTGGTAACGACTCAATGCCACTTTGTAAGTTGCATCGAGCGAATCAAACTCCGATCGCGCGATAATTCCCTGCTCCACGAGCCGGGCCCCCCGGTCACGAGCTACACGAGCTTCATCGAGTACTGCGCGGGCCTGGCGCACCGTGCCGGTCTGCTCAGCAGCTACTCGATCATCTTTGCCGTCAGGTGACAGACCCACACGCGCACGCGCCTGGGCCAACGAGGCTTCTGCCTGTTGCACGCGGAGGCTGTAATCCTGCGGTTCAACCTGTGCGATGACTTGCCCACGACGCACGAAACTACCAAGGTCGACTGTTATTGTCCGCAAGCGACCTGGCACTTTCACTCCTGCTACCGTTTGATCATAAGCGGCTAGAGTCCCGTTAACCGTGACGGCTTCGCCAAAGGGCGTCTCTTCAACTCGCGCAGTCTTGACCTGGCGCGCAGTTTTCGCGTCTCCTGCGCGGCCCTGCCTTTGACTTGATGGATAGTCGCTTTTGCATGCGCTTGCTAAGACTAACGCCAACAAAAATAGGCCAATAAGAGTGCGGGGCATTGTTAGAGAATTCAAGATTTCGATAAACCCACCATGCTGCTCAGTCTGAATAATCAGATCAGGCTTCACCTCAATATTGGAGCGCTGATACCGATGGAATTTCAGTAGTTTAGCACGCAGGGAAGGTATTTATTAACGTGCCGCTGTTAGACAGTAACTTGCTTGAACCTCGTGACGGGACTATTTACTGGGACCGCGGGCGTCCCGCCCGCATGCCAGGCCTGTAGCGCCATTAAATTTTAGGGGACGCAATACCTAACATCCGCTTCGCGCTTTGCGCTTCATGCGGGCGAGACGCCCGCGGTCCCAGCAGCCAGAGCGCGGTGCGCCGAAACTGGTCTATCCTCCGAAGCTTCTTCGGATCAAATAGGAGGCTTTAACGAAGAACGTTCGGCTGTTCCGACGAAAGCCAGGAACGATTTCCGCCGTGAAAGGATTCGGGCTGTCGTAGTTCATGTCGTCGTTGTAACCGACGTAGAAGGATGTTCCCGGACTCGGGGTGTAGCCAAACAAGGCCTGAGCGCGCAACCTGGAATTCAAGGTGTTGTAATCGAGAATCAGCCGCGCGAATGTGGCCTTACTAAACTGGTACGTCGCTCGTCCGGTGAGAATGTTGATGTCAAAAGCGACTAAGCCGGTGTCATGCCGAACCAGCCTTTGCTTCGTTAGACTGAATGACGTGCGCAGTTCATTTGTCGGTTGATAAGTGATCCCGCCGCTAATCTGGATTAGATTTCCACTCCCTGGATCGAGGGGCGCGTTCTGGCCCAACAGCAAGGCTGCGGGACTCACTCGCGGATACTTTCGTCCGTTGCCGAAGTCGAGATCGAAGTGTCCATAACGAGAGGTGGCCTGCCCGTTAAACTGAATCTTCTTGCTGTAGTTTGACCCGCCAAAGACCGAAAGATGGTGTTTGTTTGAGGATCGCTCATTGTCGGCGCCGTAAAAAGTGCAGCGGTTAGCTACAGCAAACGGATTACAGGGCCGAGCTTCGCGGGTACGTCCAAATTCGTGGTCCAACAAACGCTCGTAGGCAGGCTCCCAAAACGCCCCTAGCCAACTACTACGCGGAAGACTCAATTCGAACATCATTTCGGTCTCCCAGCCGTACATTTGGCCCAGCCAGTTGTAATCGATGTGCGTGAAATTATGTACGTGATAAGACTTGATCGTCTTCTTCGGCCTCTGTTCCGAGTTGTAACGAAGAAACCCGTAGTTGAAATTTGAATTAGTGCGGCCAATAAACCCGACATCAGAACGGTAGTCTTTTGTATAGCCGTCGCCGCCAAACTCCCAACCCCAGTTCCGACCAGACCTCGTATAGTTAATCTCATAAGCAAAGCCGTTGCCCGTTCGGTAGCGAGTGAAGACCGCATCGTTAGGATCGTTGAAAAAGTTCCTCGACGTGGTACCCAGCACTTGAAAGGAAACCGTGGACATCGGGTTAAGGCGAAAACGTCCGTCCGCGCCGACGAGTTGATTATGCTTCTCGATAAAGTTGTAACTCGTTGCTAACAGTCCTAATGAATTCTCCTTGCCGATGTCGCGCTTTAGACGCAACACGCCCACATATGCGTTCTTCCCCAGGAATTTGAAATTGTTTGGATTTAGCCGCTCATCGCCAAAAAAGTTTCCTGGGCCACTATCACTCGCAGCCATAATGCCAAATGTGTTGCGGCCCTTTTTGCCGGTTAGTTTGATGGCGAGGTCAGGGTCAACAATCGATCGTGTATGAACCGCAGAAATCGGTGTTTGAAAAATATCTATGCCTTCGAGAAAGAAGGGTCGCTTCTCAGCGAAGAATATCGGGAAGCGCTGGTTGGCCGTCACCACAAGCTGGTCAGCTTCTACCTGAGCAAAGTCCGGATTGATTGCCAGATCCAGAGTCAGCGCAGGGCTCGGAATAAACTTCGCCGTCAGACCGGGATCGAGTCCAACCGGCTGATTAACCAGGCGTCCGGGATCGGCCACGGCCGCGGCGGTGCCGGGTAAAACGCCAAACGTGCGGACGAACCTGCCTTCCTGAGAAAGGGTAAGACTCGGAATCAATTCAATGGTCCGCTCAATGGAAATGTTTTCAAGACCCGTCAGCTTTCCGGCCTGGCTAAGATTGCTCGAGATGCTACGCGAGAAAGGCATCCACGAATCCAGCTCTCTCTCGAACCGTTGAATACGGCGAAAGAAATGTGCACCCCAGAATTTTCCTTTGCCGGCTTCGAAACGCAGCGACTTGAACGGAATAGCGATCTCAACGAAATAGCCCTGATCGGTGATGATGCCTTTCGACTCCAGCAAAAGATCGACGCTGAAGTCTTCACCTCGACCTTCCGTTATCACGCCATCAGCTTGAATGCCGAGCGGGTTAAAAAGAATCTCAAACGCTTTGCGCTGATCATTAAAGGTGTCGAGGTAGAAACCCACAAAGTCGTCTTGAAAAATGTTGTCGCGCTTCGCCACGGTCGAACGAATCTTATCGGGCTCATCAAAAGCACGGAAAGCGATGTACAAGAATTTCGGATCGTAGCCGATCAGGACCTCAGTAGGTTTCGAGGGAGGTAAGTTATCGCCTGGCTGTATCTGATAGAAATCCTTCAACACAGCGGCGTTTTGCCACACCGTATCGTCCAGTTTGCCGTCGATGACAGGTGGTTTATCGAAGCGCGGGATCTTAACGGGATTTGCTTTTTCGGGAGGCAGGACAATCGCGCCGGGTTTTCCCGGAGCCAAAGGGGCCGCCGCCGATGTCCCAGGTGATGAAGTCGGTGCCGGCGTCGAATTGGATGAACTCACCGCCGGACTAGCCTCGGGAGAAGGTGTTGACGCAGCCGGAGCTGCCGCTGACGAGGCCGGCGTTTGGACAGTGCTGACGTTTGCTGGGGCCTGTGCTAAAACCGCGGGAGATAATATAAGGGCCAAAATGGCGCAAATGACGAAATGTTTCATTTAATGGAAGAGTCTCACCGGCGGATCTACACACTCACAAATAAACTTACATTGATTAGGACGTATCGCGCTAACCCTGCGTTAACCGCGCGATGAAAGGAATTGGACGATAAAACGAAAGAAGATTTGAACCGCACGACCGCACCAAAGGTTGCTTCGGCTCCGTCTAAACGCTAAGTAAATCGGTAGTTCACGTGCTGGCTAGACGCCTATCGCGCCAACGTCTTGTCAGTGTCAATCGCTACCGAGTTGTGCTTTTTTATTGTAGGCTGAATAACGAACGGACTCTGTAACGAAAACGACCCGATTTGATCAGACCTCTGGCTGGTAGTTATGAACGCTGGAAAAAAGGGAAAGTTGCAAAATTCTGCTGGCGTTGTCGAAAGCTCGAATCAATCGACACCAGCCCTAACAGAACAGCTGCGCGACAGCCCCTTCATGCGGGCTTGCCGGCGCGAACAGGTGCCTTACACGCCGATATGGTTGATGCGTCAGGCAGGCCGTTACATGCAAGAGTATCGTGATGTACGAAGTAGAGTGGGCTTCCTGGAGCTGTGCAAAACTCCTTCGCTGGCCGCTGAGGTAACGGTCACAGCAGCGGAACGGCTCGGTGTTGATGCGGCGATAATCTTCGCTGACATTCTTCTGATTCTCGAGCCGATGGGTCTTAACCTTGAATTCACTAAAGGCGATGGTCCTGTTATTCATAACCCGGTGCGGTCAAGTTCCTCCGTCGAAAAACTACGTGAGCTTGAAGACGTCGGAAGTTTGGACTTTGTCTTCGAGGCGATTAAGCAAACTCGCACTGCACTACGGAACGATTTACCGTTGATTGGATTTTCAGGCGCTCCCTTCACGCTCGCGTCTTATCTGGTCGAAGGCGGAGCGTCAAAGAACTACGTACATACGAAGTCTATGATGTACAACGACGCTGGCGCCTGGCACCAGATGATGTCCTTGATTTCACGTGCTCTGGTTAAATACCTTAACGCGCAAATTTCGGCGGGCGCCCAGGCGGTTCAGTTGTTCGATTCATGGGTGGGCGCTCTCGGACCGGAGGACTACCGGGAATACGTCCTGCCGCACACACAAAGCGTCATTCGAGGAATTAACCGAGGAACGCCCGTCATACACTTCGGTACGGGTACAGCATCGCTATTGGAGCTGATGCAGGATGCCGGGGGCGATGTCATCGGCCTTGATTGGCGCTTGCCACTTGATGAAGGTTGGCGAAGGGTCGGCCAAAAAGTCGGTATCATGGGGAACCTCGATCCGGTCGCTCTCTTTGCCAATCAGCAGGAACTCCTTAAGCGCGCAGGCGGCATTCTTGAGGCTGCAGGTGGGAGGCCGGGTCATATCTTCAATCTGGGACATGGCATTCTGCCGGAGACTCCTGTCGAGAACGTCAAGGCGCTGGTGGAGTTCGTCCATGAGAGCAGCGCAACACAAAACGCGTAAACATTAAATCTTCAGCCTAACCTCACCCTGCGGTACAGACATTGCAGTTTTCTATCTCGAACTCTTTCTGAGTACTAAAAAGATACGAACTGGGCAGTAGCCCGACTGTTGGGAGGCGCACCTTCATCATAAACGAACGCCCTTCCCAACGGTCGGTCTACTGCTGTGATAATTACGAACGAAAAGGAGAAATACAGCTATGGGATTATTTGACAAGATGTTCGGCCGCGGTGCTTCCGAGTCGGGCCAACAGCAGGGAGCGCAACAACGTTTCAACGACCTGAAACAGAAGTATCAGTCGGCGCTGAATCTGGCTGACCAACAACAAATTCAGTTTCACAACCTTCACGTCCAGGACAACAAACTCTTTATTAAGGCGACTGCGCCTTCAGAAGATGCGAAGAATCAATTCTGGGATCAACTAAAATTAGTTAATCCTAACAACGACGATGTGACGGCGGAGATAAGCGTGGTTGAACGCCGTACCATGGCTGCAGCCGCAGGAGGCGCACAGGGATCGGGCGGCCAAAGCTATGATGTGAAATCAGGCGATACGCTCTCCAAAATCAGCAAACAGTTTTATGGTGATGCCAATGAGTACATGCGCATCTTTTATGCAAACCGCGACAAACTCAGCGATCCGGACAAGATTCAAGTGGGTCAGAAACTGGTTATCCCTGCAGACGATGACGCATAAACCAGAGTCATACGCGGTCAGTAAAGAGGCATCCATTCGATGCCTCTTTTTTGTTTGAGCAAATCGGACCAAGCACGCCATGTCGAGCTTGTGTTACGATCCTTGCAGACTGTGTTTGCACAATTCTCCGATCAAAGAATCATGCCTGATATGCTCGTCAACCTGTTGAAGCTGCCGCGGCTTGATGCGTTGCAGGAGATGGGGAATTCTTCAATTCAAGTGCGACGCGCGCAGCCCTTTGAGATCACTCCGGTAATGGATTTTGTTGAGCAGGAATTCTCTGTCGCCTGGGCAGATGAGATCTCGGTCGGGTTTGCGAATAAGCCGGTCTCTATCTACATCGCAACCTTCGAAAGCGAAGTTGTGGGCTTCGCCGGATACGAGTGCACCCGTAGAAACTTTTTTGGACCAATGGGCGTGAGGGAAGATCTTCGAGGACATGGCGTAGGGAGGACACTTCTAATTGCTTGTCTCTGGGGACTTCGCGAAATGGGTTACGTCTACGGAATCATCGGTGGAGTCGGACCGAACGAGTTTTATGAAAAAGCCGTGGGTGCAGTTCTTATTGCAGATAGCACGCCGGGTATTTACTCCGACCTTCTCAAGTGATTGCGTTAGGTCGTAGCGCAAACTGTTAGTTTGCGGACCGTCAGTTACATGTCCGTCCGGGTTTCAGGCGTATCGTTCGCCATCTAATAGGCCGCGATACTCGTATGGCAAACTGTTAGTTTGCGGATCGTCAACTACATATCCATCGGGCTTTCAGGCGCATCGTCAGCAATCTAACAGATTGCTTTACACATCAAGAAATGAACAGAGTCGAGAATCCTCCGAACAAACAAACACATAGCTCTACACGGGCCCCGGGTCCAAAGGGCCAGCCCATCATGGGCGTCATGCGTGAATTCAATCGCGACTCGCTCAGCTTCATCACTCGCGCTCGAGAATACGGCGACGTCGTTCGAATGCGCTTCTTTTACGTGACGGCCTTTTTTCTCTATAACCCAAATGACATCGAGTATGTGCTCTCCACGAATGCAAAGAACTTCATCAAGTCGATGTCTTTGCGCTCAAACTTTTTTCATCGTCTGCTGGGCAATGGCATGTTGACCAGCGAGGGCGATTTCTGGCGTCGCCAGCGACGTCTGGCTCAACCCGCCTTTCACCGCCAGCGGATCGGGGCCTATGGCGAAGTGATGGTCGACTATACAACTCGTTTGACGTCTTCCTGGCGCGAAGGCGAAGTTCGCGACATCCACCGGGAGATGATGCGACTGACGTTGGAGATTGTGGTCAAGACACTCTTCAACGCGGATGTTTCCGGTGATGCCGATAAGGTCGCTCGCGTTTTGGAGAAGATTGTTCAGCCATTTGCATCACAAGCCACACTAAAATGGATCCTGGATAACCGTTTGCCCACACCCACCCATCGTCGCTTTAATCAAGCAGCTAGTGAGATTGATGAGATTGTATATCGCATCATCGGTGAACGGCGTTCGAGCGGTCTGGATGAAGGGGATCTGCTGTCGATGCTGTTGGCGGCGCACGATGAAGATGGTAGCCAGATGACCGATCGTCAACTGCGCGATGAGGTGATGACAATCTTTCTGGCGGGACATGAAACTACTGCGCTAACGCTCTCCTGGGTTTGGTATCTGCTCTCTAAGCATCCCGAAGCTGAACGCAAATTTCACGATGAGCTCGATGGGGTGCTAAACGGCAGATTACCTGCCGTTGCTGATCTGCCGCATTTGAAATACACGGAGATGATTGCCAAAGAGTCGATGCGCCTATATCCGCCGGCTTATGGCTTGGGACGCCAACCCCTCGAGGATTGTGAGATCGGTGGATACCTGGTCCCCCGTAAGTCGCAGGTCTTCATGTTTCCCTGGGCGCTACACCGCGACCCAAGGTTCTTCGAAGAGGCGCAGAGTTTTCGCCCCGATCGTTGGACTGAGGAGTTCGCCAACAGTCTGCCGAAGTATGCCTACTTCCCTTTCGGCGGCGGACCACGAGCGTGTATTGGAAACTATTTTGCGATGATGGAGGTTGTGCTACTGCTGGCCACGATCGGTCAACGGTTTCGATTCTCCCTGGTGGGCAAACAAGATGTTGAACTGCTGCCTGCGATGTCGCTGAGGCCTAGAGGCGATATCAACGTGAAGATACATTCGCGATAGATATCTTAAGTTGTGGCTTAAGTTTTCGCCGGCAAGAACGGTGGTCGGCCGCAAATAGACAAGTGACACGAGATAGCAAATGGCAACGGATTAACACAATCCTGAACTTGCCGTCGAACGTTGCTCGTTATACTCTGCCTATCGTGATCAGGAGCTTCCGTTCCGCCGATACGCAAACATTATTCGAGACGGGGAAATGCAAGAACTTTTCTGGTATTGCAAACATTGCAGTACGCAAGCTCGCACAACTTGACGCCGCTCAAACCTTGGAGTTTCTGCGCTCTCCACCCGGCAATCGCCTGGAAAGTCTGAAAGGCAAACGGAAGGGACAGTACAGCATTCGAGTGAACGACCAGTTTCGGATTTGTTTTCGCTGGACGAATGAAGGACCGGAAGACGTGGAGATTGTGGATTATCACTGAGGACTAATGCTGATGTTCAAAAATGGTATGCGGCCCGTACATCCGGGTGAAGTGCTTCGCGAAGACTATCTCATCCCGCTTGGTCTGACTGCGCACGCCCTGGCAAAGGCGTTGAATGTTCCACCCCCGCGCATCAACGACATTGTTCGCCAAAAGCGCGGCGTTACTGCGGACACCGCTATGCGGCTGGCTCGCTATTTTGGTGGCGATGCCCGCTCTTGGCTCAATTTGCAAGCGGCTTATGATCTGCGTGTTGCTGAAATTCAAAACGCCAAGCGAATTAAGCGGGAAGTATCTCCTGCGGCGGCTTAGCTATCGAATGCCGCACAGCTCCGTTCGATCCCCTGCATTTGTTTGTCCTTAGCCTCAACCTTACGAAAGGAACTCCTTGATGTCCAAAAGCATTCTTGACAGGTTCACAGAAGAAGAGCGCCGCCAACTAATTGATAGACTCCTTACTGTCCAGGCGCACAAGAGTTACATTTCCGGCAAGGAAATCGATTTGCGCATCGATCAAGTTGAAGTTGATCACATTATTGCACTCGACCGGCGCGGGGATGATGACGAATCGAATTGGGGGGTTGTAATAGCGAGTGAGAATTCCTCAAAAGGGAAACGAGACCTGCAGTTATTAAAGTACATCTACCAATTCCGAAACCATAGGGACAAATACCTCACGTTGAAAAGAGACTTCACTTTGGGAGATGCCTTGGCAGAGGTATACCCTACCAGGCAAGAAGCAATCTATGATCTGAGCGATGAGACAATAACTCTGAAGTACAAGTCCGGCGCCGAGACGGTCGTCCTTTCGTATCCGATCCTATCCGACAGTCTAGACAAATCTGTGAAGTCATTTGTTGGAATGGTGCCTTTTGAAATTGTCAATCATGATGCGACTATTAATCCCCGGTCAATTGTAGATTTGGAGGTCATGATTGAGGAGTTCTACAACAAGAACCCACAACTGTTTCCTAGTCTTGCGACTTTGGACATAACGTCCGATGGCAAAGCAAAGATTATGGCATTCGACGGGCAGCACAAGGCCGCTGCGCAACTGTATCTTCGTTCTAAACTGCTCTTCCTACGAGTCTTCGTAAACGCCGAAAAGGCGAAGATCAAAAAAACAAATCTCCGCGCTCATACAGTGGTGGCTCAAATCCACTTTCCGAAGTTAATTGAGGACAAAGTAGGACATGATCTTTTTTCCGTGGAGTTTGAGCCTTTTGCCGATAAGGTTGATCACACGAAGTCAAGTGAACATCTGTTCACTAAACAAGATGAGATAAACGAGGAATACAGAAACTATCTAGCAAACTATTACAAATACAAAGCCTTGATCGATGACGACGGAGAAAGGCACCCAATCTTAGAGTTTGTTGAGACAATAAGCGCTCGATCAAAGAACTACCCAATCAGCTATGACACTTTATCTAAGACATTTCTTCGCATGATCTATCTCAGACCGTCGGAAGAGAAACTCGATAAAACTATTATTTTACGAAGGTCCGAAATAAGTAATTTGCAAAGGATAATGGAACTGTTCGTGGAAAGAGTTTTAAAGGCTAGATTCGATGTTGAGATCGGCATCTATAAAATTGAAGAAAAACTGGTCGACGAGCCGAATAGTATTCCGGATGACCATCTCATTGGGTATCGTGTCTGTCGCCAAGCAGCCTTTCTGGTGTGGATCAATGAGTTCAAGAGAGCTGTCACGCGACTCCTAAGATCTCGCAACCGCTATTCAAATGCTGAATGGGGAGAAAACCGTCTGCTATGGGCTGACATAACCGAAGACGATTTCCTGATCATTGGAAACATGTTCGATGTGATTAGGAAGCATCGAATATGGAAGCACAAAGAGAATAAGGAAATCTTGGCCTCCCTTGGATCGACCAAGCAGTCTGATTGGAAGGCTATGCTCCTTAATGGGAAACTGCCGGGTCGCGAAGACCGTCTTTTTGACCCACTACATGATGCGGTTATTTACGATAAAGCGATTAACATGGGAACAGGGACCTAACTCCTATTCCATTGCACGCGTGATTCTGGTCCACTCTGCCAGCTCCAGCGTCTCCGCACGCCTTTGCAGATCAACCTCAGCCTGACAGAGCACAATGCTGGCGCCGCCGTGACTCTTGACGTGCTCCTGCAACGGCGATGGCGCGCTGCGTAAGTTGTTGAGAATTGTCTTACGCCTTTGCGCAAAGCCGGCGCTGACAATCTGCCATAAGAGCTTCTCATCCTTTATCGGCGCAGCAATTGTGGTCCTTGGTGTCAGCCGGATAACGCTGCTCCATATCTTTGGCGCAGGACGAAATGAACCCGGGCCGACATCAAAGAGCTTTTCGGTCTCACAGTAAGCTTCGACCAACACCGACAGAAACCCTCGATCCTTCGAACCTGGCCGCGCGGTGATCCGATCCACGACCTCTTTCTGCAACATTAAAACCATTTCGGTTAGACAATGGCGTTGCTCGATCAGTCTTTGGAGAATGGCGGTGGCGATGTTGTAGGGCAGATTGGCGACCAGGCGAGCCTGCGTTGCGGGTCGGATTACGTCGCAAAACTCGGTCACGAGTGCGTCGCTTTGAACCAGCGTGAAGTTCTCTTTCGCACCGAACTTGTCTTCGAGAAGAGGAATCAGGTTTCGATCAAACTCCACTGCTATCAGATGAGCAGCGGTATCCAGGAGGGGTTCCGTGAGCGCGCCCTGACCGGGGCCGATTTCAATAATTGTCTCGTCGCGTCGCGGCTGTAACGCATTTACGATGCGTTCAATAACTCTCTTGTCGACGAGGAAGTTTTGTCCGAGCCGTTTGGAGGGATGATGTGGGACGGATGAAGGAGGACGCGTTGGCGCCTCGGATTCTTTTTTCATCCTTCAGCCCCCATCCGTCATCCTTCCTCTTCACCTTTACCTCTGCGCTTCGGATAACCCGTCACCTCAATGTCTCGCCCGCGTGGAGTGATTTCCACGTCGTGAAGGTCAAAAGCATCGGACAAAGATTCAGCGCCCTGTCCACCAACCGCGGTTGGAGCATCGCAACCCCCAATAATCATAGGTGCAATGAAGAACGAGATTTTGTCGACGAGCCCCGCGTCAAGCAGCGTGCCTGCGACATTCGCGCCGCCTTCAACCAGGACACTTTGAATCTCGCGCTCGCCCAGTAGCTTCAAAGCAACCAACAAATCTCGTCCCGTGTCTTCAATCACCTCAACGCCAGCTGACACTACCGGATGCAGGCGTTCTTTAGGAACCGACCCACCCGAAAAAATTATCAACGGTGCATCGGTCGCGGTGCTCACCAGCCGAGAATTCGGCGAAATGTCTAGTCTTTCATCCAGAACAACACGCACCAGTGGCTTCCGCCTCGCTTTGCCTGATCGATCAGTCAGCAGGGGATCATCAGCCGCCGCCGTCCCTGCTCCAATCAATATCGCGTCATACTCATGACGAAGTTGATGGACGCGTTGTCTCGCCTCGGCTCCGGTGATCCATCTGGAGTCGCCACTTCTTGTGGCAATTTTTCCATCAAGTGAAGCTGCCAGCTTGAGGTGAACAAACGGCCGGCCGGTGCGCATGAAATGAAGATACTTCTCATTTGCCTTTGTAGCTTCGCTTGCCAACAAACCGACCGAGACTTCGACGTTCGCGGATCGGAGATGGGTAAACCCCTTCCCAGACACCTTCGGATTCGGATCTTCAATCGGCGCAACCACACGACTAACTCCCGCGTTAATCAGCGCGTCCGTACACGGTGGAGTCCGGCCATGATGTGCATGAGGTTCGAGGGAGACGTAGGCCGTTGCGCCCTTCGCATTGGCTCCTGCTTGTTCGAGCGCGTACGTCTCAGCGTGTTTTAGTTGCTCGTAGAGATAAAACCCTTCGCCTAATATTTCTCCCTCACCGTTGGCAATGACACAGCCGACTAAAGGCCCCGGGCTCACCAAGCCTGCGCCTTGTGCGGCAAGTTCCAATGCACGCGCCATCAGCCGCCGGTCCGTCTCGCGCCGCACACTTGCAGCGGATTCAGTTATCGCGATTGTTTGTGGCATTCAGTGCTCAGATCGTTATTCAAACAAACCGTTGACGTACAGCTCCGGATCGAAGACCACAAGATCGTCAACCTTCTCACCGATTCCCGCATACCTAATCGGCAGGCTGAGCTCATTTGCAATCGCGACTGCGATGCCGCCCTTCGCCGTTCCATCTAATTTGGTAAGGACGATGCCTGTTACTCCAGCGACCTTAAGAAACTGCCTGGCTTGCTCCAGACCATTTTGCCCTGTGACGGCATCTACAACGAGCAAAGTTTCGTGAGGCGCGCCCTCTACCTCGCGAGCCGCCACGCGTTTCATTTTCTCAAGCTCGGCCATCAGGTTTGACTTGTTATGCAAACGCCCCGCGGTGTCTACAATCAGAACGTCGGAGCCCCGCGCTTTCGAGGCCTTTAAAGAATCGAATAAGACAGCAGCCGGATCAGTTCCCTGCTTCTGTTGAATTAGAGGAACACCGGTGCGTTCCGCCCAAATCGCAAGCTGATCTGAGGCGGCCGCTCGAAAGGTGTCGGCTGCGCAAATCAGCACATCATTTCCTTCGGCCTTGATTCGCTGCGCGAGCTTGCCAATCGTCGTAGTCTTTCCGACACCGTTAACTCCAACAATCATCATTACGTAAGGAGTAACATTTTCAGGGACGCTGGTTTCAGAAGCTACGCCTTGCGCTTCTGAATGCCGGAGGATTTTCAATAACTCGGCCTTGATGGCCTGTTTTAAGGCGTCAAGATCGTTGATTTGTTTACGAGCGACGCCACGTCTCACCGTCTCCAGGATATGTTGGGTAGTCGGGACGCCGATGTCCGCCGCTATCAAAGCCTCCTCGAGTTCATCAAGCAAATTCTCGTCGATCTGTTTTAGACCCTGAAAAACTGTGTCGAGCCGTTCCGAAAGTGATTCGCGAGTGGCTGAGACCGCCCTGCGGAAGCGCGCCGAGAACTCCTGCTCCAAAGCTGCTTCCTGCGCTTGGAGCTCTTCCATTGAAAGATTCAGACCGAGTACGGATGTAGCGAAAGGTGATCGCGAAGGAACAGGCTCTTGTGGAGGCCCACTCGTTGGGGCTGGGCGTGATCTTAACGGAGGCTCGGAGGCTCCGGGTTGGCGTTTTGGAGTCTCAACCGGAATCGGCGTGGGTGCACCACCGGTGGGAACGGGCTCCAGGGCCGCGGCATTTGCCGGGACGGTCACATGATCCGAAACGGGTGTTTTAATCTCTGGGGCGACATCTGCGGGCTGCTCGTGAACTGCAACTTTTCGCGAGGGTGAGGGTTCATTGAGTTTGAGCGACACAAATTGATCGCCACTTTTCCGTTTCCAAAAGAGTCCCATAAGATTGGATCCATCAAAAATTCGCTGGTGGAATTGAATTGTCGATTATAAGCGCAACAGCCGCGCCCTAACAAAACAGGCGCGGCTGAACGGAATGTTATACGAGCGCGGTATCGCCGGATACTAAAGGTAACTAGGAATCTTTATGAAACCGAGAGAGGTTCGCGTTCGCCAACGCGCTGCAATGGCTGTGGCTGCGCACCGTTCGTCGACCTGTTGCTCTTGAGCTTGACCGAGCCGGGACGAATTTGACCATCCTCGCAAGCCTGGACAAACGCAGCCACGACGTCCGCATCGTAACGCGTTCCCACAAAGCTCTGTATTCTGGCGATCGCATCCTCAAACTTCATTGCCTGCTGGTAGGGCCTGTCTGTCGTCATCGCATCAAAGGTATCTGCCACCGCCACGACCTTTCCCATCAACGGGATCTGGTCGCCTTTGAGGCCTTGTGGATAGCCCTGACCATTAACCATCTCGTGATGCATATACATGCCTGGCAGAAATTCCTTCATCGCACCAATCTGCGACATGATCTTGTATCCCTTCTGCGGATGCTGCTTCATGATCTCAAACTCTTCATCCGTTAGGGCCGCCGGCTTCTTCAAGATCTTGTCATCAATAGCGATCTTACCTACGTCGTGCAGCAGCGCGCTGATCCTGATCTTTTCACACTCATCATCAGAGATGCCCAGTCGCTGCGCGATGGCCACGGAGATTCTCGACACTCGTTCTGAATGTCCGCGGGTGTAGGGGTCTTTGCCGTCAATAGCTGCCGCGAGGCTTTTTACTGTGCCGAGAAACAACTCTCGATTTTCATCGGCGGACTGCTGCAAGTCCTTAATGTAATGTTCCAGATGGTCGGTCATGAGATTGAAAGAATCGCCCAGTCGGCCCAATTCCGTTCGGCTGCGAACATCGATGCGTTGAGAAAAATCGCCGGAAGCAATGCGATGTGCGCCCAACGCTAACTCCTGGACCGGCTGCGTCAATTTCTTCGCGAAGAAGAACCCGATGAGAACCGTTAAAACTCCCGCCACGAAGCTGATTAGCAAGGTTTGACGACGCATGTCGCTAACGGAAGCCAGCGCGGCCGACTCGTCCTGGATCGCAATCACGCCCAGTCGCGAACCCTTGTCCAATTCGGCGGTGGCATAGGAACCAAGCATTTCTACTTTTCGCCCATCACGAATAAGTGTGAAAGGCGCTAACGCTGACTGCACTTGCGCTCCCGATTCCTGCCAGTCCTGTACGACTTTCAGATCAGTCATCGGCTTTTCTGAAAACGCAACGCTGGCTTCCGGGTGGGCCACAGCGCGTCCGTTTTGATCGACCACGAAGACAACCGGAAGGCCTGCATTCAATAGATCACGCTCGCTCTTCGACGTCGGTTGATGCACTGCCTTGAAGACATCCTGAAATGAAACAATTGCCACGACAGCGGCAACAACATCATGACCATTTGCGCCGCCCATGACAGGCGCTGCGACGGTGAGGGCCATTTCCTGTCCCGAGCGAATGATTTGCGGGCGGCTGACCACCATGCCTTTACCATTCATCCTTGCCAACACTTCACTCACGCGCTGATCAACTTCTTCTCGTTGAATAACGTCGGGTTGAAAGGCCTTGTGTCGTTCGCCACTTACTGGCCATATAGCGAGGGCGATAAGATTTGGATCCTCTTTCAGGGTTTTCTCCAAACGTTGACTATAGCCGGCATCATTGAGCGCCTGAATTCCACCGGTAATTTCGAACGCCCGCGCGAGCCCGGCAACCACGTCGCGGTATCGCTGTCCGTAAAGTTCAATTTGGCGCGCTTTATCCTGAACGAGTTGCGCCTGGTAACGACCCTCAATCGAGCGTAGTTCTTCAGCAGTCCGCCCTGAAAGCAGTGTGCCGGCGAAAGAGAGCGGCAGGAGGCCGACCAGCAGTAAGACTCCTAAGACTATGTAGAGAAGGCGGACGCGCCCTGATTTTTTCACTTTGGTTGCGGCTTATTCGTGGAAATGGGACTTTCCGTTGGGAAGGTCTGGACTGGGCAGACGACCTGAAATGGCCGTAGGTCATTATGTCGAGTAAACTTAGGCCTGTCAACGCGTATGTTCAACCCTGTTGGCCGCTTCTGTATGCTTTCAGTTAAGCCCTGAAGCAAAGGCTGGTTGTGCGGTTCATACCGCAATAGGGTTTTGCCAAATTAGCGGCTTAGCTGGAGCTTTTTTAGACTTAACTGTACCGATTCACGTCTAAAGTTTGAGGCACGCGCCCTCGAAGAGGCGCGCGAATGATTTCGGCCGGACCTTCGGCCCGTGAGACTTAGATAGGATGGTAACCGCTACGAGCGACGAGCAGATCGTAGAACGGGCTCTAACGGGTGATGCGGAAGCTTTCGGCGAGATCGTACAGCGCTGGGAGCGCCGCATCTTTGCGCTTGCTTTCGGAATGCTCGGCCGCGAGGAAGACGCGCGTGACGCGACCCAGGAAACCTTTCTGGCCGCTTTTCGCAACCTTCGAGCATTTCGTGGCGAGGCAAAAGTCTCGTCGTGGTTGCACCGAATCGCTGTTAACCAGTGCATCACGCGGCAGCGGCGAGCGAAGGTAAGAAACGAGAGCGCTCTCGAAACCGAAGAGGAAAAGAATGCCTCAAGTTTTGCATCGGCTCATTACTTGCCAAGTCGAGTAGTGGAAGGTCTGGAAAGGACTGCAGCGGTTAGACGTGCGGTGAATAGTTTGCCAGTCGACTTGAGGCAGGTTGTAGTTATGAAGGAATTTGAGGAACTCACGTTCAAGGAGATTTCGGACATTCTTGACTTGCCTCTAAGTACGGTAAAGAGCCGGCTGTATACGGCACTCAGACAGTTACAGATGCGTCTACAAAAGTTTGGTAATGAAACGGCGTAAGGCGGGAGTGGGAAGATGAAAACAGAGATGAATAACTTGAATTGCGGTCGGGAAAACGATCTCGTCGATTTCTTGTATGGTGAGTTGGAGCCTATGGCAAAGCGGAATTTCCAACTCCATATGCAGGGCTGCACTGATTGTAGTTCCCAGCTATCGTCATTCAACGATATACGGGAATCAGTGGTTAGCTGGCGCAACGAATCGCTCGGAGCCTTAACGCCAACTGTCCCGCATCCAGCCGCCGCTCAGATAGAACGCCCGAAGCCTTCCGCATTAGCAGCGCTCCGCGAGTTCTTCAACCTCTCGCCGCTATGGTTGAAAGGAACAGTTGCATTTGCATCGTTGCTATTTTGCTTGTTCTCGGTTTTGGCAGCGGTTCGCTTGATGGAAACCACACCTGAAACAACTGCCGTAAACAAAACTGGGGGCCAGGCATCCTCGGTGAAGGAGCTAGATTCCGAGGTTGAACGTCGGGTGAAGGAAGAATTACAACGAAGAGAAGCCGCCAATAAACCGCAGACGATGACTGCGGATTCTCCGGCTGACGTTTCCGTAGGGCGTCCCTTGAAGCGAAACAAGCAACTCGCGTCGGGTTCCCCGCAACGCACAGCAGGACGACCACTTTCAAAAGGTGAGCGGGAAGAGTTAGCGGCCGACCTCAGGCTGATCGCAGATGATGGCGACGCAGAACTTGTCTTAATTGGAGACCGGATTAATCAGTAAGGCTTTTGCGAGAATGTCAGAGTGTAGAGGGCATATGAAGCATACATTACAAATCTTAACGTTGATGGCGACGCTGCTTTTGGTTGGTGTGGTGTCTGCCGCCGGCCAGGCTATGCAACCGCAGGGCGCTCCACCTATGCCTCCGCAAGGTCGGTTCGGCGCCGATCCTATTCGGCAGTTGAATCTTACCCCGGAGCAGCGCGAACAAATCCGCCTGCTTAGAGAAGCGAACCGCGAAGAGCGGGCCACGATTAATCAACGAGTGCGCGAAACTAACCGGGCCCTGGAAGAGGTCCTCGACACCGATAGTCCCGATGAATCGGTGGTTGAGCAACGCGTGCGCGAGGCAGCGGCAGCCCAGGCCGCTGCCATGCGTATGAGGATTGTCAGCGAGGTCAAGATCCGACGAGTTTTGACTGCGGAGCAGCGGGTATTGTTGAAGAGTTTGCGCAAGCAGGCGCATGAAGCTAGAGGTGGAGAACGTCTGGAGGAGAGGCAAAAACGTCGTGAGGACCGATCACTTCGCCTCCGTGAACAGCGGAAACTCACGGGTCCTCTATTCCGTCGCCCCGCTGCGCCGAAACGACCAAATCCTTAGATCTTGCCGCCATCTGAGAGCCGGTCAAACGAAAGTTGACCGGCTCTTATTGCAAGTTTCCCACCATTCATGGCCAGTCCACTCGGCGCTTGTATAAATCTCACGAAGCTTGACGCGTCGCGCAACTTTGCGCATGATAAGCCGCTATTTCAAATGTGGCCGTCATTGAAGAGTGATTAAACCCTCTCGACCTCGGCTGCTGATCTCGCTTCTTCAATCGTCGTAGCCATGCTATCTGGAGTCAGCAACGACTCCTCAAGGCGGGCTCCCAAATTAGCTCCAAAATGAACTTTGTTACCCGCGGTATCCTCGAGTTGCAGGAAATCACCTTGATGGTCGCGCGGGCTGTCACTGGCTTCATCAAAGGTCCCCGATATTTTTCCGAAATAGTCGCGCAGATGGACACGATTGGTGTCGGTTCACTCAGCATTATCCTGCTGACTGGCTTCTTCACCGGTGGCGTGCTCACTGTCCAAACTTTTCCGACATTGGCCTATTGGGGACAACAAGGCCAGACCGGACGGCTGGTGGCCGTGACTCTCGTGCGTGAATTGGGTCCCGTGCTGACGGCCCTGATGGTTACTGGGCGCGTTGGCTCCGCTATCGCGGCCGAACTGGGATCGATGACCGTATCGCAGCAGATCGATGCCATGCGAGCGCTCGGGACCGATCCGGTCAAGAAACTGGTCGCGCCTCGGGTTATCGCTCTCCTGGTGGCTCTTCCTCTGCTGACCGTGCTAGCTGACGTCGTCGGGATCGGCGGAGGAGCCTTTGCAGCTACAAGTCTCTACGGCCTCTCGATAGGAGAGTTTCTAAACTCTGTTCGTGACGGCATTAGCACGGATGATATTATTGGCGGGCTCGTCAAGCCCACTTGCTTTGCTCTGATCATTGGTTCCATTGCGTGTTACAAGGGTCTGAATACTGAAGGTGGAACCGTGGGCGTCGGCAGGGCGACTACGCGAGCTGTGGTCACTGCGTCGATTGTCGTCATCATTGCCGACTTCTTCCTGGCGAGAGCTTTACAATACATACTCGGCACGTCTCTGACTTAATCCCGGTTACTGACGATGGCGTTATCAAATACACACGCAGAATCGATCCACATCTCGGAAATGAGCGAGAATGCCGCCGAATCGACTTTCGCTGAAGTCGATGATCGGCAACGCATCGTTCCGGCGATTGAATTTCGTGATGTGGTGCTCGCCTTCGACGATCGCGTGGTGCTGGACAAACTTAGTTTCAAAGTAAACAAGGGCGAGACCAAGATCATCCTGGGAGGGTCAGGCGGCGGTAAGTCAACGATCATCAAGCTGGTACTTGGCCTCTTAAAGCCAGACTCCGGCCGAATCTTTGTTGACGGCGAAGACATCACGGATTACAACGAAATACAGATGATGCCGGTGCGCAAAAACATCGGGATGGTGTTCCAGGAAGGTGCGTTATTCGATTCTCTTTCGGTATATGACAACGTTGCCTATCGT
>DASQKG010000240.1:0-16759 GCA_035630655.1 Pyrinomonadaceae bacterium
TTGATTAAACACCCAGCCCGCGGAGCGGGCGACAGCGCGCCATCGGAGCGAAACTCTATCGCCCGCTCCGCGGGCTTCTTCGGTTTTGTTGGCCATGTTCCCGGGGTTCCGCTTCGCTTCACCCCGGGCTTTATGCTATCGGCCGCTCCGCGGGCTGCGCACTTGACTGTCGCATTAACCCTTTCACAATAATCTGTGCTAATTTCCCCGACCGACGTGGACAATAATTCCAGTACCGATCTCCTGCGCAGTTCTCTCCAGCAGCATCTTGATGCTATTCGCGCATTGCTCGACTCAAAACTCGGCGACATTGAAGAGGCTGGATTGTTGATTTTGAGAACGCTCGAAGCGGGGAATAAGGTCCTGTTATGCGGTAACGGCGGCAGCGCCGCCGATGCGCAGCACATCGCTGCGGAACTGGTCGGGCGATATGAGCGACACCGGCGCGCCTTCCCAGCAATCGCCCTTACCACCGACACGTCAGCTCTAACCGCAATCAGTAACGACTACGGATACGAAGGGGTCTTCGCGCGTCAGGTCGAGGCCCTGGCTGTTCCAGGCGATGTCCTGATTGCAATTAGTACCAGCGGACAGTCGGCAAACATAATCAAGGCGGCCGAGCAAGCAAGGCGTTTGGGGTGTAAAACCATTGCTTTGGCAGGATGTTCCGGCGAACCCCTGGCTTCTACGTGTGACCTCGCCGTAGTAGTTCCCTCCGACCGCACCTCCCGCGTGCAGGAGGGGCACATCACAATTGGCCACCTTTGGTGTGAAATGATCGATGCCGTATTGGGTTTCGGGTGACGGGTGTCGGGTGCGAGGTCACGGGTATCGGATATCAAACAAATCGTCAGACACTTGCAACTGACAGCCTGTCGCCGGTCAGCCCACACCTGACACCCGGGCACCCTCGACCGGTACCCGACACGCTTCCTGCTTTCCTAACGTTTCTACACTTGACATAAAGTATTGATGCAATTAGGCTCTTGCGCGCATTTGACACCATCGGTTCTTGAGCTTGTGATTCCCCCGGGGCCCGGCACGCACCCTTCTTCACAACACTCGGTTGAACATCAGGAGCTATCGACGCGTCCCTTCGTTTCGGGTTTTACTCAACCTGAACCAGGAAGTTTCGCACCGCGATTGTTGGGTCAATTAATTGTCGGCCCAGCCTTTCGACTCAGAGATAAATTCCATGTTTACTCAGAAAAGCCTGATTAACGCCGCCAACGATTCAAAAACCTATCCTTTAGGCGAGAACATCGAATGCTCTGCGGGGGGAACCGCCGGTGCTCTGGTGGCGTTGAGCCACACGCCTCTTGAACGACAACTCTACGAAGCGATGCTGCTGGCCGCCGATGCCTTAGCTGCAGGCCGTGCGTCATTTACCGTCCGCCGGCTCACAGAGGTCACCGACATCACCAGCTTAAGCACTATCCGGCGCTGCCTCGAGGGTTTGGCTGCGAAACTGTGTGTCGAGCGCGAGGCTAAACAAAATGTTAATGGGTCGCGCGAGCATGCGGTCGCCTACCGCGTGTTCACGCCCGAGGAGGTTCTTGCTCGACGAAACGAACGAGGAGTGAAGACCTACGAAAATAGAATGCAGGCGGGAGCCAGTAATCGTTCGTTTGAACGGGTAATTCAAAGAGTGGTCGAAAATAAGAATCTGAGCCGGCGCGAAGCGCAAGTCGCGTTGTGTTGCGTTGAGGGTTTGACCAACGCGGAAATCGGATCGCGATTACTGGTCACTGAGCAAACGGTGAAATTCCACTTGCGCAATGTCTTCGTCAAGTTTGGTGTGAAGCGACGAACGGAATTGATATCGCGATTGTTGATGTAGTTTTGCCACCCCAGCGCGGCTGCCGCGCCGGGGACCCCGGTTGAAAAGTTAACGCTGCCTCGCATCAGAGGTTTCCCTTCGGGGTACCGTATGCTTCGGCTCATTTAGAAAGCGAAACATACCCGGGCGGAAGTGTGCTTATGGAGACAACAAAAAAAACAACCAAAATCAAAGACAAGAAGAAGAAAACAAAAAAGAAAAAAACTGCCCTGGTAGTCTGTCGTGACCGCAAGGAGTTTTGGACGACGCAAGCACAATTTTGGCAGTGGGTGAGGGAAGGTGTCGTGACCAAGACCGGCGACAGGCCGTTGGAGGGAACATTTAATCGCCAACACGAAGAATTAATGGTGCTCGTGAGTAACACTGTATTAAACCTGGCCCATCCTAACCACATGCGGGAAGCACTGCTGTCCCGCAGGGTGGGGCTGTCAAGGAAGTAGGTATTCATATGTACAGCTTTGATTTACAACCGCAACTCGTCTCTGATTCCTCAATGCCGTTTGTGCCCCACGCGCTCGCGGCTTTGCCGTCTGACGTGCGGTGGCGGCTTTGCCCCGCCGTGAGTAACTTTGTGAGGGCAGAGCCGCTTCCGCACATCGAGCGGCCAAACCACGTAACGCGTGTTACCGCAAATGCTAAACAATGGACACACTTAGCTCTCGTTGCGATCGTCCTCGGGTGCGCCGTCTCCGCTGCCGGCCAACAAGCCGTCGATACCGTTTCCAGCAACAAAACCGTTTCGCCGACAACGGTAACCTCCACTCCTGCCGCAGCGTCAGCAGATGATCGCTATCGTATTGGACCCGGCGATGTTCTCGACATACGCATCTTGAACCGCCCTAACCTCTCGCGTGAAGCCGTTCGGGTTGAAGGTAATGGCATGATCCGAATGCCGCTGATCGACACGGAAATCATGGCTGCATGCAAGACTGAAGGGGAGTTGGCAAAAGAGATCGCCAACGGATACTTGAAGTTTTATCGCAAGCCGCAGGTGGACGTGTTCATTAAGGAATATCGTTCGGTGACAATAGCCGTCATAGGCGCGGTGAATGACCAAAACCGGTTCCAATTGCAACGCCGCATACGCCTGCTCGAACTGCTCACTTACGCCCGTGGGCCCTCTGAGAAAGCGGGACAAACAATCAACGTTGTCCACGCCCCTCCGGTGATCGAATGCAACAAGGGTAACTCCGAACCGGACGAACTGGCGTTCTCCAGTTATAGGCTCAGCGATACGCTTGCCGGCAAACCTGACGCGAACCCTTATCTGCAAGCCGGCGACATCGTGACGCTGCCTGAAGCCGAGCAAGCCTATGTGGTGGGAAATGTTCTTTCTCCTCGTGCTATTCCGTTAGATGAACCGATTACGCTCACGCACGCTATTGCAATGGCTGGCGGCGTTGCTAAAGACAGTAAGAAAGACAAGATCCGTATTGTCAGGCAGGAGCCGGGCAGTAAGACCAAGAAAGAGATCATGGTTGATCTCAACGCAATTGAGAAGAAGCGGGCAGAAGACATCGCGCTACTGCCGAACGACGTCGTGCACGTTCAGGTTTCGGAAGCGAGGAGCCTGTTGCGCAGCATCATCGGCGGCGGCGCCCAGTCGATCACGCAGCTTCCGGTGCGCGTGATTCCGTAAGGCTGACGGACGACCGACGACGGACGACCGCAGCCGGAAGGTCGACGGGAGCCTTCTTCTCGGCGGTCTACGGTCAACGGTCGACAGTCATCTAGCCTCATGACCTACAAGTTTCAAAACCTTGAAGTCTATCGACTCGCTCTTTGATTATCTATCACTGGGTCCCAGGTAATTGAATGAAGCATTTCAACAGTCGTTTAGTCATCCCCAGGTACCTGGCCGTCGCCGGTCGACGGTCAACAATTAGCAGTCCTCTTTCGACGGTCGGCGGTCGTCCGTCATCGGTCTAAAACTATGAAATCCCAAAACGAACTAATTAAGCGCGAAGACGAGCCGGCCGAGCTTGAAACGCCGTCCGACTTCGCGCGCAATCCTCATACGTATAATTACGGTGTCGATCCCAACGCCGAAACAGAAGTGCACCTGCTCGACTACTGGCGCGCAGTGCGCAAGCGTTTGTGGCTGGTCGTCGGCATGGTTGCGCTGGTCACAATGCTTGCGGTCCTTTACGTCGCGCGCAAGCCGGACATCTACCAGGCAAGCGCCCGCGTACAGGTTAATCTGGAGAACAATTCAGAGCTTGTCGGTAGGTCGCCATACATGTTCGGGCCTTCAAACGATCCGGTCTACTTCAACACTCAACTGCAAATTCTTGTGAGTCCCGGGCTGATGCGCCGCGTTGTCAAGACCCTCGACCTCGAGCACAACCCCAACTTCTTTAAAGGCGACTCGACTCGGAAAAGGTCGACCTGGCAAACCATCAAGCGAATGGCCGGGTTCGGTGGAAACGACAAGCCGGATCCCAACACGCCATCAAAAGATCAATTAGCGTTGAACACTACGGTCGCCGCCGCCACCAATCATGAGAATCTCGCTGAAGCGAAACGGCTCGCTCCGTACGTGGGTGCGATTCTCGGCGGATTAAGAGTTGATCCGGTAAAGGAGACACGCGGTCTATACAAAGAGACACGGCTGATTGATATCTCGTATACGCACACTGATCCCGAGGTCGCGTCAAAGGTCGTCAACGCGATCGCGGACACTTACGTCTACAACAATCTCGAAAAGAAGAGTGAAACAAACGCCACAACCGGCGACTTTCTCTTGACGCGCATCGCTCAATTGCAGCAGCAAATCCGCAGTGACGAAGAGCGCCTGGTCAACTACGCCAAGAGCAACCAAATCATTTCACTCGACGCGAGCCAGAATACTGTCGTCGAACGGCTTGCCGCTCTCAACACGCAGTTGGTTGAAGCCGAGAAAGATCGCATTGATGCCGAAAGTAAATTCACCAGCGCCAAAGGCGTTGGGCGGGCAGATGCGCTGGTAGACGCCGACGAACAACGCCTGGGCGGACTGGAGTCAAAACTTGCGGAGTTGCAGCAGAAGCGAAGCCAGTTGCTGGTTGACGCTACGGAAGAAGCTCCCGAAGTCAAAGAACTGGATCCTCAGATCGCCGAGTTGCAAGGTCAAATCAAAGACCTTCGTACTCGCAAGAGCTCCACCCTCATGACAAATCTCGAGACCAAATACCGCCAGACGCTGTCGAGAGAGCAGGCCTTGCGCAAGTCCTTTGAGCAACAGCGTGGGCAAACGCTCCAGCAAAATGAAGCGGCTATCAACTACCGCATCATTCAGCAGGAGATTACAACCAACAAGACCCTCCTTGAAAACCTGCTCCAGCGCTCAAAAGAAAACGACGTCATCATGGCGAGCAAACCAAACAACGTCTCGATCATAGACTACGCCCTCTCGCCCGATGGTCCAGTTGGTCCAAATCGCACGCGCACCGTTTTCATGGCGATGTTTCTTTCTCTAGCCCTGGGTATTGGTTTGGCGCTGCTGCTTGAGTATCTGGACGATTCAGTGCATTCCACCGAGGATGTCGAGCGGCTGCTGAATCTGCCTGCGCTGGCTGCCATTCCTGCAATCGGAGCAGCTGCCAAGCGTCGCATGCTGGTCTCACCGGGCGCGTTGCAAAAGCGTAATGGCCACTCGGATAGTCCTGAATTGCTGATTAATATAGAGAGCCATTCACCTCTGGCCGAGTCGTACCGGCATCTTCGCACTTCTATTCTTCTGTCGTCCGCCGGACGCGCGCCGAAATCCTTGCTGGTAACCTCCAGCCTCCCCAGTGAAGGGAAGACCACCACCGCAGTCAATACAGCCATCAGTCTGGCCCAGACCGGCGCCGGCGTTGTGATTATCGATGCTGACATGCGTCGCCCGCGCCTACGCTCGATTTTTGGGCTATCGGAGCGCCCCGGACTGAGCACGATCCTGTCGAGCGAAATCACCGACGAGCAGATGCTGGCGTTGCTGACCAAAGACGAGCTCACAGGATTAAGCGTGCTGACCTCCGGCCCGGTGCCTCCTAACCCCGCAGAGTTGCTCGGCTCCGATCAGATGCGCCAGCTACTTGCTGCCCTCCAGTTGGAGTTTAAGCATGTTGTCATCGATTCGCCGCCAATCAATTCGTTCACCGATGGTGTGCTGATTTCATCGATGGTGGACGGAGTGATCCTGGTGGTGCACGGAGGCAAGAGCTCGCGCCACGTCGTCCGACGCTCGCGCCAACTTTTGCACGACGTCGGCGCCAAGATCTTCGGCGTGGTCCTGAACAAGGTTAACCTTCGTTCGACCGACTACTACTACTACAAGGATTACTACGGCCCGCGAGGCTACAAGAGCGACGAAGAGGAAACCGAGCGGGCCTCCGCGACGGGGACGCTAAATCTTTGAGGGCAAAGGGCGAGGATTGTGACGGGGGACGGGGGACCGGTGACGGGATCTAAAGTGATCGAGCGAGACGTTGACAGAGCAACAGGCGAAGTCCAATACAAGTTTCAAAGACTGGATGTCTATCAAATGGCGCTTGAATACCTCGACCGGATTTATGAATTAACGAAACTCTTTCCACCCGAGGAGAAATATAACCTCACCAGCCAGTTGCACCGAGCAGGTACATCTATTGTGCTAAACATCGCCGAAGGCTCCACCGGACAGAGCGATGCGGAACAAAACAGATTTTTAGGCCTCTCCATGCGCTCATACCTGGAGACGGTTGCGGCCTTCGATATAGCTCGCCGACGAGGTTATCTGAGCAATGAGGAACTGGTGGGGATTCGCGGTTTTGGTCATCAACTATTTACAAAATTGCAATCGTTCCGGAGATCGCTGAAAGATGGTCCGGTCCCCGGTCCCCGGTCTCCGGTCATCCTTTAAAATGAAAAAGGCGCTCATAACAGGAATCACCGGCCAAGACGGTTCCTATCTGGCAGAACTTCTGCTGGACAAGGGCTACGAAGTGCACGGCATTATTCGCCGCGCCTCCACCTTCAATACCAGTCGCATCGATCATCTCTATTCTGATCCACACATCAATGGCGTACGCCTTTTTCTCCACTACGGCGATATCTCCGATTCCACGAATCTCATCAAGCTCCTTTACAGAATTCAGCCCGAAGAGGTCTATCACCTGGCGGCCCAGAGTCACGTGCGCGTCAGTTTCGATATCCCTGAATACACAGGTGATGTGACCGGCCTCAGCACCGTCAGAATTCTGGAGGCAATTCGAGAGACAGGTGTGAAGGCCAAGTTTTACCAGGCAAGCAGTTCAGAGATGTTCGGACAGGTGAGCGAAGTTCCACAGCGTGAGACCACACCATTCTATCCACGCTCGCCATATGGAATCGCCAAAGTGTATGCCTACTGGTCCACAGTGAACTATCGCGAAAGCTATGGCCTGTTCGCCTGCAACGGAATTCTTTTCAATCATGAGAGCCCGCGGCGTGGCGAAACGTTCGTCACCCGGAAGGTAACGCGCGCAGTGGGACGAATAAAAGCGGGCGTGCAAGATAAACTTTATCTCGGCAACCTCGACGCGCAGCGGGATTGGGGCTACGCCAAAGAATACGTCGAGGCCATGTGGCTGATGTTGCAGCAGGAGCAACCGGACGACTACGTGATTGCTACAGGTGAGACCCACTCGGTAAGAGAGTTTGTCGAAGAGGCGTTTTCGTATGCCGGACTTGATTGGCAGGAACACGTTGAGATCGACCCCAAGTATTATCGCCCTACAGAGGTTGATCTACTCATCGGCGATGCGAGCAAGGCCAAACGCATACTGGGCTGGCAACCGGCAACGACATTCAAAGATCTGGTCACACTCATGGTCGACGCTGACATGGCCACGGTCGGTCCGGGCAAAGAGGTAGCGCAAAGAGCCAAGAGCTAAGCGCGACCGATGACCGGAGACCGAAGACGGGAGACCGGCAGGAGTGAAGTGCGAGCAGCAAAGGGCGAAGGGGCCACGCGCTAAGGGCGAAGGGCCAAGAGCTAAGCGAAGATCAAGGGAAGGGCTAAGGAAGACCTAGCCAGGAGTGGAGAGCAAAGAGCAAATGACAGTTAACGATGTCACTGACAAAGATAACCAGGGTCACAGGACGCCCGGCACTTTGCCCTCTGCCCTTAGCTCTTCGCCCTCCGCCCTTAGCTCTTCGCCCTCTGCCCTTAACGCGTGGCTCTCTGAGTTGGACGAACGCATTAACCGAGCCTGCGAAGCTGGCGGACAGAGTGATAGCCCCTGGCGAGGGCTCCGCCGAGCCTGGGGTTATCCTGGCGAAAATCCACACAGCCTGCGAAGCTGGCGACAGACGGTTAGTTACGAGTATCAGTAGGTTTCGATGATTACCCTCAGCTCATCCATCTGTCGCACACTTCGTGGCTCGGACGTGTTTTGGGTCTGGGTCCGCAGGCTCGGCAGAGCCCTCGCCAGGGGCTAACACTCGGTCCGCCAGCTTCGCGGGCTCCGAAATCTTTCTTTTGTCTATTACAAATAGATGTCTTCAAGTTTCCCGTTCAAAAAAGTCGTCGTCACCGGAGGCGCGGGGTTCCTCGGGCGCCGGGTTGTCGCGAAGCTGAGAGAGAACGCGGGCGTCGATGTATTCGTCCCTCGGAGTAGTGATTACAACCTTGTCGAGATGGACGACGTGAAACGCTTGTTCGCCGAAACGCAACCGGACCTGGTAATTCATTTGGCGGCGGTAGTCGGCGGCATTGGAGCCAACCAAAAGAACCCGGGCAAATTTTTCTACGACAATCTCATGATGGGTGCGCAGTTGATGGAGCAGGCCCGTCTGAATGAGGTGAGCAAATTTGTAGCGGTCGGAACAGTCTGCGCTTATCCAAAATTCACACCCGTTCCTTTTAAGGAAGACGATTTGTGGAATGGTTACCCGGAAGAAACTAACGCGCCATATGGTCTGGCGAAAAAGATGATGTTGGTGCAGGCACAGAGTTACCGCGAGCAATATGGCTTCAACTCAATATTTGTGCTGCCGGCAAATCTCTACGGTCCCGGAGACAATTCCGATCTGGAGAGTTCACACGTCATTCCGGCGCTGATACGCAAGTGCGTCGAGGCGCGACGCAACCAGGCTCTCTTCATGGAGGTTTGGGGAACAGGAAACGCGAGCCGCGAGTTTCTCTACGTTGAAGACTGTGCCGACGCAATCCTCCGCGCCAGCGCGCTGTACGAGGGCGCCGACCCGGTGAACATCGGAACCGGCAACGAAATCACTATCGCGGATTTAGTGGCGCTGATTGTGAAGCTCACAGGCTTTGAGGGCGAAATTAGATGGCAGGCCGACAAACCAGACGGCCAGCCACGCCGCTCCCTCGACGTCTCGCGCGCCTATGAGAAGTTCGGCTTCCGCGCCACCACTTCGTTAGCGGACGGCTTGAAACAAACTATCGAGTGGTATGAATCGCAAACCGCAAAGAGCCAGGAGGAAAGCGCGGGAAAGATGGCAAAGAGCAAAGAGCAAAATGCTAAGCCGAAGGAAGTGGCTCTCTCCTCTTAGCGCTTTGCCCTTTGCTCTTAGCTCTTAGCTCTTGGCCCTTAGCTCTTTGCCCGTAGCCGTGCTTGGCCCAACATGTCAGCCGAATCAATAAAACCCGCGGAACAGTTACCAACGTTCTACATAACACCACCGAGCCGTTGGGCGTCGATCGGTTTCCGCGAGCTTTGGGATTATCGCGAACTGCTCTACTTCCTGACGTGGCGCGATGTGAAGGTGCGCTACAAGCAGACCGCACTGGGCGCTGCCTGGGCCGTCATCCAGCCGGTCTTCATGATGCTGGTGTTCAGTCTCTTTTTTGGTCGACTGGCTAAAGTCCCCTCTGATGGCATTCCGTATCCGGTATTTACCTTTTGTGCCCTATTGCCCTGGCAACTCTTCGCTCACGCGTTGACTGAGGCGAGCAACAGTTTGGTGGGTAATCAGAACTTGATTACCAAGGTTTACTTCCCACGCCTGGTCGTTCCAATCTCGGCAGTGTTTGGCGGCCTGGTAGATTTTGCGATCGCCTTCGTCCTGCTGCTCGGGATGATGGCTTATTACGGCATTGTTCCCGGATGGCAAATCGCGACGCTGCCTTTGTTCATCCTTCTAGCCGTAGTCACCGCCCTGGCTGTGGGACTCTGGTTGTCTGCGCTGAACGTGCAGTATCGAGACGTGCGCTACACGATCAACTTCCTGATACAGTTCTGGCTCTTTGCGACGCCGGTGGCATACCCAAGCTCTCTGGTACCCGAGGCCTGGCGTCCACTCTATGGTTTGAATCCCATGGCCGGCGTCGTTGAAGGCTTCCGCTGGGCGCTGCTGGGGAAAGCCCAACCACCCGGTGCTTTGCTCTGGGTCTCAGTGGCCGTCGTGATTTTGCTTTTAATCGGCGGCCTCTATTACTTCCGTCGCATGGAGCAGCAATTCGCTGATGTGGTCTGACGGACCGATGACCGACGACCGACGACGGCAGGAATTGCGTGATCGGTCGTCCGTCCCCGGTCATCCGTCCCCGTCCTTTGCCCTTTGCTCTTAGCCCTTAGCCGTTCGTCCTTTGCTCTCTTGGAGTTTGCGACATGAGTATTGAAGAATTAGAGGTCGTCGTTTCGCGTCTATCTCCGGAGGAGTTGACTCGATTCTCGGAATGGTTCGATGAGTTTCTCGCGGAACAGTGGGACCGCCAGATCGAGGCCGATGTTTCGGCTGGCCGATTGGACGGAGCCGGTAAACGAGCCGATGATGACTTTGAAGCCGGTCGTTGTACGCCGCTTTGAAGCACTTTGCCTCTCCCGAGTTTTGGTTTCACTATCGGCAACTGCCTGATGACATTCGAGATCTCGCGGATAAGAACTTTGCCCTTATGAAGGCTGACGAGCGACACCCTTCGCTTCGGCTAAAAAAGGTGGGACGATTTTGGTCGGTTCGCGTAGGTCGTCGTTATCGAGCACTTGCGAGGGACCGCGCTGAAGGCTTGATTTGGTTCTGGATTGGTCCTCATGATACCTACGACAGCTTAATTTCATAACTCTTTCCGACTTCTGATCTCTGACTTCTGACTTCTGACCTCTGTTCGGCGGTCACCGGTCATCGGTCGTCGGTCTTTCTAAAAAATGTCTGACATAGCAATTAGCTGCGAAGGCCTCAGCAAGCAATACCGCATCGGCGAGCGCGAATCTTATAAGGCGCTCCGCGATGTGATTACCGACGGCGTGGCCTCGCCGTTCCGTAAGCTGCGCTCCGCGCTCCGCAACGGAAACGGAAATTCGGCAGCGACCTCGCCCTCTGCTCTTATCCATTTGCCCGATACCCGACAGCCGGCACCCGACACCCGACACCCTGAAAACAACTTCTGGGCTTTGAAAGACGTTTCCTTCGAAATCAAACGCGGCGAAGTGGTCGGCATCATCGGACGGAATGGAGCAGGGAAGAGCACGCTGCTGAAGATTCTTTCCCGCATTACTAAGCCCACGCGCGGCCACGCCCAAGTCCACGGCCGCGTCGGATCGCTGCTGGAAGTCGGCACCGGCTTTCATCCTGAGCTAACCGGCCGCGAGAATATTTATTTGAACGCCGCGATACTCGGCATGCGGAGAGCCGAAGTGGCCAAGAAATTTGACGAGATCATGGCTTTTGCCGAAGTAGAGAAGTTCATTGATACGCCGGTCAAGCGTTATTCCAGCGGCATGTACGTACGCCTCGCCTTCGCTGTCGCTGCGCACTTGGAAACTGAGGTGTTGCTCGTTGATGAAGTATTAGCAGTTGGCGACGCTCAATTTCAAAAGAAGTGCCTCAGCAAGATCGGTCATGTGGCAAAAGAGGGCCGTACTATTCTCTTCGTCAGCCATAACATGGGGGCTATTAGGAAGCTTTGCCGACAAAGCATCTTGTTCGACAAGGGGGTAATACTCCAGAAGGGTGTAACCGCTAACGTAATTAGTGGCTACCTGGACCACAATGCGGGCGGCATTTGTGAACGTACCTGGTCGGCACGCGAAGCCCCTGGAAATGACTTACTAAAACTAACCGCAGCTCGCATTTGCCAGCCATCGGGAGTTCCATCCGCTAATGTTGACATCACACAGTCATTCGAAATTGAGATTGAAACTCAACTCCCTCAGACTTCGGCAGGATTAACTTTGAGTCTTAAAATCCTGACGTCGGATGGTGAGTGTGTCTTGCATACTGCAGATATCTTTGCAGACGATCAAGCGACACGGGAGAGTGGGGCTTGGGTAAGTACGTGTGCATTGCCGGCCTATCTCTTGAACAGCGGTACTTACACCTTATCAATAGCTGCGGACATCCCTAATATTGAAACAATCTTTAATGAAGAAGCGGTGGTGCGCTGGTCCGTTGAGCCTTTGTGTTCGCAAATGGCCCTATACAGTCCCGAGGCGTGGGGCGGTTTCTTGGGCCCGAAGATCGCACAGTGGAACAGGTCTCGACGAGTTTAGAAGCGTTAATAAGAATGAGGCAAACACTTCGTTCTTGATTAGTTTGAGTTATGCCTAAGTATTCATATGAGCAGTCGGTAAGTGTGTTGCGATCAAAGGCAGAGCATGACATAGGAATCGAACTTTGTTACCTGGATTTAGACAATTCTATAGCAGCAAAACGGTTTGCTGCGAGTGAAGAATTTCTGGCGGTCATAAGAATGGTGCCTTTGCTCACGCGGAAGCAGTATTTGACTGTCTGCGATGTTGGTTGCGGGAACGGCATAGCCGCTTACGCTTTTGCCTCGTTAGGGCACAAAGTTTGGGCCATCGACCCTGACGATAGCGGAGACACTGGCCTTAGAGCTACGGCACGACTGGCTCCGCTCGTGACACATGGTTCAATAACAGCCGTTCAAGCCTTGGCAGAATCGTTACCACTTATATCTTCGGCGTGTGACATCGTATACACGCGGCAAGCGGTACATCATTTTAGTAATTTAGCTGAAGGTGCAAAAGAGTGTGCCAGGATCCTCAAGCCAGGTGGATATTTGTTTTCGACGCGCGAGCACGTAATAACTGACGAACAACAATTGGAAGTGTTTCTCAGAGACCATCCACTACATCAAATGCATGGAGGCGAGCATGCATACTCACTGGACACATATAAAGAAGCATTTGCGCAGGCCGGACTTATACTCTCGGGTTGCTTTGGTCACTATGAGACCGTGATTAACCACTTTCCTTCAACGAACAGGGAAGTGAAACAACTTTTCTTTTTAGCTTTGGAGCGACGGCTCGGCAAAAGTGTCGCGAAATTGCTTACCGCCGTCCCGACGTTGGAATCAATTTATCGGAAACGACTTTCGGACGCGTGCGACTACCCGGGTCGCTTTTATTCATTCTTGTACCGAAAGGCAACGCAGGAGTAGTGCGCATCCTCTATGACGGCGCTATCTTCGTTGAGCAATCATTCGGCGGTATCACTCGATATTTCAATAACTTGATCGCTCGCCTACCCGACACCTTCACGCCAATCGTTACGACGTTTAGTGATCGCAGGGTAAACTCGGCACACGCAAATCTAAAGGTACGTTCGTTTACACGGTTTCGTCCGGGTTGCATTTCCTACCCTCTCGCTAAATATTATTTCGAGGGGGTCAGTGCTTATGAGCGCCCAAATCTGGCTCATCCGACTTACTACTATCTGCTAGCTAATCAAGATATTTGCAGGTATCGATTTCCGGTTGCAATTACCGTTTACGACATGATCTATGAGCTTTTTCCCGATAAAGTGGAGTCGAGCACCCGGCATTATGTAATCGAGTCGAAACGAAAGGCGATTATGTCTGCTCAAGCGCTAATATGTATCTCTGAAAAGACCAAAAGAGATTTGCTTCGTTTCTTCCCCGGGGTAGAGTCCAAAGTTACAGTCATTCCCTTGGCTACCGACCTGGATGAATCGCTGTCCTACGGTGGGGAGCCCGTGCCAGATCGCCCTTACTTCCTTTTTGTCGGTGACCGGGCCGGATATAAAAATTTCGCATTCTTCTTAAACGCTTTCGCGCGAGCGATCGATAAGCAGCAGGAAGCCGCTTTAGCGATCGTGGGCCAGCCTCTGAGTGATTCAGAAAATGGGTTCATTGAACGCTTGGGCCTTAGCAAGAATATTGAATATTACGGGTTGGTGTCTGATAGGTTACTAGCAAAACTATATCGTTGCAGTTTAGCGCTTATTTACCCTTCGCTTTACGAAGGCTTTGGTATCCCTCCACTTGAAGCATTCGCGTGCGGAACAATAGTGGTTGCGGCGGAGGGATCCGGAGTCTCAGAGATTGTTGGCTCTGGCTGTCTCTTCTTTAAGCCCGAGGATACGTCAGAACTTGCAGACATTTTGCAAGCTATTATAAATGGCTTGATAGATCATACGTCGCTGGTTGAGGCGGGGAGGCACAGAAGCCGAGAGTTCAACTGGGAGCGAACAGCATCGCAAACTGTTGATCTGTATCTTTCACTCTCGTCTCATGCTTAGAAACCTCTACTTCTAAACTAAAAACACATCTGCCCAAATTGAACGAGGGGTCCATCTGAACAAGTTAATAGATGTAGTCAGGCAACGGGTTCCGGTCCCTGTCAAGCGAAACCTGCGTAAGGTTCGGAGGTTCCTCAAGCCCCAGTTAAATCTCAATTGGACACTTAGGTCTGGCCTTAAAATCAAGGTGTCCAACTTTTCTGATTGGGTTATGTATAACGACATTTTCGTGGATAACGAATACGATTACCCGATTCAAACTGCTTTGCTGCATCCGCCGACCGGCCGCACTTTGAATGTGTTAGATATTGGCGCGAACGTCGGTTTCTTCACTCTTCGATTTATCGATCTGGTGCGACAAAGTAAAGGTGCGGGCCTGCCTTTTCAAATCACGTCGATTGAAGGCAGTCCCACAGTCGTCAAAGAGTTAAGTACGAGACTACTCGAAGAAAATGACCTGGTGGAAACCGTTCGAGTTGTTCATGGCTTGGTTGGACAACGTAATGGCTCAGCGGAAATCGCTGAATATGACTTCCACGCTATGAACACGATTATGTTTAGTCATGATTCCGGTGGGGTGATAGTAAATTTTATCGACATCGAAACCTTGCTAGGAGATGACAAGGTAATAGATCTCTTGAAGTGCGATATCGAAGGGGCGGAACTGAGCTTTTTAGAGAATTATGGTGATTACATGGGGCATGTAACAGCGGCTGTTTTTGAGCTACACCATGATAGATGCGACACCGAGAAGTGCATGAGAATCTTGTACGACTTAGGTTTCATTGAGCAAACCACCTTGCGGGATACTGCGACGTTCTCCGTCCGTTACTTTTCTAGGTGAAGGTGCAATTTCTGGACCGACGTACCATTTGCTAAATCGGCTTAAATTTGAAAGTGTGCTGGTTCATTGTAAGTATTCTATTCTCCAAGTGCCGATCATACTGATGCAGAACATTTGGGATGGTTCCATCTTCGTTCAGTAGAAATCCCTCATCATTAAACGAAGCCGGAAGGTCCTGAACCCGACCCATCGTAAAGACAGGTGCTCGTCCATTCTCATACACTCGTACATCTTTAAGAAGGCGTTTTCGGAACAAGAAATTATGCACACCTTGATCAATTCCGAACTCGTGACTTCTCAGTGGAATCATATGGTCAATCATTGCTTCAAGGTAACGCAAGACTGCATCATAGCTGCCGATCGTAACACCAGAACACGAAATTGTGTGTTGGCCCAAATCCTCGAGAGTTTGAACACTGAACCCTCTAGAGAGCCATCCAGCGTTGAAAGGGCAATTTCTGATTTTAGTTCTTCGGTCTTCGAGGAAGACGCAGAGTTCATTCCCAAGATCGAAGTCGAACGGGTCCCGTTGGAAGATTACATCCCGCACGTCCGTTAGCATAACGTTGTCATATTTCTTTCCTAACAAATATAGATAATAAAGAGGAAACCGAACGCAGAAGACGTTTAGGAGCTTAATAGCAATGCGAGATTTGGAAACGTAGCTACCTCTTGAGACTAAATTAACGAGTCCTCCAACGAGTTTGGTAGTTGGATAAAGATAATTTAACGGACTTTGATGCAACCTATTTAGCAGTTGATATACATACGAGCGTTTGAATCCAAAGTCGATGGAGTTCTCCGTAAAGGGCACTAAATCTATGTTGTATTGTTGTAAGCCCTCAATGGTGTCTTCGGTAATGTCGGAATACAGTAAACAAACATCGCCGGCATAGACTCTTCGTAGTGACGCGACGAACGGGAGTAGTTGCTCGAACGAGTACCCTTTTGCTACTCCTAAAACTAGATTCTTCATTTTGTCCTACCTGAAATTTTCTAGTGATATATGCGCTAACTAAAAAGTTGACTGGCTAACTTAAATCTTAAACCACTTCCTCCGAAATACCTTAACGCACACTAAGTCGGTATGAGCTCCTCGCCCACCTATTTGGACCCTATAGTAATCCCGTTAATCAAAGGTGAAACTATACTTGATGTTGGCTGTGGATATGGGCGCTGGGGAAATCTCATTCAAAGCAATTTCTGGGAAGCAGGCCTGACTAAACCCCCTATCATCGAAGGCTTTGATGCATTTCAAAACAACGTAGACTTTTGCGCCAAGCACTCTTGCTACGAGCGAGTGTGGAAACATACCCTTCCCGAACCGCTCACCGGGCAATGGGACACAGTATTGGCCTGCGAGATAATAGAGCACCTAGCGCAAGACGAAGCGGAAAAAACCCTAGACATTCTTGAGAGTGTAGCGCGCAAAAGGATAATCTTTTCCACCCCGAATTGGCCTTACTTTCGAGGAGGGGCAGAAACAATTGTAGGCTACAATGACTTTGAAGCTCATCTAAGTTATATCTCCCGTAAAACTTTCCAACAGCGCGGATACAGAGTATATGGGGCTGGCTTCGGGAATCCCGACAACATAATCTCCCGGTTGGCTTTACGACTGAGCA
>DASQKG010000241.1:0-18459 GCA_035630655.1 Pyrinomonadaceae bacterium
GTGATTAAAACTGAAAGGGAGATTGCACAGAACCTTACCCTGGCAGTTGAGGAACTTACGCTCAAACTGGCCGGACGAGAGGCAGAGCTTAAACGAATCACCGGCTCTTCAGGTGTGGTTGGCAAAGAGCCCGAACAGAACCTTACTCTGGCAGTTCAGGAACTTACGCTCAAACTGGCCGAACGAGAGGCAGAGCTTAAACGAATCACCGACTCCCTTGGTTGGCGGTTACTTAGCCGCTACGGCAAAGTAAAATACAGGTTCCTCCTGCCCGCATATAAAGGTATCAGTCGCATCTTTGGATCAGCGCGGCGTGAACGATCAAGTTGATGCACCTACCGGTACTGATGCAGTTTCGCAGATCAATTACAGAACGAGAGCGGTAGCGCGGGATACCAGAGGGCAGCGAGGATTAGAAGGCCTAACTATTATGTTAAGTAGCCTAAGGCATCCCGCGCTACCGCGTCTCGTTTTGTAAGTGGTTCTGAATCAAACTGCGTCAGTACCACCTATCGCCAGCACATTTGGTTGTGCGCGTCACCGCGCAATAGCACGCGACAGTTCGAGCTTTGCTCTTGAAGATATTCCGCTTGAATCGCCGCGAAGTGACCAGTTCACGCGCCTTAGGATTTGTTGTCGCATAGACCAAGATGATCGTTTCATACAATCAGGCCGATGAACTCGACCGGTCTTCCCTTCCAAACCAGCTTTTTTTAATCGCAATCCTGTTAGGCGTTGGGCTGAGATTAATTGCGAGCGTTTGGGGTGATATCGGTGTGTATGTGGACGGCGCATCGAGAATCGCGATGGCCATGAGGTGGGCCGAGCATCCTGCCTGGCAAGGACTATCGGGTGTTTGGCCGCCTACTCACATTTATGTTCTGGGGATATTGATCCGTCTGTGGAACCAACCGGTTCTGTTGGCCAAGCTGATTGGCTTCTTTTGCGGCGTGGCGACACTTTTTGCTCTTAGAAATACGGTCCGCCACCGGTTTGGACCGACCGTCGCTGCACTTTCCGCTCTCCTCCTCGCTGTTTATTGGACACACATCTGGCTCTCGTCCTCTTACTGGGTCGAGGTGCCTTATCTTCTATTTGTTCTTTTGGCGGTGAATTTTGCGGAGAAGACAAACACTTCATTCGATTGGAAACATGCATTCGCCTGTGGTCTCTTCCTATCGTTGGCTATGCTCCTGCGAAATGAAGGACTTCTCCTGTTTGTTATCTTCACTCTGTGGTTCTTGCTCAGAATCAGGAAGCTGGGAATCCTGGCCCTGTTTGTGGTCCTCCCCGGCGCCGTGATGGCCTGGTACCTCATTGAACCAACTCTGCATGGTTATTCTTATTTTGACTATTTCAAATATGTCACCAGATCGAAAGAGACTGAAAATTTAGTGGGGAATATCTCTCGCCGGGATGCGCTGATTCAATGGATTTTGATGCTCAGCGCCGCGCCGACGTTAATCGTGGCAGTCCCTGGACTCTACGAACTCTGGAAAAACCGCCGCCGCGCGCTAACGGATTTGTTGGCCTGGATGTTCGTCGCCCAGGTTGGCTTTTATTTTTTCTTAACGCTTACCTCAGCGTGGCGTCCGCAGTTGCGTTACCTGATGATCCAATTCGTTAATCTTCTTCCTTACGCTGCTGTGGGCTGGTTGAAGATCATGCAACGCTTCTCTATTCGTTACGCCCTGGCGGCGATGTTGGCATTAATGATTGTCATGCAGAGTGTGGCCTGGTGGATTGGGAGAAACAACCGTTTGCCTGGAGGATGGCTACCCATGCAAGTCATAACCTCGTCGCAGGAAACCCTGGACCAATGGGTAGGTAAAATAAACACTGGAGAGCAGCCGCCACTCAAGATAGTGTCTCTCGTCCCAGGTCCCCGCGCTGAACGTTGGGCGCTCGAGCACAGTTTTGTAGTCAATCGCCTGACTACTAATCGGTCGTCAATGCAGGAACTCGATGTCCATGTACAACCCGAAATCCTTCGAGGTGTTATGCCCGCGCAAGTCGCTGACGCCGATGTGGTGCTGATAGATTCTAATGCGGTTTTTTACCCGGTTGTCCTTGGCGCGATTGGTCGTCAAAAACCTGATACGCCGATAAGACGTCTTCACCCGCATATAGATGCCATCCTGCTGAGCGAACGTGCGCGATCTGAACTCATGAGCGTGCCTTGAAGCCGTAGGGGACGCTCCAGGTTTCCCGTCATCCGTGATTATTATTCATTACCTTGGCGTTGTGATCGTTCTTGATGTGATAGGCCAAGGATTCGGTAGAGTGGTAGAAGATACTTATACTTGATTGGTCCGTATCGAGAGAGCAATCGCCAACCGAGCGAGTTGGAGATTCCCTTCAGTTCAGCTTCCGCGGCAGCAAGTTGGGCCTCTTTAACTGCGAGTTGGTTCGACAGCTGCCCTATGTGGTCAGCGTTTTCGATTTCTTTCAGACGAGACCGGAGCCTACTATTGGCCTCGTCCAGCTCAAGTCGGTTCTTTTGCGAGGTCACCAGGCTTTCTCGTAAGCGGCTTGTTTCATCATCGCTATCCCGAAGCAATTTCTCCCATTGACTGTTTTGCTCCTTCGTAGCCAGTTGTAATGACTCCAACCTGCCAATCTCGACTGCAGTTCGCCGCAGCTCATCCGCTGCTTTTGAGTCGATTTCAAAAAACGTCTTCAAGAGCATTTCATCCGTTTCACTCGCCGGCGCCGTTGTCTGTACAGGGCTTTCCAAAGCCCTATTAAGCTCGTCCAGATCCAGATCCGGATTCGTGGGAATAGCTATCAGGTACCGGTAACAAGGTTCTCGATAATCGAAGGGAGAGAGACGTTCGTTGTAAATTTCATTGAAAGAATTGAAAACATGACTATATGGATTCCGGTGTTGCAAATCGAAATAAATCAGAATCATGTGGATCCAGCGGTAAACATAATTCGCCGGCAAAACCGTTACACGATCAGCACCCTGGTCTTTGAGCGTCTTCAATATTTGCTCTAACGGTTCAACACCAAACTCTACGTGCTGTGCCAGCGGAGTAAATCTCTCTCCATACTTTCCCCAGATGAAATCGAAAACGACGCGGTCCAGTTTTGAGACTAGTTCGTTGCCATTTGGAGAGGCGACCAGAACCAGACCATTGGTCACACGCAACATTTCTTTGAGGAGTCCGGGACGCCAATCTGCGGGAATATGCTCATACACGTCGCTGATGAGACAACCGTCAAACGACGCATCAGCAAACGGCAGCTTTACAGGGTTTTTAAGCAGCGGAGCATCGTTTTTGTGCGTGGGATAGCGCACCCAATCCGCTTCCGGAAAATAATCCTGGATACTAGTTGGCCGGCGTGACAATTCCAATAATCGTGGTTGCGCAATGCGTGTCTGTAGTGAGGCCTCACGCAAACAGCGGGCGATCTGCATCATGTTCTGGTAGGTATCAAAGACGTGCCCGAGAAAGCTTTGATTACCGTGATGTCGGTCGCTAATCATTTTTGACACCTATCCACCCTCACACACACACCGGCGATTTCTAAGAAACATTTCCGTCGTTCCAATTTTGTGTCCCACCACTTCGGGTCGCGCTTAGGCTTAATTATGCGGCGATTCCCACTCTGATACCAGTTAAGATGAAGTAAGCCGTTCGCGACACATCAGCAATAACACGGCCGACAAAACTAAGAGCGATTCTTTTGGGAGCGTGGGCGTACCGCCCGCCACCTGCCGCGATTCGCCTGCGAGTCTCCGGCGGCGGCAATTCGCCGCCTGCACTTTGATCCGTTAAAATGGTTGAAACCACGGAGCCGGAAAAGGCGCATGACCACGGCTACCGGTCTGAGCGTGGCGCGCAGTCGACCGGCTTAATCGACACCGGTTTCAAACCGGCCGGCGTTTTTGGAATTTGAAGATCCCCGGGTCACAAGATCACCATTGCTGAATAGTTATGAGCCCCTTCAGCGATTGGTATTTGATAGTCCAGACGGAAGGGGCTCACAACATGAATCCGCATACCCTGCATAAACCCGACAATCACCGTACGATGTCCAAATCTTCCGCTCGACCGCGAATAGTTTTTGTGGTTGACATGCCGAATTGGGCGCACGATTTCAAGACTGAAAACCTTAGGCGCGTCCTGGGAAATGAGTTTGAAATCCGGAAGTGTTATCAAAGCGATCTCACCGAAGAAGACCTCGATCAAGCGGATCTAATTCTCGTTTATTATTGGCTCCAACTCGAAAGGCTGCCGCATCTGGCACATGCCTTTAGACGTAATCGCAACCGGCTGCTGGTAGGCGTTACATCCAACTGGGAATTAGAGGAAGCTCGCCGGGAACCCGGGTTCGCGCTTTTGCGAGAGTTTGCCAGTGCAGTGTTTGTAAATAACTTGTCTTTGTACCGGGAATGTCAGCCCGTCTTGAAAACGCCCGTCTTCTACACACCCAACGGCGTAGACACGCGCTTCTATCACCCACCTGTCGTAAAAGAGCCAGCCTATCCTTTGCGTGCCGGTTGGGCCGGCAGTCTCACCAATCGGGAGGCGGGCTATCGTGGGTATCATGACGTGATTGTACCGGCAGTCGCCGCCGTTGAAGGAACGAAACTGGTTACCGCGGCGTGCGAAGAGAAGTGGCGCGGGCCTGCAGAGATGCGCGACTTCTACCAGTCGCTCGATGTATATGTCTGCGCCAGTCGCACCGACGGTACACCTAATCCGTGTTTGGAGGCTGCTGCTTGCGGTGTACCGCTATTGACTACAAGTGTCGGGAATATGCCCGAGCTGGTGCGACATGGAATCAATGGCTTTCTTATTGAGCGTGACATAGAAGACCTTAAAAACAAATTGAGCCTGCTGCGCGATGACTCAGCTCTACGACAGTCGCTCAGTCAACGTATCCACGAGGATGTTAAGACCTGGGATTGGACAATACGATCTCAAGCCTATCGGCAAATGTTTGACGAGATGTTGAAAACAGTCCCGGCCAGTTCTTTTTCGTTGCCAGACGCTGTTGATTCCGAGGCAGACGTTAACGGTTACTCTGTTGCTAAAGACCGAAAAGCTGAGCGGGTCAAGGAGGCACTAATAGATCAAGCAAGAAGAAACGCCTCATTGATTCCGGCGACGTTCTTTGAAAATCAGCGAGAGCCAGAAGTAACCATAGTGATGCTTTCGTACGGTCGCAGTGATATGACACTCAATGCTGTGCGTGCCTTAAGCGACAATGTCCGCATCCCTTTTAAACTGCTTTTGATAGATAACAACTCAGGGGATGAAATACAGAAGCAGTTGGAAGAAGCCGATTCCAAGCATGATTTTCTCGATTTGATTCTTTTGAGAGAGAATCTCGGGTGTACTGGCGGCAGAATGTATGCCCTGCAATTCGTTAAAACTGATTATGTGATGTTCCTCGATAATGACATCGAGGTCCTGCCAGGAGCGCTGGAACATCTTTTATATTCGATGAAATTGCACCCCGAAATCACCGCTGCTACCGGCATGGCGGTTTTTCCTGACGGCCTTGTTCATGTTTCCGGCGGAGACTATTGGCCTGAAGACGGGGTTTTGCATTACGACTTAACCGGAGCGGCGAAGCCATTTGACGATCCTGCTGTAACGCCGTCTGGCAGATGTCACTGGATCAATGCCTCAATGACGATGTACCAGACAAGCGTTTTGTTAGAGCAGCCTTTTGACCGATCGCTGGATTTCACAAAGAGAGGCTATTACGAGGACCTGGAATGGTCTTATCGCCTGAATCAGACTGCCGCCCATCGTTTTGAGAGAGTTATCGAATCAATCGGCATTCATTATCATGAGCCGGTACTCGCGGGCGAGCCGGTATCAAAGGATAGACGACAGCACGCCATGAAGTATGTCGAGGGAATTGCTTATTTCTACAAGAAGCACGGCATGATCATTCAAAACTTGTTTGATTTCATTCCCGAATTTCGGTCGAGCAATCAGCTTACGCTCCAATCCATAAGGATCTTCCTGGAGTTGGTTATTTCACGCGGAGGCGAGTGGGTGCTTGATAAATGGAACAATGATCAGCTTGCACCGCTGTTTATGGGGCCCTCATTGTTATCGGAGCTGGCTGACAAAGAACAAGCGATAGAATCCCTCGCGCGCGAGGTTGCAGCTAAGCAACAAAGTATAGAATCGCTTGCCCTCGATGTCGCAGAAAGAGAGCAAGCCCTAAGTAGTTTGGGCGGCCGGCTATTAAGACTGTATGGGAAAATCAAATACCCTTATCTTCTTCCCGTTTATCGATTCCTCCGTCTTATGCCGCCTGCGGCCGATGTGACGCGGAAGGAAGGCAGGACAGCCTAGTGAAATTACCGAGGCGGCAAAGCGAGACTTCCAAGCAACGATGATCTCCCACACCAATGAATGCATTTTCATCCACCAGAGAAAATGTGCGGGATGTTCAATCATCAACGCCTTCGATTTCACCACCGCCGACCCGGAATGGCACTTCATGAACGATGGATTGTTGAGCCCGGAATACTTATCTGCCCCTGCGGGGTATTTCCGTTTTTCAATAGTTAGAAACCCGTGGGATCGCTTCATCTCCGGCTGGAAATACTGTGCATCCACTCGCGAGCGGTCCCTGCATGACGTGCTTGCAAATCTGCCTCGCGAGGGCCATGACTACCGACATGTGACGAGACCGCAACACGAAATCCTCTATGATGAGAATGGAAATCTCATTGTCGACTACCTCATGCGTTTCGAGTCGCTCCAACAGGATTTCGATAAGGTGTGCGACATTATTGGTAAGCCCAGGCTTGTGCTAGGGCACCATAATCGCGGAGTCAGAACACATTATTCGGATTATTTCGACGAGGACAGCCGGCGAATTTTCTTACGCCATTTCGCCCGGGATGTGGAATTGTTCGGGTATGAATACTAATAATCATTCTTCGAGTAAGCGGTTTCAACCCTCTGACATGTATTCCAATTAAGCAAACCGGATGACGCCCCATAAAGTTGTGACAATTGTGGGCACACGCCCCGAGGTAATTAAGATGGCCCCCGTGGTCATTGAGCTCGAACGGCGTAAATCCCAGTTTGACCATCTACTGGTAACCACATCGCAACATCGCGAAATGCTCTTTCCCGCCCTGGCGATGTTCGGCATGAAACCGGATGTCGATCTTGACTTAATGCAGGAAAATCAGGCGCTCGCGTCGTTCGCATCTCGTTCGCTCTCGGCGTTATCAAATCTCTTCGCCGAACTTAGCCCGGAAATAATCCTGGTGCAGGGCGATACAACCACGGTAATGACTGCGGCGTTGGCGGCGTTTTACTCCGGCATTCGCATCGGCCACGTGGAGGCGGGCCTGAGATCGTTTCAGAAACGCAATCCTTTTCCTGAGGAGATCAACCGGCGCATCGCAGGCTGCATCGCGAACCTGCATTTTGCCCCGACCGAGTGTGCTCGAGACAATCTTCTCCGCGAAGGTATACCCGCCGAAGATATCTTTATCACCGGCAACACAATTGTCGACGCGCTTCGGTCAATCCCACCAGTCAGTGCCTTTGAGGAGCCGCTGCTGGAAGGGATCAAATTCGACACCAGCCGGATCCTTCTAGTAACAGTGCACCGTCGCGAGAACCATGGCCCAAACCTCAAATCCATATGCACTGCCCTCAAAATGCTGGTAGGCAGGTTTGCCAACCTCGAGATAGTTTTTCCGGTTCATCTGAATCCGAATGTGCGAGGGATGGTCTACGAGGAGTTGGGCCAAACTGCGGGAATTCATTTGACTGAGCCGCTGTCGTATCGCGACCTGCTCGGAGTAATGAGTCGTTGTTATTTGATTCTGACGGACTCCGGCGGCATTCAAGAGGAAGCTGTTTCTTTCGACAAACCAGTGTTGGTGCTTCGCGAAGTGACCGAACGTCCCGAGGTGATTGAGGTGGGCGCGGGGAAATTGATTGGAACAAAGACTGAAAGCATTATCGATGAAGTGTCAGACCTGCTGGTAAATCAACAACGGTATGAACTGATGTCAAACGCAAAGAATCCATTCGGAGATGGACACGCCGCCGCACGGATCGTAGACATCCTATCGCAACGTCTTAGCTCCTGATTCAATAAGTGCCTCAGCATCCCTTCCTCCCGTTTAGAAAGGGCACTTGTGCCCTGCCGAGCGGACAAGTCCGCATTCTAAACCCATCAGAAGCGGTCTTGATTTACATTCTCAGTTCGCCGCTGGCCCGTCGTCCTTGCTCCAGCGCTCACTAAGGAATCCAAAGGACCAGTACGCGGCAGCCAAAAAGTAAATGGGCCATATCAGCAGAAACAGCCAAAACACCCGGCCGTCGTGTCGTGCAAACCACACCAGCGCCCTGTAGGTTCTGGCAAACGGCATGAGCACAATCAGGGGCGGGTATTCCAGGAGAATAGTTCCAGGCATTCCACCACGCCGTCGGGCCACGGCTGACAGTCTGCCAAGATCGACCTGATATCCAAGAACGCGCCGCCATCCCGTCTTGTTCAAATGAGTAACCTTGATCGCAGGGTCAAAAAGAATGCGCTCGCCGCTCTGGTACATCTTCCAGTGAAGCAAAATATCTTCAGCCAGCCACATACTGTCGTCGAAACCGTCATACTTCTCGAGCGTTTCACGACGGTAAGTTATGTTGGCCGTTGGGTTGCCCTTTTCGAGTCGCAGGGGAGCGCTGGGCATGAACTCTTTGAACTCGATGAGGTAGCCGATGAAACCACTTAAGCTATTAGGAGTCCCGTTCGCTAAGGAGCCTCCCACGGCAGCGTAATTACCTTCGCTATGTCGATTGATGGCTTTGTCGATGAGATCGAGTTCCGCCACACAATCTGAATCTATCATCAAGCAGTAAGTGGAGCGCGTAGCCTTAATCCCTATGTTTCTCGCAGCGCCGGCAAAAGTTTGCTTTTCAAGATGAATTAGATTTACTGACGGATATTCCTGCTTCACGATCGATGGTGTTTTATCGGTTGAGCTGTCGACCACTGTGATGTCATATGCAACCGAGGTGCGTTGACTCGTCAAAGCATCAAGACAGCGACGTATGGTGGCCTCAGAATTCCAGCAAGGAATGATTATGGATACAAGGGGATCCGTTTCGGATTTCGACAGCATGAGAGGCATTCTATCCGAGATTGGGGCTAAGAAGGTTTCGAGGTTATTAGTCCAATTAATTACTCCGGCAACGTTAACTCCGAAAAGAATTAATTTTGCCTCAAAAGTTAGGGCTACGTTCGGTTCGGCTTTGGCGCCGGATCTGAGGCGGTGGCTGTGCTCCGCCGTAGATGTACCTTTTACTTTTTGGGCTACGACCTTGGTATGGCCTGTGGCCTGACAAACCCTCAGTGGAGCCAAGCCCGGAGCAGGGGGCATAGCCCCATACTGATCTGAGCTGCTGTCGGCGGGGCGTAGCCACCGCCTCACATCCGGCGGCGAAGCCGAGTGTCACGTCGCCCAAATAACTTTTGGGGCAAAGCTAAAAGTATTGTTTCTCACCCGGCAACGATCCGGTCCAGAGTTCCCGCGATACTACGCAGTGAATCAACCGGCGAGCTCGCCTGAATATTTCGAGAGAATTCAGGACCAAGCTTTCGGGTAAAGAAATCAACGATCTGATTCGCGAGAGCGTCTGCGTCACCTGCGGGAAACAGCAGGCCATTTACATTCTCAACCACGATTTCCGCAAGTCCGCCGGTTCTCGATGCGATCAGCGGCAAACCATTTGAAAGAGCTATGCGCGCTACTGCACTCTGCGTTGCATTTAAATAAGGCAAGACCAACGCGTCAGCTTGATCAAAGATGCTGGATATCTCCTCATTCGGAACATAACGATTGTCGATTTGCACGTGTTGCTCGATTCCATAATCGCGGATCGCTTGCCGGTATTTCTCCTCAGGTTCGTAAAACTCACCCACGATCAATAGTTGACACTCCGTTTGCGCCAGAACCTTCGGCAATGCGGCGAGTAGCACTTCGAGCCCTTTGTACTTGCGCACTGTGCCGAAGAAAAGAAGGGTATGTCCACTGCGGTTATTGTCGAAGCCGCCGGAAAATTCATCGGGAACCGGCAGTGGACAGACGTTGATGTTTTTGCCGTAAACGACGGTAAGCAAATCAGCGCGATCCTTGTTCGAATGTGTGATGAAGGAACTAATTGGCCGCGCGGCAAACGTCAGCAAAGGGGCGTCAAGGAATGTTCTCTCATGAGAAAACACGTTGTGACATTCAAGGACGCATTTTATTCCCTTCTTGCGAAACGCTCGTGCGAGGGTTCCGATCACCGGAGCAAAAAACGAATGCCACCATTGAAAGATAACCACGTCAGGGGCGAACGCGGTCACGGCCTTAAACGCCCTGAGCCAGGTGAGCGGGTTGAGCGTCCGAAGAATTGCCTCGCCCTTTGCGTCAAGACCGGATGTGCTGGTGTCGAATTCCGTGGAACCGGGAAAGAGAAGCGTGGGATAAAGCTTACTGAAGGAAACCACCTGAACCAGGTGGCCCTGCGCGGTCAATTCCCTTTTCAGGTAATAGACGTGATGCGAGATGCCGCCCCGCAGTGGATAAGCTGGGCCAATGATCGAAACCCTCATCGAGCAACGCGTTCGGCCTCGATTTGAAATCGGGCCACTTCTTCGTCGCGGCCAAGCCCACCCTCGCGCCCATCAGTTTCGACAATCGAGTAGTCACTTTCACGGCGGTAAGAGAACGCGACCATCTCAGCGAGGAGGCCGAATAAGATCAGTTGAACGCCAACGATGATTAGCAACGTGCCGATGATCAGAAGCGGTCGATTGCTCAACCACTGCAGTTGGAGAATCCGCAACACAATCAGGTAGGAATCAATTATAAAGCCAATAAAAGCCAGAAGGGTTCCAAGGAAACCAAAAAAATGAAGCGGCTTGTTATTGTACCGGGTCATGAGGATGACGGTCAGGAGGCTGAACATCCCGCCGAAGACTCTCTCCAGGCCGTAGCGTGAATCGCCATATCTCCTGGGAGCGTGTGCAATCTTGGCTTCCCCGAGAAGGAATCCGCGATAGCTTGCCAGGACCGGCAGGAACCGGTGACGTTCACCGTAAACCGACACTTCATCCAGCACTTCGCGTTTAATCACCTTGAATCCGCAATTCAGATCGTGAAGACGAACTCCAGTAAGAAAACCCGTGACAGCGTTATAGATTCTTGAACCAATTCGTTTGCTAATTCTGTCGTGCCGGCTGTGACGCCATCCGCTAACAACGTCAAAGCCCTCGGCTAGCTTCTCGAGAAGCAGCGGCAATTCCTCCGGCAGATCCTGCAGATCCCCATCCATAGTAACTACAACGCCGTACCGGGCAGCGCGAAAACCGGCGGCCAACGCAGCCGACTTACCAAAATTCCGGCGGAACCGAATGTATCGTACGAACGGATCAACGGCCCTTAATTCTCTTAGCGTGATCAGGGATCCGTCGTTACTCCCATCATCCACAAAGATAATCTCGTAGCGGCTTGAGAAGACCCGGAGAACTGCGGACAATCTCTCGTATAACTCATTCAGAGCCGGTCGTTCGTTGTAGACAGGGACTACGAGTGATAGTGACAACAAGCTCGAGTCTGATTTGTCGTGCCGAAAGCTGTGCATCAAAAGACTACCTACTCTACTCCCCTACGGTCTGCGTCGACGTCAGGCGTGTCATCTGTTATCCGCTTTTTGCGGTGGCATGCCGGCTTGCCGGCAAAACCCAGCGCGATGTTCGTATGATAAACTAACCGGCTGTTAATCCTTGCGCGTGTTCGGTCGATGCTTAATAACGATAGAGTTACTATATAAGGACTGTGACGACTTCGACAAGTTATGAGACTTCCGCTGATGCGGGTGCCCTGCCTGAACCTCCTTCTTTAGGGAAGGGGGACTCGGTTGTCTCTCTGCGCGACACGTCGTGCGCCCTTCCTGCCACGCCTCTAATCACCATTAGACCCAGCAAGCCCTGGTCTTCGCTCGACCTGCATTCTCTTTGGTCGTACCGGGAGCTGCTGTACTTCCTCATGTGGCGCGACATCAAAGTCCGCTACAAACAAACTTTGCTGGGCGCAGCCTGGGCGATTCTTCAGCCCCTGGTGATGATGATTGTTTTTACTTTCTTCTTCAGCAAGTTGGCACGGATTCCTACTGAAGGGATTCCTTCGGCCCCGTTTTATTATACGGGGCTCGTCGCGTGGATGTTTTTTTCGAATGCTGCGATAAGTGGCGCTAACAGCTTACTAGGCAATACGAACCTGATTACCAAGGTTTATTTCCCCAAGATGATAATCCCCAGCGCTGCGGTGTGCTCGGGCCTGGTTGATCTGGCCGTTGCTTCAGCTTTGCTGTTGCTGCTGCTCATTTACTACGGGTTTGTTTTCACCTGGAACCTGTTGCTGCTGGCGCCTCTGTCAATACTCCTGACGGCGTTAGCTCTGGCCGTGGGAATTTTGTTCTCAGCCCTGAACACGAAATACAGGGACGTTCGCTATGCGCTTCCCTTCTTACTCCAGGTATGGATGTTCGTCTCGCCGATCATATACCCCCTCAGTCTGGTGCCGGAGCAATGGCGCTGGATGATTAGCTTAAATCCTATGACGGCCATCATCGAAGGCTTCCGTGCCTCGCTATTTGGGCGGGCTCCCAATTGGTGGGGGCTTGCCTATTCCCTGGTTTGCTCGCTGGTACTTCTCGTGGTCGCAGCCTATTTGTTCAGAAGAATGGAGAGGAGTTTTGCCGAAGTAATCTAGTTTCGCGCAACTGTCCGGACCCATGCGACCAATCATCAGAGTAGAAAACATCAGTAAGCGGTACATCATCGACCCCCGCTCTAATTCGGCGCTGAGGTATGACACGTTGCGCGAGTCGATGGTAAATGTAGTTCGCAGCTCATTTAGTCGACTGGGAAGAAACGGTCACACGAAGGAGCTGTTCTGGGCGTTGAAGAATATAAGTTTCGAGGTGAACCCCGGCGAAGTCCTGGGTATTATCGGCCCTAATGGCGCAGGTAAATCCACGTTACTGCAGATCCTGTCGCGGATAGTGGAGCCAACCAGTGGCTATGCGGAACTGTACGGGCAGGTTGGAAGCCTGCTTGAAATTGGCACAGGCTTTCATCCTGACTTAACCGGCAGGGAGAATATCTTCCTCAACGGAGCGGTCCTGGGAATGAAACGAAGTGAGATCAACGCCAGGTTTGACGAAATAGTCGCGTTCTCCGGTATAGAAAGATTTCTCGAAACGGCTGTCAAAAGATACTCCAGCGGCATGTATGTGCGTCTGGCGTTTTCGGTAGCGGCACATTTCAATCCGGAGATACTTATTATTGATGAAGTGTTGGCCGTTGGAGACGCCGAATTTCAGCTGAAGTGTTTCACGAAGATGCGCGAAGTCATCAAGAGTGGTCGAACAATACTCCTGGTCACTCATTCGATGCCGGTAATAAATCAACTATGTCAGAACGCAATGCTAATCAGAGCGGGCCGACTCGAGAAGATCGGCCCGGCCGCTGAAGTTGTCGATTACTACCAGCATTCTGTTACTCCGCCCGAATCGTTGCCTGCAGAGTCGTCCAGCCCGATCCATCAAAGCGACAGTCCTATAATATCTTCGTAAGTACACTCCCAGTTTTAAAAAGCTAAGTGAAGGTAAATTAAGCCTACGTCGATATGAAATCTTCTCGCACGCCCAAGGGTAAAGTCGCCAAACGAACCGGGACTCAATCAAAAAAAAGCGGGCCCGTGGTTTCACTCCAATCGTCGGAAATGCAACCGCTTGTGTTCCTTGGTCTGATTGTTGTCGTATTTCTTTGCTTCGCGAATTCGCTGGGAAATGATTTTGTCTTTGATGACATTTACCTGGTAGTTCATAACAAGTTCATACGAAACGTCGACCTGTCGATCATACTGGGTACCTACCGTCCCTTGCGCGATCTGAGCTATGCATTGGATCTAAGGATCTGGGGTGAGGGTCCATTTGGTTTTCATCTCACAAATATCATCGTCCACAGCGCGAATGTTCTGCTGGTCTTTACTTTGATCCGCAGGCTTAGTAACGATGTCGTCTCAGCCATTTTCGCCGCACTTATTTTTGCGGTTCATCCGATGCAGACCGATGCCGTCACCTATATCTCCGGACGGCGCGATCTTCTTTTCAGCTTCTTCTATCTGCTGGCGTTCCATACTTACATTAGCTATTACCGCAGCCGGAAATCAGTACGGGCGGCGGCATACTTCGCATTGTTTCTTATACTCTGGGGCCTCAGCCTCATCTCAAAAGAAATGGCGGCAAGCTTACCTATTGTCATTTTTGTCTGGCAGTACTGTGAGGCTTGGGAGCAAGGGCCATCGTGGTGGCGACAGGTGACGACGACCGCCTGGAGGACATTCACAAGAGATAAGTGGTTTTGGCTCTTACTTTTTTTCGGCGGACTGCTCTTCACTGTCTACTGGGTATTTGTCAAACAAGCGTCTCGCAAGGCACGTTGGGGAGAGATCGATTACTGGGGCGGGAGTTTGCTCAACAATTTTTTGACAGTCACACGGGTTCACGCGTGGTTTTTAAAGCAACTTGTGTTTCCCACCCCAATCGCGCAGTACCTGGGAGCCTTTGAACCCTCGCAGACAATATTTGATTGGAGCTTCGCGATATCGTTGGTGGTCGTTGCCGGGGTATTAGTCTGTGGATTCCTGTTGCTGAATCGCGATAAATTGATGGCTTTCGCGATTTTTTCGTATTTCGTAATACTCCTGCCAGTTAGCCAAATCATTCCCCATCACGAGTTGTTAGCGGATCACTATTTATACTTGCCGCTGATGAGCTTTGGGTTGTTCGTAGCTCTCCTGGTGCGACGAATAAATCGCTTCAGCCGGGTCGCCGGCAAAGTTGCCTATGGAGTCGCTGGAGTGGGGATAGTGATTCTTGCGGTTATGACCGTGATGCACAACCGGACCTGGAAAAATGAGCGCACCTTATGGGCAGCTAACTATAAAGCAGTTCCAAACTCTCCCCGAGCCGCAATGAACCTGGGAAATACGTATCAGGAGACCGATCTGGATAAGGCCGCGGAGTATTACAAGCGGGCCCTGGGATTGAATCCTACGCCGGAGATCAAAAGGTCCCTTCATGATCGGCTCGCGGTCATTCTCATGCACCAGAAGAGGTTTGATGAAGCGGAATTTTTTATATCAGAGGTTCTTAGCAGAGCACCAAGCGACTTTTTTGGAAACCTGTGGGCCAGTCAGATTCACACGGCCACCAAAAAGTGCGTTCGCGCTGGAGAAGAACTCGCCTTGGCTGAATCAGTCGCCGCCACCCCGAGGGAGCAAACACTTGCCCAGGAGCGCAGGCAGGAATGGGAACAACTGTGCAAACCAGCGCCGCAGAAAGATCCGGATGCGAATGGGTCGTCACCCGTCAAATAACGATCACCGGCATGCCGGTGTCTACTGACCAGAAGCGTAGTGGTGCGCGACAGCGCTCAGGGACAAACATCCAGCGAGAGTTGCCTCAGGAGTCCCGCGCTACCGCGCTGAGTTCTGTATTTGATTGTATTTGAGCTTGAATAATGAAATTGCATCAGCAAACCTCATGAAAGATTTCCTTCTTGTTCCACCCTGTGGCGGTGTTTTGGTTGACCTCACCATCCCGGCTGAACAGCTCGACGAACTCAAATCCTACGCTAATCGGCTGCCGTCACTGCACATTTCTGAACGGTCCGTTTGCGATCTTCAATTGCTGGCTACCGGAGCATTTTCTCCTCTGGACCGGTTCGTTGGCGAAGAGGACCATGCCCGAATCCTCGACGAGATGCGGTTGCAAAGCGGACATCTCTTTCCGATCCCAGTGACGCTCCCAGTAGATGCTGTGCCGGAGCTCCGACTCGATAGTGATGTCACACTCCGCAATGCTCGGAATGAATTGCTCGCGATCTTAACGGTTGAAACGATATACAACTGGAATTTGGAGGAGGTCGGTCGAAAGGTGTTTGGTACGCAGGATCCCAGACACCCCCTGATCGCGGAGATGCAACGTTGGGGCAAGCTCAACGTCTCCGGGCGTCTCCGTGTGCTTCAACTTCCGCGTTATTACGACTTTCAGGATTTGCGTCTTACGCCGGTAGATGTGCGTGAGAGACTGGCAGTTCTTGGACGGCCAAATGTCGTGGCCTTTCAAACGCGAAACCCATTGCATCGCGCTCATGAAGAGTTAACTAAACGCGCGATGGAGCAGGTGGACGGAGTGCTGCTGCTCCATCCCGTGGTTGGCATGACGAAGCCGGGCGACATCGACCATTACACTCGCGTTCGAAGTTATAAAGTGCTCGCCGAACGTTATTATGATCGGGAGCGAATCCTGCTATCACTGTTACCGCTGGCAATGCGATTGGCAGGGCCGAGGGAAGCTTTGTGGCACGCGCTCATTCGGCGCAACTACGGCGCTAACCACCTCATCGTCGGACGAGACCACGCCAGCCCCGGCACCGACTCCCAGAATCGTCCTTTCTACGGGCCCTACGATGCCCAACATCTCGTAGAACAATTCAGCCCGGAGCTTGGCGTCAAAGTAGTGCCATTCGAGGAGCTGGTCTATCTTGCTAGAGACGATCGCTATGAGGAAGCTTCAAAAGCTACGGACGGTATGACGCTTTCCGGCACCCAGGTTCGAGAAGAATATTTGAATCAGGGCCGAGCTTTGCCTGAGTGGTTCACCCGGTCCGAGGTTGCCAACATCCTGAGACAAGCCTATCCAGCTCGCGATCGTCAGGGTGTTTGCATATGGTTTACGGGACTAAGCGCATCCGGCAAATCAACCACAGCCGAAATACTGACAGGGTTGTTATTGGAACACGGCCGGCAGGTAACTTTGCTTGATGGTGATGTCGTGCGCAGTCACCTTTCCAAAGGACTTGGATTCAGCAAAGAAGATCGCGACACAAATATTAGACGCATCGGATTTGTGGCTTCCGAGATTGTCCGTCATGGGGGAGTGACGATATGCGCAGCCGTAAGCCCGTACCGCACAACCCGCAATGATGTACGAAACATGATGGAAGACGAGCGCTTCATCGAAGTCTTTGTCGACACACCTCTTGCTATATGCGAGCAGCGAGACATAAAGGGCATGTACGCTCAGGCGAGGAAAGGCGAGATTAAAAACTTCACGGGTATCGATGATCCTTACGAAGCGCCCGTCAATCCCGAGCTTGCACTTGATACGGTTGAACGGACCGCAGAAGAAAACGCACGCCGGATAGTCGCGTACCTGGTTGAGCGAGGCTTCATATCCAGCTAGCTTATTACTTCTGCCAACAGTGATTCTCTGGAATCTTAAAGGCCCCAGGGAACTTCTGCTGGGAACGCAGCAACGTCGGCTATCCGGGTTACATCTCTGCGGTTCTCAGCGGCTGAATAAAGATTACGCACCGGAATAACGGCGTGATCAATAATCAGATCTCCAACTTCCAGGACGTCATCCATAATCGGTTAGCCCCGGACTTTGTTATGTACCGCGCATTTGGATCGCATATGTCGAGCTTCATGCCTGCATTACCCAGTACAATGCCCACGCTGTGTCAGTAAACCCAGTTTCAAGCCCCAAGGCAGTCAGAAGCTGAACCAAGAAACGTCGATTGACTTGGTATAGGAACTTGAGGACATGGGCACTTCTGCGGGGGATATTTGGCATGGTACACTCCGGCGACCTTGCATCGTATCTCAAGGGCATGGCCTTTAACTCGCAGCTCTTATCATGCTCAACTTGTTAGATCATCCGATTTGTTTAAGTTGGCCTTTACGCCTCGCTTCCACCGCGTGGGCCGCGCATGTTCCATTTGCGATGTTCGTCGTCGATGCCTTGCGTCCGCGAACGATCGTCGAACTCGGCGTCTATAGTGGCGTCTCCTATTGCGCCTTCTGTCAGACGGTCAAAGAGTTGAATCTGGAGACGAGCTGCTACGGTGTAGATACATGGCAAGGGGACGCTAACAGCGGCCCCTATGGTCCTGAAATTCTCGCGGATCTTAAGGCGCATCATGATCCCCTCTACGAGAATTTCTCTTGTTTGATCAAAAGCACATTCGACGAAGCGGTATCTCAATTCGAAGACGGGACCATTGATCTGCTGCACATCGACGGCTATCACTCATACGAGGCCGTCAAGAATGATTTTGAGAAATGGCTCCCCAAGATGAGCGACCGGGGAGTCGTCCTCTTCCATGACACGAATGTCAGAGATCCTGGTTTCGGTGTTTGGAAACTGTGGGATGAACTTAAGCGGATGTATCCGCATTTTGAGTTCACACATGAACACGGTCTAGGAGTGATTTCAACAGGTTCCAACATTCCTGAAGGACTAAGCCGGTTTTTTGAGCCATCAGAAAACGAACCCCCCTTAATTCGCAATTTCTTTTTTCAACTGGGCCAGCGCGTAAGATTGAGATTGGAGA
>DASQKG010000242.1:0-3468 GCA_035630655.1 Pyrinomonadaceae bacterium
ATCAATGAAGATCGAGTTGCGGCCGGACATGGTTTCCCGACCCACTCGCATCGAGACATGGAGATCATTACTTACGTGCTGGAAGGCGGTCTCGCCCATAAAGACAGCATGGGGAACGGGTCAATCATCAAGCCCGGCGAAGTGCAGCGAATGACTGCCGGAACCGGCGTGGCCCATAGCGAAGCAAACCCTTCGCCTGACGCGCCCGTACATCTGTTACAGATTTGGATCATGCCTAAAGCGCAGGGTCTCGAGCCAGGCTACGAGCAGAAGATGTTTGCTGATGAGTTGAAGCAGGGAAGGCTTTGTTTGATCGCGTCGGGAGATGGACGTGATGGCTCGGTCACGATCAATCAGGACGCAGATGTTTACGCGACAAAGCTCGATGCGGGGCAAGCCGTTACGCATGGCCTCGGCGGGCAGAGGAAGGCTTGGGTACAAGTGGCCCGCGGGGGAATTACTCTTAATGGCGTCGAGTTGAAGCAGGGCGATGGCGCAGCGATTTCGGATGAGGCGACTGTTGAAATTACGGGTCGCGAGCCGGCGGAAGTTCTTTTGTTTGATATGGCGTAGCCTGTAATGTGAGGAGGAGGATTGCAATGGAAGCAACCAGAGTGACGATCGATGAAGTGAAAGCCCGAATGGATCGTGGTGAACAATTTACTTTTATTGATGCGCGTAATCCCAAAGCCTGGGATGAAGCCGAGACCAAAGTCCCGGGCGCATTGCGTGTTCCCGACGAGGAAGCGGAACAACACTTCTCTGAAATATCACACGAGCGAACGGTGATCAGTTATTGCACCTGCCCACATGAAGCGTCGGCAGCGAGCGTAGCGCAAAAGCTCTCCGCCAGTGGCTACAAAAACGTCCATCCGTTGTTCGGAGGGTTGGAAGCGTGGGAGAAAGCCGGCCTACCGCTCGAGCCAAAGTAAATCAAGACTAGATTGCGACTAAGATGACAAGCAGGAATGCCAACGAAGTCCTCACCGCCTGGGAAAGTTCTTCCCAGTATTGGAACAAATACCAAACCACGATCGAAAATATGTTTGCGCCGCTCACGCGTGCACTCGTCACCGCGGCTAATATTCAACCAGGACAATCCATTCTCGATATTGGCGGCGGAAGCGGTGAACCATCGTTGACGCTTTCGACTATTGTGGGTACGTCGGGCCATGTGACCTACACCGACCCAGCAGCTGGGATGGTGCAAACGGCGCACGACGAAGCGGAGCGGTGAGGATTATCGAACATCGCATTTCATCAGTCTTCCGCCGAGCGTCTCGCGTTTCCCGACAACACGTTTGACGTCGTCCTCGGCCGATTATCCGCAATGTTCTTCGTAGACCCGCAGTTGGCCTTGCGCGAAATTCTGCGAGTTACGAAACCAGGCGGTCGGATCGCATTGCTGGTTTGGGCAGCACGTGAGTTCAATCCGTTCTTCAGTGTTATCAGCGATGTGCTGAATCAATTTGTTCCGGCTGAGCCTGAGGATGAAGATGCGCCTACTGCTTTCCGTTTCGCGAGACCTGGAAAACTCGCCAAGGTGTTTGCCGACGCCGGTGCTCTCGAAGTTACCGAACAGACCGTGCCCTTTCGAATCGAGGACCCGATTGACATCGAAGGATTTTGGACTTTGCGCACCGAGATGTCTGACACGTTTAGAAGCAAGTTGGCGCAGCTGGATTCCGAAGAGGTAGCGGCAATGAAAGCTGCCACCGCGTCGGCGGTCTCCGCGTTTTTTGAAAGCGGCAACATGAACTTTCCGGCACAGGTTCTAATCGTGACCGGAAGAAAGAAGTAACTCCTTGGAGTGCGCCGGCCCGGCGGCGCTTTGGTCCAATCCTGAGAAGCTGAACCATCGAGTTAACCCGCAAAGCAGCGCCAGGCCGCCGCGGGCAAAAGCGCCGCCGGGGCCGGCGCACTCCAAGGAGTAGCCTCCAGCCCGCCTCAAGTTTTCCTCAACCCCGGTTTTTGCCAGCAAAACCGCCCAAATCTTCACAAAAATCAAATCTTCAACGCCTCAAGTTTTTCTCAAGCCGTTTCCGGATACTGATAACCATGGGACTGTACCCAGACATTAAACCGAGACGTCGATGAGAGGAGTTGGAGCCATGTCGCGAAACCTATTTATCAAGATGTCAGCGCTTACGCTGATTGTGGTGGTGCTCTTAGCTGCGAGTTTGGTGGCCGGAGATCTACTTGTCCGGACTTTTGCCGCCGCACAACCAGTAATTGTGGAATTGAAGTCTGACCCCGTAATCGTCGCCAAAGCGGCGGCGGAGGCCCGAGGCCAGAATTTCGATCTGCAAGCGTATCGCCAGCAGATCATCGCGGAACAGAACGACTTCCTGAATCAACTGAGCGCTGCGGGCGTCGACTACAGCCTGGTCAGCGTTAACGCACCAAATGGACCAAACGGCGAGGTGAGCGAGATCCAGTACCGCTTCAACTACGTCTATAACGGCCTAACTCTTAGCGTGCCGGTCTCGGCCATCGATACCATTAAGGAGATGGCCCAGGTAAAGTCGGTGCACATCGACGAAGAGATTGCTTTGCACCTGGACAACGGTGTCAAATACACGCGGGCACCGTCCTTGTATGGCAACCCGCCCCAGGTGAAGATGGGCGACGCGCTCAACACGGGCGGTGTGCATGGCGAAGGAATCAACATCGCCATTCTCGACACCGGTGTCGAGTGGTCCCACCCGATGTTTGGCGGCGACCCCACGCCTCCCCGGTTCGGAGTTGGCCCATCAGTCGCAGCCACAAATGCGAATGCGAAAGTTCCTTATTACCTGAATCTGACAGCAGGGGCAGTCCAGGATGACTTTGGACACGGTTCACACGTGGCAGGTATCGCAGCCGGCTATTTGGCTAATGCTCCTGGTCCGGACGGGCTGCCGTTGACAGCGGACGACGTGGCTATTCACGGCGTGGCGCCCCAGGCAAAAATCATGGGATACAAGGTGCTTTCAACAGTGGGGGCGGGTGTAGCCTCCTCGATCGTTATGGCTATTGAAGATGCGGTACAGCCGTTCACAATCGCGGGCTTTCCGAAACCAGTTGCCCACGTCATCAACATGAGCCTCGGTAACACGAGTAACGATCCGAATTATCCAACTTCTGTCGCTTCCGACAACGCAACGCTGGCTGGCACGACCGTTGTCGCTTCGGCCGGCAATAGCGGCGCCCCGACGCCCACTAACCCGACCGGTGAGGCAACGATTGGTTCACCAGGTTCCGGCAGGCGCGTGCTTACTGTTGGCGCTAACATAGATCCGGGGTCAGCACCCAACAAGCTTGACGAAGTTGGTGGCGGCAACCGGACCAACATGAAGGCGTTTGCGTTGGATGGAGGCGCGCCTATCACCGCAGACATCACCAACAAATACGTGTTTTGCGGTTTGGCTGAAACGCCCGATCAGGTGCCCGACTCTGTGGCGGGAAAGATCGCTCTGATAGAGCGGG
>DASQKG010000243.1:0-3295 GCA_035630655.1 Pyrinomonadaceae bacterium
CTGCTCAGCGGAGGACTTGGAGAACTTGTTGAGCGTTTCAAACAAAGTGGTCAGGCCGACAAAGTCGATTCCTGGGTCAGTACCGGCCCAAACCAGCAGATTGCGCCGTCACAGGTCGAGCAGGCCATAGGCCCGGATGTATTAGAGACATTGTCAAAACAGACGGGTTTATCGCGGGAAGAAATTCTTGCTCGCCTATCGCGCGAGCTTCCGGATGCCGTAGACAAGTATACGCCGCAGGGACGGTTACCAGCTGCCGCATAGGCTAATTCTTTTTAGCTGCCGTTTTAAGTATGCTGTAGGCAGACCTAGCGTCACGGTGGTGCCCATCGCCCCAGCTCTAGAATATTCTGCCGGCATTCTCTTTCAAAGAAATTTGGCGTGTTGGACGTAATGTATTGGACCGATTCTATTCTCGTAGGATTGGGCGCTTTTGTAATTGCCACGACCATTCTTCCCATATTTCGTACGGGTCAATGGTGGGTGCGCATCTGTGACTTTCCTCGTTTTCAATTTGCGCTGATTGCGCTTTCTACATTTCTTGCAACGCTCGTCTTCAGCCCGCCGCTGGTTTTATTTGACTGGCTGTTCCTAGGATCAATGTTGGGCGTGGTGGCATGGCAATTCACCTGGGTGGGCCCCTATCTCCCTGGGGCTCCACGCCAAGTGAAAACATGGACAGGAGTACCGAGCAGCGCCAATCGAATTAAACTGTTGACCACTAATGTCCTTCAGAAGAATCGTGACTCGGATCGTCTGCTTGAAATTATCAGGGAGGCAGACCCTGACGTCGCGCTCGCTGTAGAGGTCGACGAATGGTGGGGTGAGCGACTCTCGGCGGGTCTAAATGCAAGATTTCCGCACAAAATTATCTATCCGTTATCCAACGGATACGGACTTGCCCTCTTTTCACGGCTGGAGCTGATCGAACCGGAGGTGCGTTTCGTCCTCGACGAAGCAATCCCGTCCATACGAACTGGCATCAGACTTCGGTCCGGCATTCCAGTTGCAGTGTACGGTGTTCACCCACGCCCGCCCTCCGTTCAACAGGATTCGACTGAACGTGATGTAGAGCTGTTGAGAGTGGCGCTGGAGATTAAGGAGCATGGCATTGCTGCGATCGTATTGGGTGATTTGAATGACGTGGCCTGGTCACCCACAACCAAAAATTTTATGAGATCAGGCGGTCTCTTCGACCCAAGACGCGGCCGCGGCTTTTACAACACGTATCCGGCACGATGGCCGGGGCTTCGATATCCTTTGGACTACATTTTTACTACGAAGCATTTTAAAATCGGGGGGATGCGTGTTCTACCGGCCTTCGGGTCCGACCATCTTCCTTTAATCGCTGAGCTTTACGTGGGCTAGCAACGCTTCATTTGAAAATCGGGAAATGTAATTGAGTAGCCATGTCCGCAAGTGCGCGTTCTGGCTAGCGAACTCAATTGCAGGATGGTCTCACAAGTCCGCAAAACGGACGCGAGCACAGTTTGCCGGAGTACACCACCGCTCAGATAATTGCGACCTCGGACATGACAACCTCATCGCGCCTCCCGCCACGAGCAAATGGGATCATCTCCAATTCCCTAGACACGGTTTAAATATGTTGGTGTTACGTTGAGGCTTAATGAGCGAGCGGAAACTTGAAGCGTGCCAAGTGTCTGCAAATAAATGACGTCGCACAAAACCTATCCGAAGAACGAAGTGGGCTTGCGAACATTTCTGTACGCAAGCCCTGAGATTTAGAGGTTCTTATTGACCGCGTCCTTCACGGCATCCTTGGCATTGCCCACTGTCTTCTGGATATCGCCCTTGATCTCCTGGGCCTTTCCTTCGCCCTGAAGCTTCGTGTCGCCGGTTGCATTGCCGATACCCGCTTTAGCCTTACCAATCGCTTCGTTGGCTACACCTTTGACCTTGTCCGTCGTGCTGCTCATGGAACTAAAACTCCTTTGTTGAGAGTGCTGACGATGGGAAACGATCCGGCCCGAGCTGCGTTCCGTGGCTGGGTAAAACGTAAATCATGAGCGTCGAGGAACGTTGTGCAACCGAACGGATTGTCGCTCTGGGGAGGAACCAGAGAGGAGTAGCCAATGCGTAAGATTCTACTGGCGGCAATTATTGCCGCCGTCTCATTCCCGGCTGTGGCGCAGCAAGCGCCCCCAGCAAATAGAGATGCGAATACGCCAGCAGTAAATTCCCCGAACAGCCCGCCGAACCCAGGCGCACCAGTCGCCGGGGCGAACAGCTTCACCGAGGGACAGGCGAAAGCCCGCATCGAGGAAAAAGGCTTCAAAAGCGTGTCGGCCCTGCAGAAGGACGCAAACGGCGTTTGGCGCGGCAAAGCCGATCAGAATGGCAAGGCCGTCAACGTAAGCGTCGATTTCCAGGGAAATGTCGTCGCTCAATAGTCCCGCCCTCAACTTCCAGACCTAAGGAACAAGTTAAATGTCAAAGACTATCTCCCGACTCTACAACAGCCATGCGGAAGCTCGAGCGGCCGTTCGCCAATTGGAAGCTGCAGGAGTGAGCCATGGCAACATCAGCATTGTGGTGAGCAACGCTGACAGCGCTTACGACGAAAAGACCAAATCGTTTCCAGACCGTGATCTCGACGGCAGGGATGATCGAGCGGAAGGCGCGGCGACTGGTGGTGGTGTTGGTGCTGCGCTTGGTGGCACAGCGGGTCTTCTCGCTGGTCTTGGCCTGATAGCCATTCCAGGCGTTGGGCCCGTTGTTGCAGCAGGCTGGCTGGTCGCAGCTTTGACCGGCGCGGCAGCAGGCGGTGCCACGGGCGGTGTCCTCGGCGCACTCTCGCAGCAAGCAGGCATCAGTAATGACGAAGCCAACGTGTATGCGGAAGGTTTGCGACGTGGCGGCGCGCTGGTGAGTGCCAAGGTCGATGATGCAGATGCTGCGCGTATTCAAGGGATCATGGACCGGTCGTGTGTCAGAGTCGCGGATCGTGCCACCGCGTATCGCAAGTCCGGATGGACCAGCTATGATCCAACCGCTCGGCCTTTCACGCGCGATGAAGTGATCCGGGAGCGGTCGCTTTACCGTTGAAGGACTAACTACCCAGTGAGCAAAACCCCGGGGATCCATCTCCGGGGGTTTTCGTGTGGCCTCGCGCCCTGTAGCGCTTGATGACAATCGCAACGAACGCGACTTACTCGGTTCTCGGAGGGAACAAACACGAACGAGTCAAGTTTTGGTAGAGGGGGATGGATTGGCTGCCGAATATGCTCGCCCCTCTTCCTCACGTTCCGTCGGATAATTATGGAGCTAGGATATT
>DASQKG010000244.1:0-12122 GCA_035630655.1 Pyrinomonadaceae bacterium
TGTGGATTCACGGCGGACCATGGTCGATGTACTCGGTGGCATTCAATTGGGCGTTCCAGAACTTCTCAGCGAATGGCTACGGAGTTTTGTACATGAATCCGCGAGGCTCGACCGGCTACGGCCAGGAATTTGTCAACGGAATTCAATATTCGTACCCGGGAAAAGACTATGACGACCTGATGGCCGGCGTTGACGCCGCGGTAGCCAAAGGGTGGATCGATGACAAGAACCTGTTTGTCTGCGGCGGCAGCGGCGGCGGCGTTCTGACCGCCTGGATAGTAGGTAAAACGGACAGGTTTGCGGCCGCTGTTTCGATGAGGCCGGTGATCAACTGGCACTCGTTTGTTGGGACCACGGATGGGCCAAACTGGTACTACCAGTTCGACAAGTATCCCTGGGAAGACCCGATGCAGTATGCGGTGCGCTCGCCTCTGCACTACGTGGCTAACGTGAAGACACCGACGATGGTAATGACCGGCGAAGCGGACCTGCGAACACCGATGCGACAGAGCGAGGAGTTCTACCGCGCTTTGAAGATGCTAAAGAAAGAAACACTGCTGGTGCGAATGCCGGATGAGTATCACGGCTGGCGGCGGCCTTCACACCAGTTGTTACAGCAGCTCTATCTCATGGCGTGGTTCGAGAAGCACAGCAACAAGAACAAGGGCGCGCCGGTGGACACGGACACGTCACAGAAGTAAGAAAGACTTGGATCAATAATGCCTTAGGAGAATGGCTTTGCACATAAGGTCGAATGAAGGGTTCGCGGAGCGGTATCAGAACCGGAAGCGGTAGCGACCGAGTTTGCGCTGGTAAGAAAAGACCCGAGTTTTCCCATAAATCATCGCTTTTTATAGGGCAGCGGCGACCCGGTCGCTACCACCACCCCACGCGGGCTGCCCGCGCGGGGACCCCGGTCCGCTTCCGGTCCTGATTTATTCGGCTACGCCGACTTTCTGTGCAAAGCGTAGGAGAATTGTATGAAAAAGACGCTTCGGTTGATTTTATTGGTTGCCGCGTCGACGTTTGTCGCGGCATGCGGAGCCCCGGCTGTTAACACCGGTGCAAATGATGCAAACACAAGTACGACGAAACCGGTTGCGGTCGCACCAGGCGTCGACGCGTTGATGGCACTCGAGAAACAGGCCAATGAGGCTTACTTGAACGGCGATTCAAAATTTTTTGAGGGAATGCTGAGCGACAAGTTCGTCATTCTCACCGGCGGCGGTCAGCGGATGGACAAGGCCACAACCGTCAAGATGATCGCGGGCGTCAAGTGCGACATCAAGTCAATGGACCTGACCGAGCCCGCGATGTCGAGGATCGACGCGGACACGTATGCCCTCAGCTATAAGGCCACCTGGGACGGCACGTGCAACGATCCCGACGGCAAGCCGATGAAGGTGCCGAGCCCGATCCGTTCGGCCAGCATCTGGATCCGAAGCGGCGACAAATGGCAGGCGGTCTTCCACGGCGAAAACGTGATCGTCGATCTGAAAGCTCCGCCTCAGCCGCCTGCACCGGCAGCAAAAAAGGAAGAGCCCCAAAAAGAAGAGCAGCGGCAGGATGACAAGACCGCGGCTAATTCAAATGCGGCTCCCAACACCGCTGCTCCTGCCCCCACTTCCCCTGCCGCCTCGCCCGATGCCAACACCGACAGTCTCGTGAAGGTCGAACTCGCGTTATGGGAAGCATGGAAGGCACGCGACGCCAAAAAGCTCGACGACCTGATGGCAAAGGACGTTTCATTTGTGAATATATTCGGCACCTACCTCGGAACCAAGGCAGATGCAATGAAGGACTGGACAGGGAACAATTGCGAGATCAAAAGCGTCAGCGTCACAGATGGCTTCGCCACGACTCTTTCGCCAACCGTCGAGATGCTCACCCGAAAAGGCACCGCCGAAGGCACTTGCAGCGGTCAGGATGTCGGAGGAACGGATATCTGGGGCGTGTCAGTTTTTGTTAGGGACGGCGATGCGTGGAAGTTTGCCTTTGGAATGAATTTGGCCGCTATGTGAGTTCGTGTATTTCGTGGATCGTCTTCTAGCTGCATAAAATACAGCTTGATGATGCGAGGCCGCGGAAAAGAATACTGCTTCCGTCCCGCACGTTGAAAGCGCGTTCAGCCAAGCTTTTTACTTACTTAGTGGTGAGCCGAGCAGGACTCGAACCTGCGACCCACTGGTTAAAAGCCAGTTGCTCTACCAACTGAGCTATCGGCCCACAAAAAAATAGTCTGGAGTCTAGAGTCTGAAGTCTAGAGTCTCCGCTGGAAACTTTCAAGTCGCTAACCGAGTCTCAAGTCTCAGGTCCCAAGTCTCAGATCTCAGCTTTTCATTGCTTGAGACTTGGGACTTGAGACCTGAAACTCGAGACTAGTCGTCAAGCCAGCGCCCGACGGCGGAGTCTCGAACGACGATCGTCTGCGAACGTTCTGGTCCGGTTGAAACGAGTCCGATCTCCGTACCAATCTTCGCCGAAAGAAACTCAACATACCGACGCGCGTTCGCGGGCAGGGAACTCAATTCCGTGGTTCCCACGGTCGATGTTTGCCACCCGGGCAGCGTTTCGTAAATTGGTTCAACTCGACGCAGATCCTGAGATACGGCTGGTAGCGATTCGCACACGCGTCCATCGAGCTTGTAAGCGGTGCAGACTTTGATTTCTTCCAAGGTGTCGAGAACGTCCAGTTTCGTAAGCGCTACCGAGGTGAAGCCATTGATCTCCGCCGCGTAACGCGTGGCAAACGCATCGAACCAACCGCAGCGTCGCGGCCGCCCGGTCGACGCGCCATATTCTCGTCCACGCTCGCGAATCATCTGGCCCAGCTCAGCTTCGCCTTCCACCATCTCTGTCGGAAAGGGTCCCTCGCCAACGCGTGTGGTGTAGGTCCGCACGATACCAAGCACTCCAGTCAAGCGATTAGGCGCCAGGCCCGAGCCGACAATCGCGCCGCCGGCGGTGGTCGATGAGGAAGTCACGAAAGGATATGTACCGTGATCGACGTCGAGTAAAGTTGCTTGCGCGCCTTCCATAAGAATGGACTTTCCTTCAGAAGCCGCGACATTCAAATAGTGCGTGGTGTCACCCACAAAGGCGCCAAGTCGTTCAGTAAGTTGAGACATCTCCTTGAAGATCTCATCGGCGTTCAGTGGCTCGCCGCCGTACGCTTCAATGATGCGGTTGGCGTCTTCCAGATTGCGTTCTATTCGCGCGCGCAACACATCCGGGACCAGTGCGTCTGCCGTGCGTATGCCGCGACGACCCGCTTTGTCTTCATACGCCGGGCCGATCCCGCGCAAGGTTGTGCCAACCTTTTCATTGCCGAGCCGTTCTTCGCTGGTGTGATCCAGCGCGCGATGATAGGGGAGTATTAGATGTGCGCGGGAACTGATCTTCACACGGTCAGGCGAGACCTCGATGCCCTGTGTCATCAAGCGATCCGCTTCCTCGAAAAATGCCTTCGGGTCGATCACCATGCCATTGCCGAGTACGCATATCTTGCCGCGATGAACGATTCCGGACGGCAGCAGATGGAGAACGAATGACTTGTCTCCGACCTGTACGGAGTGGCCGGCGTTGTGTCCGCCCTGGTAGCGAGCGACGATGTCGAAATGCTCGGCAAGGAGATCGACGATCTTGCCTTTGCCTTCATCACCCCACTGGGCCCCGATTACTACGATGATTTTGGACATGGTGTCGGGCAGTTAGTTGTCAGGTGTCAGTTGCTGCGAAACTAAATAGCTGCTAACAACTAACAACTGACAGCTTTCCAAAAGGGACTACTGACATTTTTTCAAACAAACACAAAACAGGCGCGGACTTCAGCAAACAAATCCGCGCCCAGGTCGAATCGAATTCTATGCACTCGCGGCGCCAGCGACGTGTTTGTCGATCATACGCGAGATATTTTCTTTCGACGTCGCGCCCACAACGCGTTCTTCTTCCTTCCCGCCCTTGAAAAGAATCAGAGTGGGAATTCCTTTAATTCCGTACCGTTGTGAAACCGACGGATTATCGTCGACATTAAGCTTTACTACGCGTGCGTTGGCGGCATACTTTTCTGCCACGGCGTCGACTGTAGGCGCCAGCATCCGGCACGGTGCACACCACTCAGCCCAGAAGTCGACCAGCACCGGCTTTTCGGACTGCAAAACGTCTACCTCAAAACTGCTATCGCTAACTTCCATTACGAATTCACTCATTGGTTCTCCTTATGTCTAAACCCAAGCTTTCAGACCGGTCAATGTCGCCCACCGACGGGCAATCGCGTCGCCCACCCACGCGCTACCGTGGTATTGAGCCCACGACTATTGCAGATCGATTATTTCCTGATACAGCTGGACATACTTCTGAGCGGCGGCGTCCCAGGAATTGTCCATTGCCATGCCGTTCAGTTGAATCTTCCGCCATGTTTCGGGCCGTCCATAAAAGTAAAGGGCTTCGCGAATTTTATCAAGCAGAGCCGAAGCATGGTAGTCGTAAAACTTGAAACCGGTTCCTATCGCGCGCGCCGCGTCGAATTGCTCAACGGTATCGTCAAGCCCGCCGGTCGCCCGGACGATGGGAACCGTCCCGTAGCGCATGCTGTACATTTGATTGAGTCCGCACGGCTCATAATGCGAGGGCATCAGAAACATATCGGACCCGGCTTCGATTTGATGGGCCAGCGGCTCGCCCGCATAGCCTTTGTAAATTCCCACCTGCCGCGGTGCTCGATCATGCCAGTTTTGTAGAAAGTCTTCGTACTCCTTCGCACCGGCGCCAAGTGCGATGAAGAACGCGCCCGTTCCCAGAATGGGCTCGGCAAGCTGCCGGATCAGATCGTAACCCTTCTGCGAAACCAGCCGGGAGATAATGGCAATGATCGGGCGATCAAGCTCCTGAGGCAGGTCGAATCGGCGTAGCAAATCGCGTTTACACTCGCGCTTACCCGATAAATCTTCAGTCGAAAAATTTGCTGCGATGTATGGATCGGCTTCCGGATTCCAGAGCTCATAGTCGACGCCGTTTGTTATACCGGCCAGTCGATCCCGCCGCGCACGCAGTAACCAGTCGAGGCCGGCGCCTTGTTCGGGAGTTTGTATTTCCTGTGAATAGCGCCGGCTGACAGTCGAAAGCGCGTCGGCAGCGATGAGCCCGGCTTTCAACGCGGAAGCCGCGCCTTTCAGCATGAAGTCGTCCTTCTCAGGCGATTCACCAAAACCCAGCCACCATAGATCCTTCGGATCAAATGCACCCTGATAGGCAAGGTTGTGGATTGAGAATAGCGATTTGCTTTGGCGAAAAAACTCGTCGTAACTGCGGCGAAGCCGAAACTCCGCCATCGCAAAACCGCAGGGCCAATCGTTTCCATGCACGACGTCGGGTTGCCATTCAAGATGCTTCAACAACGAGAGCGCTGCCCGCGAAAAGAACGCGTATCGCTCATGATCGTTTGAATAACCGTAGATTGAAGGCTTGTCAAAATACTCAGGCGAATGAATCAAGTATGCGGGCGCACCCGCGGCGCCTGACTGGTAAACGCGCGTCGGCCTTGTACCTCCGCGCCAGGGCACAGGCACATCCTCGATAACGGAATCATTTAAGAGACTCTCATCTATTTGCTGGTGCAGAGGCAGAATCAAGCGTGCGTCAACGTCCTGCTGCGCCAGGGCCTTCGGCAACGCGCCGGCAACGTCGGCCAACCCGCCGGTCTTTGCAAAAGGCACAGCTTCAGATGAAAGTATCGCTACACGCATTGGTTGAAGGATGAATTAGGAGGATGAAGGATGAATGACAAGAGATCAAGTTCAGGTGGCGGCTTTCGTTCGCCTAATGATGTCGGCCTGCTTATTGATGTATGACGATCTCTTTGTACGCTTGAAAAGCGATCCACGGACTAACACGAAACATCACGAAGGAAATTTAGTGCTGGTTCGAGTGTTTAGTGGATCGTCTAAGCGGTCGCAACAAAAAAGGCGGAAGAATAGAGGAGTTCATCCTTCATTCTTCCGCCTTCATCCTTTACGCCGCGCTAGCTCTGCATAGAAGCAAGAAACTCCGCGTTTGACTTGGCCTTCTCGAGTCGTTCGAGTACGACCTCCATCTGTTCCACGGGCGACAGTGGATTCAAAACGCGACGCATCACCCAGATGCGACTCAGATCTTCCTTGCTGAGCAGCAGCTCTTCCTTGCGTGTGCCGGAACGCTGAAGGTCGATGGCGGGGAATAGTCGCTTATCGCTCAGTCTCCGGTCGAGGTGAATTTCCGAGTTGCCGGTACCTTTAAACTCTTCAAAGATGACGTCGTCCATACGCGAGCCGGTATCAATCAAAGCAGTCGCGATAATAGTTAACGAGCCGCCTTCTTCGATGTTGCGAGCGGCGCCGAAGAATCGCTTGGGGCGTTGCAGCGCATTGGAATCTATACCACCTGAGAGAATCTTGCCGCTGGGCGGCACGACCGCATTGTGAGCTCGAGCGAGACGGGTAATCGAGTCGAGCAGAATCACGACATCGCGCTTGTGTTCCACCAGCCGCTTGGCCTTCTCGATAACCATATCGGCGACCTGCACGTGCCTGGTCGGTGGCTCGTCAAACGTCGATGAAATCACCTCTCCATTAACCGAACGCTGCATGTCCGTGACCTCTTCAGGTCGTTCGTCAATCAGCAGAACAATTAAAGTGACTTCCGGGTGGTTTTGAGTAACCGAGTTGGCAATCGTCTGCAACAGCATCGTTTTGCCGGTTCGAGGTGGCGCCACGATCAATCCGCGCTGACCTTTCCCCAGTGGCGTTACCAAATCGATCACGCGGGCAGAAAGATTGTCCTGCGTCAGCTCCATCTTCAACTGTTCGTCGGGATAAAGCGGCGTGAGATTGTCGAAGAAAACCTTTTCGCGCGCTTGATCGGGCGATTCGAAGTTTATTGCTTCAACTTTGATCAGGGCGAAGTAACGCTCGCCCTCCTTGGGCGGGCGAATCTGCCCACTCACCGTGTCACCGGTGCGCAGATCAAACTTTCGAATTTGCGATGGGGAAACGTAAATGTCGTCGGGGCCAGGCAGATAGTTGTATTCAGGCGCGCGCAGGAAACCGAAGCCGTCCGGCAATGTCTCCAGCACGCCTTCGGAGAAGATGAGGCCGCTCTTTTCCGTTTGTGCCGCAAGCACCTTGAAGATCAACTCCTGCTTGCGCATACCGGTAGCGCCCGGCACGTCCATGCCTTTGGCGATACTGGTTAGTTTGGAGATAGACATCTCCTTGAGGTCGGCCAGGTTTAGGAAACCCTCCTCCCTCGGATCGCGACCCTCTCGGCCGTCTCTGTCCGGAGCTTCGGCAGTAGCTACGCTTCCGCCGTTGTCCCCGTTTTTATCGTCGTTGTTCGCGCCTGCAGCGCCTGAGGCGCGTGAACGTGATCTCTGTGCCATATCAATTCGTTCCTAAGTAATCTTTCATGACTGGGCCTGCTGGAAAACCTTGGTAGCGGCCGAGTTGGTTGTGGTTCCTGGAGATTCGGAAATTGGATTAAGTTGCGGAGTTGGTTATCAACCCCAAGCCAACCCGTCAGCGCGGGTTCATCATTCGCGAGGCTGCACCACTTTCCTTGTCAAATTTGTTAAGCAAGTTGCCTCGATGTCGAGCGGGGTAACAACTACGATGCGATGTATGACCTCATTCGTGGTCTAGGTAGATTTCAGGTTTATGAAAAGGGGCTTGAGAGTTTATTGCCACCGCGGGATCTTGATTCGACGACATTCTACTCATCGTTGCGGATTAATCAAGGCCGGGAGAGTTGAAATCATTTAACGCGTTTTCCACTCCCCGCCAAAGTTCACCACCTCCGCGCCCGGTTTTTGCAGAATAAGCCACTACACGATCAGTGCTAAACACGCGTTTGACGCGTCCCAGACTCTCTTTCAACTCGTTGTTAGATAGCTTATCGGATTTGGTGGCAACAATTAACCACGGCTTGGCGGTATGCTCAAGCCACTCGTGAAGCTGCAAATCCAATTTTGTGGGTTCGTGGCGCGAATCTACGATGTGAATTGATAGCACAAGCTGCTTTCGCTTGGCAAGGTAGCTCGTAACCATCTCGCCCCAGGTTGTTCTAATTGATTTCGGTACGCGAGCATAACCGAAACCGGGAAGATCAACAAACCGTAACCGATCATTGATCGTAAAAAAATTCAGCGATTGCGTTCGGCCGGGAGTTGATGAAGTGCGCGCCAAGCCCCTGACTCCGAGCAGGGAATTTATCAAGCTTGACTTCCCCACGTTAGAGCGGCCCATGAAAGCTATTTCAGGCTTTGCGTCCGACGGCCAATCGCTCTCCTGGAAAGCGCTCTTAAGGAATTCAGCGCTGGTAACTTTCATCTATTCAAACCGACAGATTACGCAGATTAAGAGGCGTATAGAGTACAACCTTCAGGTTGCGTTTTCGCCACGATGCCCACTAAAGCCCACGGTCCTTGTTTGCTACGCCGCAAGCTAATAAAGCTTGTACTCTGTACTCCTGTATTCTCAACTGAGATACCAGGAATCTGCGAAGCAAACCGACAAGCATCGCGGAGCGGTCTCATTAGCACCGTGGCTTCAGCCCGGTGACTAAGATTCGCAGATGATCCCTTAACCGTTTCTAACGGCTTGTCGCGCGCATCGCAAACCGTTGAAACGGTTCTCCTTCTTAGTCACGGATCCTGATCACCGGGCTAAAGCCACGGTGCTAATGATATCGCTCCGCGCGGCTGAACGTTTGCGTTTTGGTTGCGGCCCAGGCCGCGCTGCGTAATCTGCGGATAGATCAATCAGCTTGCGGCTGCTGCCTGAGCCGGCACCGTAGCGGCGGCTCGCGCTTCGCGCATTTCAGCAAACTTCTTCATCCGCTCCCTCATCGCAGCGATCTTGGTTTCGCTATCGGGGATACGCTTCACGAGGGTCTCAAGGTTACGCAGGAAGTCCGGATTGCCGAAGAGCGTACGGACCTCTTCGATGACCGGCTCTATCTTAGAATAGACAAAGAGATGCTCGCCGTTTGTTTCGTTGAACAACTGTTCGTCGATCGCGCCGTTGTTCACCATTGCTGCAGCCATGTCCCAGTAGGAAATGACCATGCGATAGTGACCGCTATGCTCCCCCAACAACACTTCGATGACGTCCTGTACGCTGGTGGGATTGAAAGTGAACATCCAGTTGCGCGCCTCGCGCATAGTCGCTTCTCGTCTCAAATCGTAAAGCTTCAGAATCAAGTCACAGTCTGTTTGTTTACTCATGGGAATCTCCTCTTGGGTGTAATCGGGATTTGGATTGGAAATGAAAAACGAAAGTTTAGAGTTCAGCCCTGGTTTGCGACGCCAAAAGCGACGCAGACCAAGGCCTGAACTCTACCGCTGGAATAGGTTGAAACTGGACCTGTTAGCTTGTTTGAATGCCTTGCGAAGGTTGCTCGGTTGTCCAAAGCGGAGGCGTCTTGGTTTCATCAGCGCCTGCATCGGTTGGACATGCATCCTCGAGCGCAAGCGCCAGCACTTCATCAATCGTTTCTACCAGATTGATGCAGAGCGCATTGCGAACCTCCTCCGGAACGTCCGGCAAATCCTTCTCATTGTCTTTTGGCAGAATGATGGTATCGATACCAAAGCGATGGGCCGCGAGTAGCTTTTCCTTGACACCACCAATCGGCAGTACGCGACCACGGAGAGTAATCTCACCCGTCATTGCCACATTTTTACGAACAGCACAGCGCGTTAGCGCCGAAGCCATGGCCGTGGCCATGGTGATCCCAGCGGATGGACCATCTTTGGGAATCGCCCCTTCCGGGATGTGAATATGCAAGTCACGCTTCCGTATGAAGTCCACGCTCATCGCCAGCCGTTCGGCGCGCGCTTTAATGCAGGTCAGAGCGGCCTGCGCCGATTCCTGCATCACGTCGCCTAGCTTCCCTGTCAGCATTACACCGCCGCGTCCTTTGGTGAGCGTGGCCTCGATTTGCAAAACCTCGCCGCCGACCTCGGTCCAGGCCAGGCCAGTTGCCAAACCGACTTCGCTCTCGGCCGCGACTCCCTGCTGCCGAAACTTAATTGGACCAAGCATCTCCTGCACGCGGGCCGCGTCTACCACGTCCTTGAAACCGTCCGCTACATTCTCTGAAACGAAACGCCGCGCAATTTTCCGGCAACAGGAACCCACTTCGCGTTCCAGATTGCGAACACCCGCTTCACGCGTATAGTGACGAATGATTTCAAACAGACCTTCGTCAGTGAATTCAATTTGCTCAGGCTTCAGGCCATTGCCTTCGGCTTGCTTGGGCACGAGGTGACGTTTTGCGATTTCCAGCTTCTCGCGTTCCGTGTAACCGGACAGACGCAGGATCTCGAGCCGATCCTGTAGCGCCGGCGGAATCGTATGCAGCACGTTTGACGTGGCGATAAAGAAGACCTTGGAAAGGTCGTATTCAACGTCGAGGTAGTGGTCCTGGAAAGTGTGGTTCTGTTCGGGATCGAGAACTTCAAGCAACGCTGAACTCGGGTCGCCACGGAAATCAGCCCCCAGCTTGTCTACTTCGTCGAGCAGCAAAACCGGATTAACTGTGCCGGCTTTCTTCATCATCTGGATGATCTGACCCGGCAGCGCGCCGATGTAGGTGCGACGATGACCTCGAATCTCGGCTTCATCGCGCACACCGCCCAAAGACAGGCGCACAAACTTGCGACCAGTGGCGCGGGCAATGGATTTACCCAGGCTCGTTTTGCCAACTCCCGGGGGCCCGACAAAGCAAAGGATCGAACCTTTGGGGTTTTTGACTAGTTGACGAACGGCAAGATACTCAAGAATGCGTTCCTTGATCTTTTCGAGACCAAAGTGATCTTCGTTAAGGACTTCTTCAGCCTTGCCCAGGTCCTTGATTTCTTTGCTCTTCTGTTTCCAGGGCACACTTACGAGCCAGTCGATATATGTGCGCGAGACAGTGCCTTCGGCAGACATCGGCGGCATGGCTTCCAGACGGTGCAGTTCCTGCATCGCCTTCTGTTTGGCCTCTTCGGTCATGCCAACTTCTTCAATCTTCTTCTTCAGCTCTTCGAGTTCAGCCTTTTCATCCTTACGGCCGAGCTCTTTATGAATCGCCTTGATTTGCTCGTTGAGGTAATACTCTTTCTGAGCCTTCTCCATCTGACGTTTGACCCTCGTTTGGATCGAACGATCGAGCTGGCGTTTCTCAATCTCAAGTTCAAGCAATTCAATCAAACGCTGCAGCCGCGCGTGCGACGAAAACAGCTCCAGCAATCCTTGCTTATCTTCAACCGAGATGCGGAGCTGTGAAGCGAGCGCATCCGCAAGATGCGAAGGGTTCTGATTGCGCAGCGCTGTTTGTAAAGCGTCTGTCTGGCTTTCGGGGGCAAGTCGCAGATGCTGTTCGACCAGTTGTCCGATCTTCTGTACGAGGGCATCGAGCCGAGCGCCTTCCTCGTTTACGACCGGAGCACGCTTCACCAAAGCCATGAAAGCGCCGTCGGTATTCTCGACCCGGACAGTGGTCGCGCGTTCGCGGCCTTCAACAACAACTTTGATTTGACCGTTCTCCTGTTTCTGCGATTGCAGAATTCGACCCAAAGTCCCAACACCATAGATTTGATCGGGCGAAGGCTCGTCAACCGTCGCGTCGTGCTGGGTCGCCAGGAAGATCGTGCGGTCCGCGGCCAGGGCCTGCTCCAACGCGCGCACGGATCCTTGCCGGCCGATCTTGAATGCTACTTTGGTGAAAGGGAATATGACGACGTCACGAATCGGAACCATCGGGTACCATGCGACATCGGCAGGAGCACGATCTGAATATTCTTCCATAATTTAATAATTACTTATTTAACTTCGCTTGTTGCAACAAAGGCGAGCCGCTCAAATTGCCGTCTCGCCTTAAGACTGCTAATTGTAGATCAATTCCCATGTGCACGCCACATGGGGTTTTCCGCCCCAGACTGGAGCGGATCAGGACTAGGCTGCGGCGCCGTCGATACCTGCCAAGCCCTCCCCTGGAATAGCCCGCCGCCGCTCCACCATTTCACTGGTAATGACAAACTCTTTGACCCTCTTCTGCGACGGCAGCGTGTACATTGCGTCCAAAAGCAGTTCTTCCAGGATCAT
>DASQKG010000245.1:0-5145 GCA_035630655.1 Pyrinomonadaceae bacterium
GGCGGGGATCACCTTCAAGCACGTCTCCACGCCCGAGAAGAGGTACATCGTTGAGTCGATGAGCGGCGGGGTGGCGCTCATCGATTATGACAACGACGGCCTGCCGGACATCTACTTCGTCAACTCTCTGACCGTCGATCTGGTGAAGTCGAAGGGGAAGACGAAAAGCGCGTTATATCGCAACCGGGGCGATGGCACATTCGCGGACGTGACGGATAAGGCGGGAGTGGGCGACATAGGCTGGGGCATGGGGGTGGCCGTTGCCGACTACAACAACGACGGCTTCCAGGACATTTACGTCACATGCGTTGGGCCGAACCATCTGCTTAAGAACAACGGTGACGGCACTTTCGCGGACCTAACAGCGAAGGCGGGAGTGGGCGACGCGCGCTGGTCGGCCGGAGCATCGTTTGTGGATTACGATGCCGACGGGCACCTCGACCTCTTCGTCTCCAATTACGTGGCCTTCGACTTCAATAACCTGCCTGAGTTTGGCAAGGACAAGACCTGCCAGTTTAAGGGTGTGGCCGTCCAATGCGGACCCAGAGGAATGCCGGGCGACGGCGATTCGCTTTACCACAACAATGGCGACGGGACCTTCACCGACGTGACGAAGAAAGCGGGGGTCTCAGATCCAAACGGTTATTACGGGATGGGTGTCATCAGTAGCGACTTCGACGAGGACGGCCTCATCGATATCTTCGTCGCCAACGATTCCACACCGAACTTTCTCTATAAGAACAACGGAGACGGCACCTTCAAGGAGATTGCTTTTATCTCCGGCACCGCCCTCAATGAGAACGGCGCGGCGCAAGGATGCATGGGCGTAACGGTGGGTGACTACGACCGTGACGGAAGGTTGGACCTCTTCATTACTAATTTCGACGACGATTACAACGTCCTCTACCGCAACGACGGTCGCAACTCCTTCTCCGACGTCTCCTACGCAGCCAAAGTCGCTGCAGTGAGTTTTCCTTACGTCGGATGGGGGACCAAGTTTTTCGACTACGATAATGACGGGTGGGTCGACCTGTTCGTCGCCAACGGCCATGTCTACCCGCAGATAAAAAACTTTCACCAGCGCAACTTCGTGCACCGAAATAACCGAGACGGAACGTTCACTGAGGTGGCTGAGCAACTCGGCACGCCGTTCGCGGACAGGCGTGCCGGGCGAGGCGCAGCCTTCGGCGACATTGATAACGACGGTGACATTGACATCGTCCTTAATAACCTCGATGGTGCGGCCCAACTTCTCCGCAACGATGGCGGCAACGCAAATAACTCCGTAATCATTAAGACGGTTGGCGTGAAGAGCAACCGGGACGGCGTCGGGGCGCGGGTGAAGGTTGTCTCCGGCGATCTCATTCAGAAGGACGAAGTCCGAAGCGGCGACAGCTATATCTCACAAAGTGATCTGCGATTGCATTTCGGGCTTGAACAGCGGAAAAAGATCGACCTTATAGAGATTCGGTGGCCCAGCGGCGCGGTTGAGAAAGTCACCGATGCGAAGGTGAACAGTATAATCACGGTTAAGGAAGGCAAGGGCGTGGTCGAGCAGAAAGAAATCAAAGTGAGGGTTAGTCCCAGAAAGTAATTTGGAACGATAGCGGCTCTGCCGGCGCACTGTGCGGCGGCGAAGCAGCAGAACCGAAACCGATCTGATCAATAACATGCGTAACGCGCAAGTGAATTTTACTGTTCGCCCGTTGGCGATTGTGTTCATGCTCTTCTACGCGGTTCTGACGCCAGCCTTCGCCGGACCGCAGGTGAAAACTACTGCGGAACAGTTGGAGCGAGTGGCGTCGCTCATCAGTGCCAACCAACTTGTCGAAGCCGAACAGCAATTAAATCAAATCCTGAGAGTCGCGCCGAATGATGCGACGGCACTGAACTTTTTCGGAACGCTCCGCGCCAAGCAGGGAAGGCTGAAGGAGGCGGAAGGTTTTTTCTTACGCGCAGTCGGTGCGGACAATAATCTGATTGGGGCGCGTATGAATCTGGCCTATCTTTACCTGCTTAGGCGCGAGCCGGATAAGACTGCGGCGGAGCTGAAGAAAGTTTTAAGTCTGGATCCCGCGAATGCGGATGCCGCGTACCGGCTCGCTTGGGTGCTGTTTTCCCAGGGGCGCTACGACGAATGCATTGCTGTTGTTGCTAAGGTGAAGGAATCGCAAACGCTTTCAGCTCCGATGCTGGCTGTGCTCGGTGACGCCTACCTGAGGAAAGGTGACGCGATAAAGGCGGAGGAGAGCTATCTTCTGGCGCTCGACCTGCAGAGCAACAATGCTGACGCGCTACTCGGCTTGGCCCAGTTATGGCAGACAAAGGGCGACATAAAAATGGCGGTCGCGTATGTCGACCGCGCAAGTAGTCTTACCAATTCGCCTGACCTGCTGTACAAGCTTGCCCGGGTTTCTTTGGACTTGAACTTGAGGGAGCAAGCCGTGGTTGCGCTGCAGCGGGCCGTCGCACTCAGGGCCGATGAACCCTCGTACCACTTTGCTCTGGGCACGGCGTGGCTTAAGCAGCCACCCGACCTTCATGGAGCCGAACAATCTTTCAAGCAATTCTTAAAGCTCAAACCCGACGACGCGCAGGGCCAAGTGCATCTAGGCTATGTGCTGCTGAAACAGAAGAAGCAGGCTGAAGCCCGGACGTGGCTCTTGAAGAGTGTTCGGGACGGCGTGGGCACGCCTGAAGCATTCTATTACCTCGGACTGATCGCTCAGGCTCAAAACGAGGATGCGCAAGCGATACAGCTTTTTCAGAAGTCGGTTCAATTGGCGCCTTCGTTTGCCAGCGCTCACGTAGCTCTGGGCTCAACCTACCTGAAGCTGAAAGATTACCCGCGCGCCCAGCAGGCACTCGAGACTGGCGTGAAACTGAGTCCAGACGATTCAAAGGCCCACTACAATCTCGCCATGCTTTACGCCCGACTTAAAAATACGGAGAAGGCACAGGAAGAGATGCGCATAGTCGCGAGACTAAAGAGTCAGGGCAAGGAACAGGATGATGGCGAATCGCTAGCGCCACCACCTCCGCGTTAGGCAAGTCGGTTTTTCATGGTTACGCATGCTTGTGTTACTTAAAGGCTGGCGCGCCGTTCATGGAACCTGAAGATTGGGACCGCGGGCGTCTCGCCCGCAATGAGCGCAAAGCGCGAACAACTCTTTGCTAATTAAGATTTAATTGGGTAACGCGGCGGCGGGCGAGACGCCCGCGTTCCCATAAAACCTACCGGGAAGTTCTCTACTCCTTCCGGCGTCGCCTGATATCACTTTATGAAAATAATTGAGGTAGCTACGATTCTAACCGCAACCTTAGCTACCCTTCTGATTCTTAGCGTTCCCTACGAGTCCCAAGGGCAACGGCTGAACGAGGGAGTCAAACCAGTCACTTTCGTAGAGGTGCCGGCAAAGGCGAGCGGGATCGGTTGGGTCCATACCAACGCGCACTCGCCCGAACGCTTCCTGCCAGAGACCGTCGGGGCGGGTGGCGCTTTTCTGGACTACGACAACGACGGGTGGATGGACATCTACCTCGTCAACAGCGGCCCCGCGGATTTCTACACGCCTACGACTCCCCTCAAGAATGCCCTTTATCGAAATAACCGCGACGGCACTTTCACTGATGTTACCGATAAAGCCGGGGTGACCGGCGGCAGATTCGGGATGGGTGTAGCAGCAAGCGATTATGACGGCGATGGTTGGCAGGACCTTTACGTCACTAACTATGGACCAGACATCCTTTATCGCAACAATGGCAATGGCACGTTTACCGACGTAACTGAGAAGGCGGGCGTGGCGGTCAAGGGCTGGTCCACGTGCGCCGTGTGGTTCGACTATGACTCGGATGGGAAGCTCGATCTATTCGTCTCGAGCTTCATTGAATTCGATCGATCGCAACACCGCCTGTGCGTCGACAAGACAGCGACGCAAAACTACTACTGCATTCCACGTATCTTTAAGCCGCGTCCGAGTCATCTCTTCCGCAACAACGGCAACGGCACGTTCACTGACATGAGCCAGGCGTCGGGTATCGCCGGCTCGCCTGGAAAGTCGTTTGGCGCGGTTGCTACCGACATTAACAACGATGGCCTCATGGATCTTTTCGTCGCCAACGACACGATGCCTAATTTTCTTTTCATTAACAAAGGGAAGGGCAAGTTTGAAGAGTCCGGGCTTGGGGCAGGGGTCGCTTACGGGGAGGCCGGCACGCCGCGATCGGGAATGGGCGTAGACGCGGAAGACTATGATGGCGACGGGTGGCAGGACCTGTTTGTCGCGAACATCGATCAGGAATTCTTCAGCCTCTATCACAACCAGAAGGACCTGACCTTTACGGATGAGCCGGGCGAGATTGCGCCGAGCACACAGTTGCTGAGTGGCTGGGGACTGAAGTTCTTTGATTACGACAACGACGGTGACCCCGATCTCTTACTCGCCAACGGACACCCGGACGACATGGTCGAAACCAAGTCGGCTCGTGTGAAGTACAAAGAGCCACTTTTGATGTTCGAAAACACGGGGAAGAGTTATCGAAACGTAAGTGCGCTTTCGGGTGCAGTGTTCTCTAAGAGTTTTCCGGCGCGTGGCATGGCGGTCGGAGACTTCGACAACGACGGTGATGTGGACGTGCTCGTGTCAAACAATGGCGCGGCTCCATTACTGTTGCGCAACGAGGGCGGAAATCGCAACAACTGGCTTGGCCTCCAACTCGTCTCAACGAAGAGTAACCCCTCGGCTGTTGGTGCTGTGATTACCTGGCAGGCTGGTGGGGTAAGACGTAGTCGACTGAAAACAAGTGGTGGAAGCTATCTCGCCTCGCACGATCCGCGCGAGGTGCTTGGCCTCAGATCTTCACCAATCGTTGAGAGCGTCGAGATTCGCTGGCCCAGCGGAGTGGTGGATAAGCTTTCGCGCCTTCCAGTAAACACCTATATCAAAGTGGTCGAAGGACGCGGCGTCGTCAAAAATTAGCTAACTTGTTTTGCGAGCGGTAGCGACCCGGTATCAAAACCGGAAGCGGTAGAGAGTGTGTGAAAACTCAGGTACGACCAATAACGCTGAAAGCGTTCGCGAATTCCAGCCCAGGGTTGGCTTTGAAACCCTGGGTTCAAGACGTTCCAAGAGATTCTTCGCAACT
>DASQKG010000246.1:0-2482 GCA_035630655.1 Pyrinomonadaceae bacterium
TGTGTGGTATTGCTGGATTTATTGATCTGTGGTCGCGGAGCGAAAGTCGCCCGGCGGAAGGACGCGCGGAGATTCTCGACCGCATGTGCCGGATCATTACTCATCGGGGCCCAGATGATCAGGGCGTTCTGGTAAAGGATGGTGTCGCCCTGGGGATGCGACGTCTTTCGATTATCGACCTGGCGGGAGGGCAGCAACCCATCTCCGGCGAAGACGGCTCCGCTAACATTGTTTTCAATGGTGAGATTTACAACTTTCTCGAACTCAAAAGTCAATTAGAAACTCGGGGCCATGTTTTCAAAACGCATTCAGACACAGAGGCCATCGTCCATGCTTATGAGGAGTATGGTGCTTCATGTGTGGACCACTTGCGCGGTATGTTTGCGTTTGCCATCTGGGACGACAAAGCGCAGCAACTCTTCATCGCGCGTGACCGCGTTGGAAAGAAGCCGCTTTATTACACAACAACCCCTGATGGCGTTTTTGTTTTCGGCTCTGAACTGAAGTCAATACTCCAGCACCCCGGCGTGTCTCGGGAGACAAATCCGGAAGCCCTGGACGCTTACCTCACGCTTGGCTACGTCCCGGATCCGCTCAGCATCTTCCGAGGCATTCACAAACTGCCGCCTGGACATCATCTCAGTTTTTCCAAACGTGAGATCCACGTTTCTGAGTACTGGGATTTTCGATTCAGCGCCCCGACCGAAGACAGAAACGAAGACGACTATCTTGAGGAACTACGTGCACTGCTTGACGAGTCTGTACGCCTGCGTCTGGTTTCTGACGTTCCTCTGGGAGCCTTCCTCTCCGGAGGAATCGACTCGAGCACGATTGTGGCGCTAATGGCGCGGCACATGGGCCAGCCGGTAAAAACATTCTCTATCGGTTTCCATGAGGATAGTTACAACGAGCTGGAATTCGCCCGACTCACTGCCAAAAAGTATGGCACCGACCATCACGAGTTTTTTGTCACTCCGGAGATCTGCAGCATCGTTGATGAGCTTGCCTGGCACTTTGATGAACCCTTTGCGGATTCTTCGGCCATTCCTACCTATATGGTTTCCAAGCTCGCTCGCGAACACGTTACCGTCATCTTGTCAGGCGATGGTGGCGACGAACTCTTCGCGGGTTATACCCGTTATGCAATTGACCAGGGAAGAAGCGCGTTCTCCTACATGCCGAGTCTCGTGAGAAAAGGACTGATGCAACCGCTTAGTTCGCATCTGCCACACGGAACTCTTGGGCGCAACTTCATTCATAATATTTCGCTCGATCCAATCGATCGATATCTCGACAGCGTTTCCATTTTTACCCTACTGAACAAGGAGTCGCTTTACACGGACGGTTTCCGGGAGCAACTAAGAGATGGAGACTGGGTAACAAAGTGCTTTCATAAACTCGCCGCGACCGTGGGCACTGGCAGCCCTCTTGATCGACTCCTATACCTGGATAGCAAGACCTATCTGCCGGGCGACATCATGACAAAGGTCGACCGCATGAGCATGGCAGTTTCCCTGGAAGCCCGCGCACCTTTGCTCGATCATAAGCTGATCGACTTTGTCACAAAAATACCGGCCTCAATGAAGCTGGCCGGGAATGAAACGAAACACATTCTCAAGCGCGCTGTCAGCGATCTGGTTCCTAAAGAAATTCTTAACCGGCCGAAACAAGGGTTTGGAGTTCCCGTCCAGGAATGGATCAACCAGCAATTGCGAGAACGTATGCATGAGGTTTTGAGTGATTCACGCACACGCCAGCGCGGGTACGTTAATTCGGGATACCTGGCGGTCTTGCTTGACGAGCATGAGCGCGGTCGCCGCGATCACTCGGCCGGACTGTGGGCCTTGCTGATGTTGGAGTTGTGGCACCGCCAATTCGTAGATGAAAGCGGTTTGCTCGCCCGCCGGAATGAAATCAATCTGGTTCCTGAGGCAGTATAGTTGACGGAGTTTAGTTGAAGCCCGTTGTTCTTCAATTGATTGACAGTTTTCACCAGGGCGGTTCTGAGCGGCAGGCAATTCAGTTGACACGTCTTCTGCACGAGAGCGGACGCTTCAATGTTCGGCTTGCCAGCCTTAGTCCCGACGGAACGCTGCGCGGCGCAGCGGAAGAATTGGACCTTGGCGAAATCCCTTCGTTTCCGCTCGATAAGTTCTATAACCTTAACGCCCTGGTTCAGCTTCGGCGCTTAGTAGCTTTTCTGCGTCGAGAGCGAGTTGACATTCTCCACACCCACGATTTCTACACAAATGTATTTGGCATGGCAGCCGGCTCGTTTGCGCGCGTGCCGGCGCGTATCGCGTCAATGAGAGAAACTGGGGGCATGCGTAGCGTGGCTCAAAAGAAAGCCCAGCACGTCGCTTACGGACTGGCCCATCAGGTTATCGCCAACTCGGAAGCCGTCTTCAGAGAACTTGTCGATCAGGGCATTAAGTACACGAAAATCGCGGTAGTCTACAACGGTCTCGATGTTAATCGCCTG
>DASQKG010000247.1:0-8559 GCA_035630655.1 Pyrinomonadaceae bacterium
TCCGTCTGGAAGACAACATCGCACAGGAAGAGCTTGAGCAAACCGCTCGTTACCTGAATACCGAATATGGCGGCAAGAGTCTGGTTGCTATCCGCGCGGAAATCCTCGAGTTAATGAGGGAGGAGAAGGCGCTCTATGACCGTCTGCTCCGCAATGCGATCCTCCTTTGTGACATGAGTCTTGAAGGCGAGGAATCGGCCGGTGGCGTCTATGTCGACGGAGCTTCAAATATCCTGAGCAAGCCTGATTTTGTTGACGTGGATCGAATGCGGGAGCTCTTCCGCACCTTTGAAGAGAAGTCCAGGCTGATAAAGATTCTGAATGAGTGTGTGGCTCGGGATCAAACAGCCGACGTCCATGTGCTGATCGGTCGTGAACATCCTATATCCTCGATGAGTCACTGTGCTCTAATCACTGCGCCCTACCGGATTGGGACCAACGAGCGGCCGGGCACGCTCGGTGTTGTCGGTCCAATGAGGATTGAGTATTCCCGCATCATGGCTATGGTAAACTACATGGCGCGTCTGATTGAACGCAGACTCGACGAAGAAGCGCGAGTTTGAACCGTCCACCCCCAAACTGGAAGAACCTAACAACTGATGGCGCCCAACGAAAAGGGAAACACCTCTAACCGCATCCCAATCAACTTCCAGGACTCAGATATGGAAAGTGATTCAGATGGTCTCGCCGAAGAAGGCTCAGATGAAATTGACCTCGACTCGGTGGAGCTTGTCACCGATACCGGACCGGAACCATTTGATCCGAACGACCTTCCGGTCACCCCTTCGCCTCAAGCTGACGGAAGCCCCGGTGACGCCGTTAAAGGCGGTGGACCCGAGGTTGCTGAATTAGTCGCGACCAGGGCCGAACTAAAACGCTTCGAAGTCGAGGTTAAGGAATTGAGGGACGCCCTGGCGCGCCGCCAGGCAGACTTCGAGAACTACCGAAAGCGAATGGAGCGCGAGCGTAACGAGACCTACAATCGCGTGGTGGCCGATATTGCTGGAAAGCTCCTGCCGGTGCTGGACAATTTGAAGAGGGCTTTGGAGACAGAAGCTTCGGTTGAGGCCGCCGAGTCTGACGAGTTTCGCCATTTCCTTAGTGGCGTGGATCTAATTCATAAGCAACTAAATGGTGTGCTCGATGCGCTTGGGGTTAAGCCGGTTTTGTCAGAAGGTGAGCAATTCAATCCGCACGTGCATGAAGCGGTGGTTACGGAACCGACAGACGAATATGAGCCCGATACGGTAATGCAGGAAATCGTGCGCGGATTCAGGATTGGCGACAAACTGATTCGTCCGGCACTGGTAAAAGTAGCGGTTAAGAAGTAATCGCCAAGTTTAAGTCACCTTGAATAATTATTGAGATGGGAAAAGCGATTGGCATAGATTTAGGAACTACGAACTGCTGCGTCTCTGTGCTTGAGGGTGGCGCGGTGCAGATCGTACCCAATAAAGAAGGCGGGCGGACGACACCCAGCGTAATTGGTTTCACCGACAAAGGTGAGCGTCTGGTGGGCCAGATCGCCAAACGCCAGGCTGTGACCAATGCGGTCAATACCGTCTATGCAGTAAAACGGCTGATCGGCCGCAAGTACAACTCCACGGAAGTTCAGCGGATGCGCGAGACTTGCGCGTTTGAGATTGTCGACTCACCTAATGGCGATGCTCGCGTGCGCGTGCAGGGCCGCAGCTACAGTCCGCCCGAATTATCCGGGATCGTTTTGCAGCGTCTGAAAGCAGCGGCAGAAGATTTCCTGGGTGAACCGGTCACCGATGCGATCATTACGGTTCCCGCTTACTTTGACGACACCCAGCGCCAGGCTACGAAGGACGCGGGCAAGATTGCGGGCCTGACCATCGAAAGAATTATTAACGAACCGACGGCGGCCGCGCTGGCGTACGGTTTGGGCAAGTCACAAGTCGAACGAATTGCCGTCTACGATTTGGGTGGAGGCACGTTTGATATCTCCATCCTGGAGATGAGCGACGGCGTGTTCGAGGTGCTTTCCACGTCCGGTAATACATTCCTCGGCGGCGAAGACATCGACGAGCGAATTATGAATTGGATGGCCGATCAGTTTCTCTCCGACTCTGGAATTGACTTGCGTAAGGATCGGCTGGCGCTACAGCGGTTGAAGGAAGTGGCTGAACGAGCCAAGTGTGAACTTTCCTCAGCTACGGAGACCAACATCAATCTTCCGTTCATCGCCGCAGACTCCACCGGGCCGAAGCACTTCAACAAGGTGATGACACGAGATGAGTTTGAAAAGCTGGTCACCGATCTAATCGATCAAACCGTCGAACCCTGCCAAAGGGCGCTTGAAGATGCCAAACTCCAGCCCCAAAACATTGATAAGGTAATCCTGGTTGGCGGCCAAACGCGTTCGCCGATTGTTGAGCGTACGGTTGAGAGGATCTTTGGCAAGAAGCCTTCGGCCGAGATAAACCCTGACGAAGTCGTGGCCATGGGGGCGGCTATCCAGGGCGGAGTGTTAACGGGTGAAGTTAAAGACATCGTGCTGCTCGACGTTTTACCGTTGAGCCTGGGCCTCGAAACTCGCGGAGGATTGTTTACCAAGATTATCGACCGCAATTCAACGATTCCGCTTCGTAATAGCCTGACTTTCACGACGGTAGTCGACAATCAGACCTCTGTTGAGATTCACATTTTGCAGGGGGAGCGCGAAGTGGCCCAGGGTAATCGTTCGCTGGGAAAATTTGAGCTCGTCGGAATACCGCCCAACCCGCGCGGCGTGCCGCAGATTGACGTTTCGTTTGAGGTTGATGCCAACGGCATCGTCTCCGTGTCGGCGCAGGACAAGGCTACAGGACGCGAGCAGCAAATGCGTATAACTCCCACGTCCGGTCTCGCCCCGGATGAAATCCAACACCTGATCGAGGAGGCGGAGGGGTTTGCCGATACCGACCGTATCGCAAAGGAGATGGTCGTTATGCAGAACAAGCTGGAATCGCTACTGCGTAACACCCAGAAGTCGTTTACCAAGTTTGGCGGGATGCTTTCCGCAAACGACCAGGAGATCGCGGACCGCGTATTCAAGGAAGCCGAGCAGGCCGCAAAATCGGATTCACGCGAGGCGGTCAACAAAGCGCTCACCGCCCTCGAGCGCGTTGCCGCCCAGCTTACATCCGCTATGATGAACCCTTCCAAAGGTGTGACGCAGGAAGACGCCGAGGAACCCGCTAACAAATAGAACGTATCTATTGTCGCCTTAATTCAAAGAGAGAAGTAAATTCGGAAATGAGTAAACGAGATTATTATGAAGTACTGGGTGTGGCTCGCACAGCTAGTGATCAGGAAATAAAGAGTGCTTACCGCCGCCTGGCTATCCGCTATCACCCGGATAAAAACCCAAACGACGCCAGCGCGGAGGAAAAATTCAAAGAAGCAGCTGAAGCCTACGGTGTACTTGCCGATGCCGAACAACGTCAGCGTTACGATCGGTTTGGTCATGCTGGAGTTTCCAGCGGCGCGGGCCAAAGCTGGGGCGCGCCCGGTTTTGGTGGAATCGAAGACATCCTGGGCGATCTTTTTGGGTTTGGTGATGTTTTCGGAGGAGGACGTCAGGGAGGACGCCGCTCGGCCGCCCAACGCGGCGCCGACCTGCGTTACGATCTTGAGATCAGTCTCGAAGAAGCTTTCAACGGGATGACCGCGAACCTTCGCATCCCTCGACTTGAAACGTGCGAAACGTGTAAAGGCAACGGTGCCGCGCCTGGCACGCAGCCGGAAAACTGCAGCAACTGTGGCGGCACCGGGCAGGTCCGCTACCAGCAGGGGTTCTTCTCGGTAGCTCGTACGTGTCAGGCATGTCGCGGAGCTGGTCGGGTCGTGAAGTCGCCTTGTAGTGATTGCCGGGGCGCAGGCCGCATTGAGCGCGAGAAGCAAATGGAAGTCAAAATTCCGGCTGGAGTTGAAACCGGCTCGCGTTTGCGCGTCCAGGGCGAAGGCGAGGCCGGTACTCAAGGCGGACCGTCAGGCGATCTCTACGTTGTTATCCATCTCGCCGAGCATGAACGATTTGAACGACAGGGAAGTAACCTGTACGCCTCTTTGCCGATTACCTTTGCACAAGCAGCGTTGGGTTCAGACGTTACGGTAGGCACGATCGACGGCGAAGAGAAAATCAAAGTCCCGAGCGGTACGCAGACCGGAACCGTGTTTCGCATTAAGGGCAAGGGTATGCCGGTGTTAGGCGGTCGCGGCCACGGGGACATGTTTGTCTCAGTTAGTGTAGTCACGCCGACCTCGTTGACACGTGAACAGCGGAAGCTGCTCGAGCAACTGGCGGTCGTGGAAAACAAGGATCTGGAAGATAAAGGATTAGTCGACAAGGTCCGCGATATATTTGGATAGCTGAGCCGAGTGGGTCGTGTTCAAGAGATCGTCCCTTTTTCACATATCAAAACCGGAGCTAACAGTGAAATATCCCCCTACGATTTCTCGCACCCCTTATGTTTTGCTTGCGCTGCTGCTTCTCTCCGTTCCGATAGCTGCTCAGGACAGCATGCAGCGCTGGCGAACATTCGACTTCAGCAAGACGGCGCTGAAACAGGCCGAGGTCAACGCCGTTCCACTCGACGAGCTCAAACTGCTCCGCGGCATTGTATTTGGCAGGCATGGAAGGATTTTTAAAGACGCCGAGATTCGCGTCTACCTTGAAGCGCAGGACTGGTACAAACCCAATCCTGCATTCAACAATTCCATGCTCAGTAATACTGAGCGCCGCAACCTGGACCTGATTCGCATTGCTGAAGCCAGCAAGCACACGACCGTTCAGCCGGGCGATATGCGCTACTGGCAAACTCGTCCACTCACGGCCAGAAAGCTGGGTGTTCACAGCGGCGCAGAGTGGCTGGTGCTGCGGTCGGAAATCGAAGCAATTCATGGCAAGCGTTTCAACGAGGCATGGTTACAACAGTATTTTGATGAGCGTTACTGGTATAAAGCGTCCGCTAGTTACGACCCGAAAAAGCTTTCGGCGCTTGAGCTGAGAAACCTGGAGACGATTTCCCTGGCGCAGAAGAAGTCGCGCAAGGTTGCCCTGGCGCCGGGCGACATGGAGCTCTTTGAAGACAAGTTAATCTCGCCGCAGATGTTGAATGGTCTGAGCCTTCATGAGCTGCGTTTGCTGCGTAATGAAGTGTATGCGCGACACGGCCGCCAATTTCAGGCGCCATGGTTGTCGCAGTATTTCTATGCCCAGGCCTGGTATCAACCCAGTGACACTTTCAAAGATGAAGATCTGTCAGGCAAAGACAAGATAAACGTGGAAACCATAGTGGCGTATGAGAACAAGATCCACGACGATCTCAGCCGGAAGCCGATAACGCGTACTCTTCTGGAAGGTTTGTTTATCGAAGACGCAGGCAAGATGCGTCAGGAGATTTTCGCGCGCCGCGGCAAGGTGTTCACAAAAGAGCCCTGGTTTCAGACTTACTTCGAAAGCTTTCCCTGGTATAAGGCCAATCCTGAGTTTAATGACGCACAGTTGACCGAAGTGGAGAAGCGCAACGTCGCGACCATTACCGCTTATGAGAAAAAGGCGGTGAGCGCCTGGAGCGTCATCGAGGGTTGATAAGGCCCACCTCGGGTCTCGCGTGCCGAGACCAAAAACAGTCGGTAGTAAGCAGTAAGCAGAAAACATTTAGAGGCGGGAACGCCGCCCTTCTCTTAGTCTTGCACTTCCGGATTTTCTTTGCGCAGTTGTAACTCCCAGAAGAGTCCGCCTTGCGAGAAAAGCCAATCATAACTGTGAATTCTAATTCTTAAGTCATTGGCCATTTGACGGCGACGCTCTTTCGTCGACTCGTCGATGTCCTTGCGACGACCTATCAGAATCAAGCCAGGAAGATTTGCAGTAATATCTGTTAGCCCCAAACCGCCTTCAATCCTTGGGATCGCCGCGTAATTTTTGATTTCGCTGCAGCCATGCTCGCCAGTCTTGTATCTGTCGGATGGCATGCGTTAACTTCTGAGTTGGATCTCCTGCTTTTGTGAACATCTTGGCTCGGGGGCTTTCCAATTCAACCGCGTACCACTCGAATCCTATCGAACTCTTTTCTCCAACTATAAAATCCGTTACGTGCTCCGATCCTAACCGTTTCTGAGGTATAACCCAGCGACCATGCCCGCCACCAAGTTGTTGAGCGAGTACAATCGGGTTTGAACTCAAGAACTTTTGTAAATCACTCTCGCGTGTAGCGACTGATAGACAGCGTTCCAAGTCTTCAACGTCCGTAGAAGAACCGTCCCTCCACCAAACGAAAAACTCACCGAGAGGGTCTTTTTTAATGATCTCGTCAAGGTCAAGGCGCTGTTCTTTTATTGGTAGTTGAGTGGGCATGACAATTAATTGATGGCGAAATCATAGCCGGTAATGCACGCCGGCCTGCCTAAGAGCTTCATCCTGGTTTTCGAAATTTTGCAGTCGCAAGGTGACATCAGCATTGAGGCTGAAATCTGCGCGTTCGCCTGCCTGGAGTTTTACGGTTCCAGCGGCGGCAATCATCGCTGCGTTGTCAGTAGAGAGATGCGGTGAAGGGAAGTAGGCTGGAATTCCCAACTGTTCCGCAGCCGTTCGTGAGGCTTCTCTCAGAGCGCCGTTGCAGGCAACGCCGCCGGCAACAATCAGCGTCTTGGGAAAGTATTCTCCCGCCACCCGCTCTGTTGTGCCGACCAACGAACGAACCACGACACTCTGAAAGCTTGCAGCCAGGTCTTTTATCTCCTGTGACGGCTCTCCGCCGTTTGTCACTGGTTGCAGTCCAGTCTCGCGTACGTGTTTGGTGACCGCCGTTTTCAGTCCGCTAAAACTAAAATCGGGCGAGCCATCGCCCATGCGCGGTAACGAAAACTTGACCGCCTTCGGATTACCCTCGCGCGCGAGCCTTTCGATGATTGGACCGCCGGGGTAACCGAGCCCCAGCATTTTGGCCACCTTGTCAAACGCCTCGCCGGCGGCGTCGTCGCGTGTGCGGGCGATGACTTTGTATTTGCCAGGCCCAGGAATGTAGAACAGATTTGTGTGGCCGCCGGACACAACCAAAGCAAGAGCGGGATACTCGACCGGAGGGTTTTCGAAAGCGACTGAGTAGATGTGACCTTCGATGTGATTTACTCCAACCAGCGGCTTGTTCAAGGCAAAGGCCATCGCCTTGGCGTAAGAGACACCGACGAGCAGCGAACCAACCAAACCGGGGCCAACGGTGACCGCGATGCCGTCGATATCTTGAGGTTTGACGTGCGCGCGCTCGAGGGCCTCTTCAACAATGGGAACGATCTTGTCGAGGTGTTCGCGCGACGCCAACTCAGGGACGACACCGCCAAAACGCTCATGCGTCTTCACTTGCGAGGCGATGATGGACGACAAGATCTCGCGGCCGTCGCGTACGATCGCTGCCGCAGTTTCATCGCAAGACGTTTCGATTCCCAGTACGAGCATAGGGAAATTCTAGCAACGATGGCGGAAGGTAGCGAACTGAGGCGGTGGGCGAAGCGGCCGCACTATTACAGAAACGAGCGCGGTAGAGGCTGTGTGAAAACTCAGGTACGACCAATAACGCTGAAAGCGTTCGCGAATTCCAGCCCAGGGTTGGCTTTGAAACCCTGGGTTCAAGACGTCCAAGAGACTCTTCGCAACTCTGAAGGAGTTGCGCTGCTTGCGTTTGGCGAATGGCGACGCAACTCCTTCAGAGTTGCGTCTTCTAAAAATGAATGCCTCTTTCCCAGGGTTGCCAAAGCGCAAGCCTGGGCTGGAGCTAGCGAACGCTTTCAGCGTTATTCACTCGTACCTTCAGTTTTCACACCGCCTCGGTAGCGCCGGATGCTGAAAGCCACTTGAAAATGAATGCGTTCTTCAAAACGTTCTATGATAGGTCTTTTGCACAGATACGTTTTTTAGCTCATTAAAGCAATTTTTCGATCGGCGCCTTCAGCATCCGGCGCTACCGCGCTCGGTTCTGTAATGTCGCGCTTTACGCGCTTACTTCGTAAAAACTCAGCGAGGAGTCGCCCTGCTTGACGGTTCGAGTGCGGCTTAGTCTCCCGATCACGTCTGGCAACTGATTCTTGTGATGGTGCTCGGCAATCAGCAAACCACTTTCAGTTAGGAGACTGGAGTTCTCAGCGCCGAAGCTTTCGAGCACACGAAGATAATCGGTAGCGTAAGGCGGGTCAAAAAACACAATATCCCACGGTTCCTTCTTCTGACGCGCCTGCCGGTGTCGAAGAAAATCAAGCGCTTCTGACTGCACCACTTCGGTTTCGTCTTCCGGAACCCGGCAAAGATCGAGATTCGCTTCCACCAGCCCACACATCTTTCGCGACCGATCAACGAACGTGGCGTGCGCAGCGTTACGCGATAAGGCTTCAATCCCAACCGCTCCCGAACCGGCACACAAATCTAAAAATCTCGTCCCCTCTATTCTGGGAGCGATGACGTTGAATAAGGTCTCGCGCAGGCGGTCAGACGTCGGCCGCACTTCGAGCGACGGCGGGCTCTTTAGATTACGGCCACGATATTTTCCAGCGATTATT
>DASQKG010000248.1:0-11952 GCA_035630655.1 Pyrinomonadaceae bacterium
CGTCGCCCTGGCTGTCATCACCATCGGGTCAGCCGCGTTCGGGTGGCAGTTGGCTAAGGCCGTTATGATAAATTTAGGGTCTAATGGCGCGGGTGGCTCGATCCTGATCGCCACGGGTGCCAAAACCGCAACTACGTTGGGCTGGATTGCTAGTGGGATTAAGGCTGCGCTTGCTGTTGGCTCAATCAGCTTTAGTGCAAAGTCCATGTTGCACAGAGCAATAGTTTTCGCTGCTGGTATTGGAATCAGTCGAGTGTTATCGATGATACCGATCGGCTCTCTTGGTCCCGGTGGCACGCCTGGCTTTAATCCGAATGCAAATGGCTTTCAAGGCAACTCAGGCTTGACGGAGGCCTTCGACCCGAAAAAACACGGACTCTCCGACTGCGTAAGAAACTTACTGGGACCCTGGTTCAGCGAATTAGTTCTTAGCAACATTAGACTCGTTCAGGGAATTCCTCGATACGTGCGAGGTGATGCCGACGGATACACTCCAGGCGGTAATGTCATCTCTTTGAAGAAGATAGACCAACAAACAATCGAGGGCATAGCGCTCATCGGACACGAGCTCACACACACGCGACAGGGCAAGAGATTCGGTACGTTTAAATTCCTTAAGTATTACGCACAGGAATCTTACCGTGAATGGAAAGCAGGACGCGACCCAGCCGGACGGCATAACGAGCTGGAATATGAGGCTTACAACACGCAGGATGAAATTAGAGCAAGTCTGAAAGCACAGTTCGGATCCAAGAACCCATGCCCGTAACCAAACGCCTTCAACCATGCTTGAGAATGAAAATCGGAATCTTTCTTACCATGTCTTTGCCTTTACTGGTTTTCGCTTGCGACCCCGGTTTTCGTTTGCAGCCAAAGGGGTGGCAGGAAGTTGCGGATGGTGAATGGGTTAAGCGCTTAGACGATTTCGAAATTCAAACGCGCGGCATCAAAGGCCTGATCGGCGCGGCTTCGATTGAGCCGGACCTAAGGATCTACAACAACACGAAATCTATTACTGTCGAAAGCGCTGAATTACGCACCGCTGAAGAAAGATTCAATGCTGAAATCTACGACAATCACCCAATTCCACCTGGTCCGAGCGGTTACCACCTCCCGATAAGTTGGAAAGCAGGCCCGAAAGTGTTAGGTGATCATTGTGAAATAATCTTGACGTTGAAAGTGGATCGAGAGGTTCGGCAGATCACAATCGAGTACGTCAAGTGAGACCGTTAGGTCTTATTAAACTGCCACACCTGATGACCAGGGGCTCGCGCTAGGAACACTCCGGGCAGCAGTAATTCGCAGCGTTTCCAATACGATGCTGCGAATCGCCTGGTGAACGTCAAGTCCGATAACAATCAGACCATCATCGCCAGCTACACCTACGGCAGTTCAAACGAACGATTGATCCTGGAAGAGGCAGGCGTGCGCACTTACTACGCTTGCGACGGCAGTGCGGAGTACACGGAGACAGAAGGCTCCACCACCCCGCAGTGGTCAAAGACTTACATCTACCTCGGCGCCAGGTTGCTTTCAACATTGACTCCGAATGGCCCAAGCAGCCATTTCGTTCAGTATCATCATCCCGATCGATTAGGCACGCGCCTGGTTACCAATGCTCAAGACACCAGTTCCTTCGAGCAAGTGACTCTGCCCTTCGGCACCGCCTTGAGTGCCGAATCCACCGGCGCCACCAACCGGCGGTTCACCACCTACGACCGCAGCCTGAATACCGGTCTCGACTACGCCCTCAACCGCCACTACGACGCGCAACAAGGCCGCTTCACTCAAGTCGATCCGATCGGAATGGCTGGTTCAACTTTCGGTGACCCTCAGAGTTTCAATCTCTACGCATATTGCACAAATGACCCCGTGAACTACATTGATCCCACGGGGTTGTTTTTCAAAAAGCTGTTCAGTGCAATCGGCAACGCATTCCGCATTGTTAAGAAAGTTTTGAAGTGGGTTGTGGTCGCCCTTGTGGTAGCCCTCGCGGTAGTTGCCATTGTCGCCTCACCTGCAGCTGCTTTAGGGATGCTGCTAAAGATTGGTGCCTTTCTAACTAAGCTGGGCATTTTGAAGGGGGGTGCCGCTCTCGGATTTACGACCGCCGAAGCAGGAGCTGCTATTGGACTTGGCATTACCGGTAAAGTCTTGGGAGTTGCAGCGGCCGTTGGCTCGGTGGCCAGTCATCTGCAGGATCAGAAAGAAGAAGAGGATGTTGATATAATCAAGATTGACATCCACGCCTGCAAAAATGGTGAGGAATTTCCGGATTGCGGGATAATCATCGATGTGCCGCCAGACAGAGAGCCCATGGAGATGGGTATACCCGTGCGCGCGATTCTGAGGGGTCTGCGCAGTCTCATCCGGCGAATAAGAGGCATCAGGCCCGTCAGGTCGTTGAAGGACGTTAAGTCCCTCCGGGGAGCTTCACAAAAGGAGATCGAAGATCTGGTTCCCAGGGATTGGCCTGGTAGCCCCACCAAAGGAATGTGAGATCCGAGAATTATTGGAAAAAAGTTACGTGACTTTGTATCGGCGCACAGGATCCGTAGGCGAAGTAATCCCGCTCCAGCCAAACGAAGTGGATGCTACCCTCGCTGATCAAAGAAGTTGGAGGGTGCCGTCAGAAGCTGATTCGGAAGAAATTTTGGTTGGAGCCACGGATTTGGGAGAAGCTGAGTATTATTCCCTCAAGCCTGTGTAGAGGCAGTTATTTCTTGGACAGTTTTCGAGATGCAAAAGGCCAAGCTGAACAACTATTTCGGCAAACAGGCGCTTGCGATTGCGAATGTCCGCTGCCAATTGTTGGAGATGTTGCGTCAGGAGGGCACATTGACGCGGGGCACTTAGTTGCGGGCACGATTAGCACGGTGGTGATGGGCGCCGCCAGAGCTTTTACGGATCCAACCATCATCAGGCCTGTCGACGATCCCACAGGCGTTACGGTCACGGTCGTCAAAGCAGTGCACATCAATGAGTTGAGATCCGCCGTCAATGCGATGAGAAGCCTGGCCGGACTATCTGCGGCCACATGGACCAACGGGACTATCGCAAACGGAGTGGTTATCAATAAGGCGGATGTTCAGGATTTGCGTGACCGATTGAACGAAGCCCTCATAGCGTTAGGAATCATGACGTCTGCTTACACAGATCCGACGCTGGCGGGCGCGCCGAATGGTACCCCGATTAAAGCGATACACATCACGGAGTTGCGGCAGCGCGTCACCAGCGGCACTGGCACTTGTCCCAAAACTATCAGCCAGTTCGTGCAGGACTTCTTTCAGGGTGCGCTCGGACGCCAGCCCAGTGCTAGTGAATTGTCGCAATGAACCACCACGCTGACGCAGGCGAAGTCGCAAAGTCCGGGTCATTTGCTGGGGGCGGCGCAAAGTTTGGGCGCAACCCTCTTCAATTCCACCGAGTACATTAGTCTCACTACCACCAATCCTAATTACGTCACTGACTTGTACGAGGCTTATTTGCAACGCGCGCCGGATCAGGACGGCTATGCCTTTTGGCTCGGCGGGCTTAATGGCGGCGCCAGCCGGGCCAACCTGAGGCAGGGGTTTGCCGACAGCCTTGAGTTTCACGATCACGTTAGTGCGCTATGCGGGACTGTGGGAGTCACCGGCGGCGGCATGAGGTATGTACTTTCAGACGTGCACGGTTCGTCGCGCGCAGTGATGAACAACAACGGAGTCGGCACGAGTACGGTTATCGCGCGACATGATTATCTTCCAGCCGGCAGAAGTTTGCATTGACGGAGCGCGACGGCACGTTCGGTTTAGATCACACTTGGTGGCGGAAGTATGAAACACAAGCGGTCGCTGGACGAGTCCTGATCCGTTGAAAGGCGGCGCCGGAAATCCACAACCGTTCAACGCCTATACTTACACGCAAAACGATCCTGTTAACGCCATCGACCCAACCGGTTTGCGCTGCTTTGACATTATTCGCACTGACATCATCGTCGAGACGGGCCAGGTCATGGTCTCTATAAAGCAGGAAGCACATCCGGGAATCCTTGACACACCCCATCGCGGTGCTACGATTTGCTTAAGTACTCGGAGGTTTCAATGCAATCCGTCGAAGTAAAAGAAGAGCCCGTTTTCTCACCGCTCTTGCGCCGATACACCCTTCAGGAATTTTGGGCCCTGCCAGAGCCCGAAGATCGCTGCCATTACGATCTGATTGGAGGGTTTCTCTTCATGGTCCCGCCGCCGGCTCCACCGCATGGAAGTATCGATTCACGACTGACCATGTCATTGGTTGGACACCTCTTGAACAACAATCTTAAGGGCGAGGTGCATCATCCGCACGAGCCTATCTATACTTCGACCGATGCCGGAGCAACTTATCTTGAGCCGGACATGATGTACGTCTCAGAAGAACTCGCAAGGCAGATGGGCAGAAAACGCACGTCCGCCGATATCGTTTTTGAGTATGCATCGAAGAGCACCGCGATTTATGACCGCACCACCAAGGCCCAGACGTATATGGCCCTGGGTGTCCGTGAGCTCTGGATCATCGATTCCGCCACCAGGACAATCGAAGTCCCTCATGCGTCCAGTAAGGAAGGCAAGCCGGCTTGGGAGGGGTGGCGATATGAGCAGGGCGATTCAGCGGAATCGAGAGTACTCCCGGGCTGGAACGTTTCAGTAGATGATTTGTTTGCAGGGTTAACCGCAGAGTGAATCTCGATCACAGAACACAGCACAAAACTTCGAAACAAAGGAAGCTATGATTGAGAAGCCCGCGAAGCGGGCGACAGTCTCAGCGGATCCAAGTCTGTCGCCCGCTGCGCGGGCTGGACCGAAGCCGTAACGCTACCGAATCGTCTTCACCGGTCCGGGTGGTTTCGCCGGCAACTTCACCGGCTGTTTCAGTCTCGCCATCACTTCGGCAATGCCTCGCTCGAGTTGTGGATCCTTGCCCTCAATCTCTGACTTCGGATCGTTGTCCACTTCAATATCCGGATCGACGCCATAGCCTTCGATGATCCACTCTCCGTTTTTATTCGCCAGGCCGGAGCCGGGCACGAAAATCGTGCCGCCATCGATTAGTGGCCCACGGTTCTGTATGCCAACCACCCCGCCCCACGAACGTTTTCCGATCAATGGTCCCAGTCCCGATTCGCGAAACATGTGAGGGAAGATGTCTCCATCAGACGCTGAGTTCTGATCCAGGAGCGCGACCATTGGTCCAATGAACACCTGATCCGGATAGGTGTTCGCTTCCTCGTCTGTGCGCGCGTAATTTACGGCCAGCAGTTTCCGCCGCAGCCGCTCAATCAGCATCCGCGAAACATTGCCGCCGCCGTTGGCACGCACGTCTACTACCAAACCTTCCTTGCGAATCTGCGGGTAATACCACTTGATAAACTCCCGAATGCCGTTAGCGCCCATGTCGGGAATATGTATGTAACCTACCCGGCCGCCGGTAGCAGCTTCCACTTTGCGGCGATTCCTAGCAATCCAATCCAGGTAAATCAGATTGGTTTCATCCGTAATTGGCCGGTAAGAAACGACCCGTGCGCCGGTCATCGACGGCGTCCTGTTCACCGTCAAACTAACTGGGTTGTCAGCCTTGTTCCAGAGCAGCCGGTATATGTCGTCAGTGGCTTTGAGCTCTTCGCCGTCAATCGCCAGGACATAGTCACCAACCTTGACGTCGACGCCAATCTCGGTCAAGGGCGAGCGATAGATGTCTTCTTCATTCTGGCCTTCAAAGATCGTTGAGACGCGATACTTGCCAGACTGTCTGTCAACTTCAAAACGCGCACCCGGCAAACCCACGCGCGGCCGGGGTGGAATCTGGAAGTCGCCGCCTTCGATATAGGCGTGTTGAATAGTTAACTCCGCAATCATTTCACTGATCACAAAGTTGAGATCGGAACGATGCGAAACATACTGCAGCAGCGGTTTGTATTGTTCGCGCAAAGCGGCCCAGTCGTAACCGTGCATGTTCGGTACGTAGAAGAAGTCGCGATAGCGCCGCCACACTTCGTGGAAGATTTGGTTCCATTCTTCCGCGGGCACGCGATCGACAAACAGTCCGGCAGTAGAAACGGGCTTTCTCGTTCTATCGCCGACCGGTGTCGCATCGTAAAGGTTGAACCCGGGGCCCTGGGCCACCAAAACCTTTGAGCCATCGTCGGAGAGTACGTAACCACGAATGTCTTCGGCGAGGGTCGTTTCCTTGCGATCCTTGAAAGCAAAGATTTTAAGAGTGGTCGGACGATCTCCAGCGCGACCGTAAAAGAAAGCTGAACCGGTCGCATACATTAGGTGTCCCGTCTTGGCATTAAGGCCCCCGTAGTTGTCGGCCCCTACCGGCACGCGCGCCACGCGTGCAGCGATGCCGTCAAAGTCGATCGACATTGTTGTTGGTGGCTTCGCTGCGGCAGCATCAGGCTTGGCCTCGGCCGTGGCGGATGCCGGAGTGGGGGACGCTTCCGGACTCGGTTGCGCGCCGGCCGGTTCCTTCTTCACTTCCTTGCTGATGTCTTTCGCCGGTGGCTTTGGTTCCACCCCGGGCGGAGTCCCCACAGGCTTCGGCGCGTCGTCAGGTTTTGCTATCGTCACTTCATCGCTTTCAGGCGGGAAAGGATGTTTGACGTCCTTTCGCAAAGCGACCGCGTAGATATAAGACGTGCGATTCGTAGCGTAGTTAAACTCAATTTGTGAGATCTGCGGTTGAAACTCCCGATCAGAGAGGAAGTAAATGTAGTTTCCCTGCGGATCCCAGGCCGGATTGGCGGCATTGAACATGTTGTCGGTGATGCGCCGCACCCTGCCATCGGCTGCGCTCCAGATGTGCACAGCAGAAAGGCGATTGGGTTGATCGTCAAGGCTGAAGGCGAGGAAGTTGCCCCGCGGCGCCCATGCGTAATCGCGAATTTGACCGTGCGGTGAATCAGCGACTTCAACTATCTTTCGATCCGCCAGCGTCACCACATAAAGCTTTCCATCCTTGTCGCTGAATGCAATGCGCTTACCATCAGGCGACCATTCAGGTTGATAACGCATGGCGCTACCGCCGCGTGTGATCTGCTGGGGCGGTTTCAAACCGTCCTGCGGCATTACGTACAACTCTTCCTCGCCGGTTATGTCGGAGATGAAAGCGATGCTCGCGCCATCGGGCGACCATGCCGCCCACTTGTCATGTGCTCCAGACGAATGAGTCAGATTACGCGTCGGACCTTTTTCAATCGGCGCGGTAAAGACATCACCCCGGGCGACAAACAGCGCGCGCTCGCCCTTTGGGCTTAGTCCGACTGACTCCATGAAAGCGGCGACCGGAATGCGACTGGGCCGCCGAGCCAGACCTTCATCAGGTACCGCAATGGAAATGCCATTGCTGCGACCACTCTTCGCATCCAGCACTTGCAGCTCGCCGTTCAATTCATAAATAAGGCGGCTTTGATTGTCTGAACTGGGCCAGCGAACGTCCCACAGTTTGTTGTTGGTTACCTGGGTGGTTCGTCCGCTGGGCACGTGGTAGGCGTAAAGATTGAAATGTCCGTCGCGATCCGAGTTGTAGTAAATCATATCGCCGACCCAAGTGGGATCGCGCGTTGCGCGTGGACCTTCGGCGATTCGCTTAGTCGCATAAGTCTTCACATCGAAAATGTAGAGAGTGTTTGCCTGGCCACCGCCATAACGTTTTTCCGGGCGGAAGTCGCGCGACTGCGGCGAGTAAACAATCTGCGAAGAGTCGGGTGAAAGATCCGCCGAACCTGCCGCCGGCATCGGCAGAGGATCAGCCGGTCCGCTGTCGATTGAGACCCAATAAAGACGCGCGATAGGCAAGGCCCATGAGTCGCGCTGCGACTTGAAGAAAATCCTCTTGCCATCGCTCGACCAACCGTAAACCAAATTGTCCCAACCCCAACGCGGCGTCAGGGGACCTTTGGCCGGGTAGAAAGTGATCTGTCGGGGAACGCCGCCGGCAGAAGGCACAACGTAAACCTGCTCGTCGCCGTCATACTGCCCCGTGAACGCGATCCATTTTCCGTCCGGCGAAAACTTTCCAAAGACCTCAACCCCGGCATGCGAAGTGAGGCGAATTGCACTTCCACCGGAAGCGGGCGCGGTCCACAAATCGCCGCTGTAAGTGAAGACGACCCGATCGCCGTGGATGTCAGGAAAACGCAGCAGCTTGGTCTGGGTTGAGGCTGATACAAATGAAAGGCAAATCAATATTGCGGGGAAAAATGTGCGGGTGATGATGTTTCGAAAAGACAACGGAATAACCTCCTGGTAATTCGTCTTTACCTCAAACGTCAGACCTTACTTGCGATTCTTAAATGCGTCGTACAGATCGGTGTGACGGCTCGTCAATGGAATTTGCCTGCCGTCAATGAATAGATGTCGAATATGAGTTCGCGTCTCGAGCAAGTCGCCGTCAGCCACGACAAGGTTTGCCATCTTGCCGACTTCAATCGAACCCAGCCTATCGGCGATATTCATGATCTGCGCCGGATAAAGTGTCACCGACTTCAACGCTTCAGCTTTCGGCAAACCAAACGCCGCCGCCATTCCGGCATAAAAGGGAAGGTTCCGAACATTAGCGCCACTATCTCCTGACGAGATCGCGAAGCGCACTCCCGCCTGTTGCAGCTTGGAGGCGTTTTCGTAAAGCGTGTCGTAAAAGTCGTCTTCGCGCGACGGCAAATCCCAGATGCCGGTAAGAATGACCGGCACATTCTTGTCTTTCAAAAACGTTGCCAACTTCCAGGCATCATCGCCGCCCAGAATGATGGGCTTTAGCTTCATCTCTTCCGCAAAGCGAACCGAGGCCCGTATGTCACTTTCTCTGTCCACGCGAAAGATCACTGGACGCTCGCCACGAACGTAAGGAACCAACGCTTCCAGGACTACGTTGCGATCTACACGAGGCAGTGCTCTGTCCTTCGTGGAGGCATCTTGCGCGCGGCCGTAAGCCTCAGCGTCGCGCAACATCTTTCGGATCTGTTCAACTTGCCTATTCGCGTTCGCGAGTGTCTCGGTGAGATTTGTTTGCTGCAATTCGGCAAAGAAACCCCCACCGCCGCCCGCGCTACTGCGGGGGTAGTTGATAACGAGCGCAGCCATTGGCACCACAGCCATTTCAAACTGATTGCTGCCGGCGAGATTGATAATTGCGGCCTGACCGGAAATCAATCCACCCAAGGGAAGCGAGACGGCATTAGTGACACCGTCAACTCGCGTCACTCCGAAATGGGCGCTGTGTGGATTGATTGCGAAAATCGCTTTGGCGTTGGGATTCAAATCGCCGACTTCTGACGTGTCGACCGTACCGGGCGCGCCCTGGCCCACCTCAACCAAGCCAAGCGACGTTCCGGCGTCGATCATTCCCGGGTAAACCGAAAGACCGCGACCCTCAATGATCTGTGCGCCTGAAGGAACGCTGACACCCGCACCCACAGCTTCAATTCTTCCATCTCGAATAACCACCGTGCCGTTGTCGATGTCCGCACCACTGACCGTCACGATGCGCGCATTGCGAATCGCGAAAGTACCACGGGGAAAACTGACGCCAGACTGCGTGGTTGGATTACCGATTTGCTGGGCTGATACCAGCGTCGAGCACGCGATCAGGATTAACAACAATGATGTCGATCTAAACTTATTCATTGTCGATACCTCCGTCCTCGTCGTCGTGCGCGCTTGTAGGCGGACGACGTCGCGGCGCTTGTGGCGACGCTCCACCACGCGGCGGACGATTGGGTTCAGCTTGTTCCAATTGCGTGCGTTGCTTCAGAAAATCGGCACGGCGCGCCAAATCCTGTTGGCGATCAAAGAAAACCTCGCCGTCGACGAACGTGGTGTCGACCCGGGAATAGACGCTCAACGGGTGTCCGTTCCAAATTGCGATGTCGGCATCTTTACCAACTTCGATCGAGCCTACTCGCTCGTGAACACCGAGTTGCCAGGCGGGGTTCCAGGTAATCGTTTTCAGTGCTTCCTCTTCAGTGAGCTCTCCATAGCGCATCGCTTTGGCAGCTTCGATATTCAAACGCCGCGCGCGCTCATCTGAATCAGAGTTAATGGAAACGTTCACGCCCGCGCGCGTCATGATGGCAGCATTGAAAGGGATCGCGTCGTAAGCCTCGATCTTGTAGGCCCAGTTGTCGGCAAAAATCGAAGCGCCGGCGCCGTGCCGCGCGATTTCCTTCGCCACCTTGTAGCCTTCAAGAGTGTGCTGAAACGTCCGAATCTTGAATCCAAACTCATCGGCCAGGCTGATGAGCATCAGGATTTCATCTGCACGGTAGTTGTGCGCGTGCACGTAGCGCTTGCCCTCAAGAACCTCGACCAACGGGTCGAGCTGAATATCCCGGCGTATTGGCATCAGGTTCTTAACGCCCCGCGAAGACGACGCACGGTATTCGTCCCAGCTCCTTTTGTAATCGCGCGCGCGTGTGAAAGCCTCACGGATGACTTCTTCCACGCCCATGCGCGTCGCCGGATATCGACGCTGCTGCCCGGGTTGGGGTGTCGAGCTTGCGCGCTTCGGATTCTCGCCCAGCGCAAACTTAATTCCCGGCATGGCGCCCGGGAAAAGAAATTCATCAACCGGCCGCCCGTATTTAATCTTCACTACGGTATTGAGGCCGCCGATTGCATTCGCCGAGCCGTGCAACAAATTCAACGTAGTGACGCCCCCAGCCAGCCCGCGATAGAGATCCGCATCATTCGGGTTGAGCGCATCACGCGTGCGGACCATGGAAGTCACCGACAAAGAGCCTTCGTTGATTGCATCAAGCATTGAATGCGAATGGCAGTCGACGATGCCCGGCATGACATACTTGCCAGTGCCATCGATCACGCGGGTATTCGCTCCCGGACTCTTGAGATTCTTACCGATGGCCGCAATCTTGCCGTTGCGTATCAGCACGTCGGTGTTCGTAAGCGTGCCGCGCGTAATCGTTAAGACCGTGGCGTTTTGGATCAACGTAACCGGAGCTGCGCTACGATCCTGCGCGAAGACCTGCGGCAAGATCGAACCCGCGATCATCGAGCACGCGAGAACAGTAACAAGCAACCTTTTCATCTTGGGAAGACCTTTCATCTTTTGCATTCCGCCCCTTCAGCGCTTTCAGTGTTGATCGGACCTTACCTGGGGCGCTGCCCCAGGCTGTTACATTTCGAGCCTTTGGCGCTAGGAGTTCAAACGAAAGCGCGGTAAACCTGACTCACGGCGTCGGCGAGGGTTCCGCCGCTGGTGTCGGAGCACCAGCGCGTGTGCCGGTAAATGAACCGGGAGCGCGTCCGACAATATTTACCGTTCCCTGCATTTCGTTCCCGTTGATTCTGCCGGCGAACGTAGCTTCCGACGTTTGTCCTTCAAGCGTGACGGGAACCGTGAACCGGATCTCGCCTCCTGGTCCACCCGAAGCGTTTGCGATGTCGCCGCTACCCAGGGAACCCTGAAGCGAGCCGCGCAAACGTTCGCCCATCTGCTGAAGGGTTAGAGTTGCGGCAATGTCACCCGAACCAAGATCGACGCTCAGCGTCCATGTGCCAGTCGCTGAACCCGGTGTCGCAGCGGCGGGTGTTGGCGGGCGCAAATCAACCTGGCGGCCATCGATAAAGACGTGCGTAATCTGCCGGTTGCGATCGAAGAGATCGCCCCGCGTTACTGTCAGATTGGCAATCTTGCCAACCTCAATTGAGCCAAGCCGATCCGAGACCACTAGGATTTCCGCGGGCGACGCAGTCAACGCTTTCAAGGCGTCGTCGCGCGTCAGACCATTTTCGATGGCGCGTTGGATGTTCGCCGCGAAGTCTGTGATGTTAGCCAGTCCACCTGACTGAAACGCGAAGGCAACACGTGCGGCGGCTAGTCTGCCAGCCGTTTTCGGCGCCTCAACTCGTTCGCGCAAAACTCGAACGGGTTCCGGATCAGCTTCAGGCAAAGCGGCAGTGGTTCGTCTGGGAA